>JBBWZJ010000145.1:0-37667 GCA_039648985.1 Acidobacteriota bacterium | reverse complement strand
TCCGGGTTCCGGGTTCCGGGTTCCGGGTTCCGGGGTCGGGGTTCCCGGAACCGGGTTGCGCTTCGGTCAGCGCTCTATGAAGTGAGGAATCTCCTGTAAAAGGAACGACAGCACATCCTCTTCCGTCAGGTCCGCGATCGCGACGTTCTCGCGGATGGGACGTTCGGCGCTGACCATTCGGCGGCCGCGGCCGCGGGACGTGCGGCCAAGCACGGTCGGGAGATCGGATCCGTCGTCGAGCACGAGCTCGATGAACTCCTCGTGCGAGCGCTCCGAGGAGAGGCGCACCGAGTTGGCGGGGGTGAACACCTTGAACAGGTGCCCTTCTCCCGTCAGCGCTGTCGCGAGCTGGTGGAAGATCGGAACGGCGCGCTGGCTCAGAAATTCCTCGTAATCACGTGCGGCCGCGGCCGTTCGGACGCGGCGCTCGGCGGCGGCGTGACGCGCCTCCTCGACGGCCGCGCGCAGGCGGCGGCGGATTTCGGAAACTTCCATGGTGATCAGGCTCGCGTGGCGGGGGGAGGAATGGGGGCGGGTGCGGTGGCGTCAGGCAGCATCCAGCCAGTGTACTGCAACGGGCTGACCCTCCGACCGGCAGCCGCAGGGTCCGGCGCGGATCAGGCGCGGCGCTCGACCGCAGACACGTCCACGCCATCACGTTCGAGCGCGGCGATCAGGGCGGCGCGGTCCGGTGCGACGCTGCACGCTGACGCGATATCCACGATCCCGTCGCGCACCAGCGCGCCAAGCGCGTCGACCATCGGCCGCATGCCGAGGCTCCGTCCGCTCTCGATCGCGATCGCGAGCTGACCGGTGGCACCCTCGAGCAGCAGCTTCCGGACCGCAGGGCTGCTGAGGAGCACCTCGCGCGCAGCGGTCCTCCCGCCGGCGACCTTCGGCACGAGCACCTGCGCGACTACAGCGCGCAGCGCGCCGGCGAGCGATGCGCGGACCTGCGGCCGCCGATCCGCCGGGAACGCATCGACAAGCCGCTCGAGCGCCACCGGCGCGCTCGGTGCGGAAATGGACCCCAGCACGAGGCGCCCGGCGCGGGCGGCGTCGAGCGCGGCCCCGAGCGCCTCGGGAGCCCGGAGGTCCTCGATCACGAGCACGTCGGCGCCTTCGCGGAGCGCAGCGCGCGCCGCCGACGCAATCGCGTCCCCGTCGCCCCGCACCTCCCGCTGGCTGATGAACGCGCAGCGGCGCTCGTGCCGCACGCGGATGCGCGACTCGATGGTGACCACGTGATCGTACCGCGTGCGGTTGATCAGATCCACGAGCGCATTGAGCATGGACGACTTGCCGCTCGCGCGCGGCCCGGTGATCACGATGAGCCCGTCAGCGGCCCCGCAGAGCGCCTGGATCTCTGGCGTGAGCCCGATCTCGTCCGCGGTACTCACGTCAGCCGCGGGCAGGTGGATGATCAGACCGGCACCCGACTGATCGTGGAACGTGACACACCGCACGCGCCCGACGCCGGGAACGGCGCACGTCCACTCTGGCGCAGCGTCCGCCACCAGGTTACGCGGCGCGAACTCGAAGATGAACCGTTCGACGTCTCCGGCCGCAATCGGCGCCTCGGTGCCGACGACGTTGATCTGACCTTCGATGCGCATCATCGGACGCGTGTCGACCACGGCGTAGACCGTCGACGCCCGATGCGCCGCAGCCGACCGCAGCAGCTCGACGAGCGACGCCTCGGTCGAGGCGCCGGGGCTCGCCACCTGCACGACGGGCTGCTGCAACTTGAGGGTGGGCCTGACGATGGGCAGCACGACGGCGACGTCCGGCGCCGCGTCCGCGGAGAGCGCATCGTGCCACGATGCCGGAGCGGCTGTCTCCGGCTGAATCTCGAACAACCGGGCCGCGGCGCCGTGGTCCTCCGCGTCGGGGATCTGGTGAGGGCCTGCGATAACCGCCTCCGCGAAAGCCGGCGCCTGTGCTCCGCCCGTCAACGCAGCGCGGGCATCGGCGGCGGCTGTGTCGAGGTCCGCGGCCCGCGCCTGCTGCACCGCGATGGTGTGCGCGCGACGCTCCTCTTCGCCGCGCGCATCGTTCGCCGCCTGCGCTTCGGCGGCGAGCATCGCCGCGCGGGCTTCGTGGACCGCGCGGGTTTCGGCTTCGAAGGTCGCGAGACGTTCGGCGAGCACCGCCTCCGCGTGAGCGGCGAGCTCGGCGGATCGCTCGGCAAGAGCGGCTTCCAGGTCCGCCGCCAGCGTGCGCTCGCGTGCAGCCTGCTCCTCGCGCGCGCGTTCCTCGAGCGCTGCCCGCTCCCGCGCAACCGCGGCGGCAGCCTCCGCCGCCAGAGACACCGCCTGCTGGGCGAGCGCGGCTTCGGCCTCGGCGCGAAGCATTCCCTCACGATGCGCGAGCGCAGCACGCATCTCCGCCTCCGCCGCAGCGAGCCGTTCCTCCAGCACCGACTCTGCCTGCGCCGCCAGTGACGCGGCCTGGGCGACGAGGGCGGCCTGGGCGGCCGCGGCGAGGGCAGCCTCGCGGGCAAGCTGCGCCTGGAGCAGACCCGCTTCGGCGGCCGCAACCCGCTCGGCGAGCACCGCCTCTGTCTGCGCCTCCAGCGCGGCACGCGTCGCGTCAGTGAGGGCGGCTTCGCGCGCGCGTGCGCCCTCTCGTAGTTCAGCCTCGAGCGCGGCAACCCGTGCCGACAGCGCGGCGTCGCCTTGGGCGGCGACCAGGGCGGTTTTCTCCTCCAGGGCGGCATCGAAGGCGCCCGTCAGTGCGGCGGAACGTTCGGCGAGCACCGCTTCGGCCTCCGCAGCGAGCGACGCGGCCTTGACCGCGAGCGCCGCGTCCGCCTCGGCAGCGAGGGCGGCCTGTCTCGAGGCCAGCGTCGCTTCGGCTTCCTCCGCGAGCGCGGCAAGCCTCGCCGAGAGCGCGGCTTCGGTTGCAGCCGCGAGTGCGCGTTCCCGCTCGGCAAACGCGGCCTGCGCCTCGGCCTCGAGTGCGGCCGCTTTGGCGGCGATCGCGGCCTCGGCCGACTGCGCCAGTGCTGCTTCACGCATCGAGATCGTCGTCTCGAGCTCGGATCCGACGGATGCGGCACGCGCGGCGAATTCCTGCGCTTTCGCGTCGAGCGCCGCCTGCTGCACGGCGAGCGCGGCGGACGCCTCGGCTGCGACCGCGGCCAATTGCTCCGCAAGCGCCGCTTCCGCGGCAGCCGCAAGCGCCGCCTCGCGCGCCGCGAGCACCGTTTCCATCTCGGCGGCCATTGCGGCGGCCTTCGCGGCAATCGCGCCCTCCGCCGCAGCTTCGAGCGCCCCCTGTTTCGCGGCCAGTACAGTCTGGGCCTCACTCGCCAGGGCTGCCGCCCTCTCAACCAGGGCTGATTCCGCGGCGGCTGCGAGCGCGGCCTCCTTCGCGGCCAGCGCCGCGCCTGCTTCCTGCGCCGCCGCATTCAACCGTTCGGCGATCGACGCGTCGGCGGCTGCGGCGAGCTCGGCTTCCCGGGCGGCGAGCGCGGCCTCGGCTGCTGACACGAGGGCGGCGGCGCGTTCGGCGAGCGACGCCTCGGACGCGGCCGCAAGCTCCGCTTCCTTCGCCGCGAGCGCGGCTGCGGCTTCGGCAGCCAGCGAGGCGGCCCTTTCGGCAAGCGACGCTTCGGCCACCGCGGCCAGTTCCGCTTCTCTGGCCGCAAGCGCGGCTTCGGCTTCCACCGCGAGCTCGGCGAGCTTGGCGGCGAGCGCAGCCTCCGCCTCGGATGCGAGCGCCGCTGCTTTCTGCGCAAGCGCCGTTTGGGCCTCGGTCTCGATCGCCTCAGTCCGCGTCCGGACGATCGCGTCAACATCGACGACAGCCGTGATCGCGGGGGATGCGCTGACTGGCAGGGACGCGGGGACGTTCAACGCTTGCGCGCTCTGCTGCGCAACTTCCGCGAGGGGGGCCGCCACGGTCGCCGCATGCGCAGAGCCGATCACATCGGCGGCAATCGCTGCGGCGGGCATCGGTTCCGGCAGCGCGGGCCCTTCGACCGGCCGCGGCCGCCGCCGGACTTCCACCCACAGATCGTCGCCGCCCCGAGCCGCTGTTACGACGAAGCGCTCGTCCAGTCCGCCGGGCGCGTCGATCTCGTGTTCGACGGCGCCGAGATCGTCGAGCATGCGTCGCTGCTCGGGCGAGAGCATCTGTCCGAGCATGCTCATGACAGCTTCGGCGCTCAGCGGCCGCGACGACAGCTCCACCTGTCCCCACGACAGGGGTCCGCGAAACGTGCTCGTCGACGTAGAGCTCAAGACCACGTACGGCTTTTCGCCGACGTGCATGATGAGCGCTTCGCCGTCAAGGCGAACGATCGCGTCAAGGAGCGAGTCGAGGAGCGTCACTGTCGATCGTCTTTCGGTTTCGCTCGGGGGCGCCATTAGGGCTCGCGTCTCGACACGGCGGCCGCTTCACGCCCGCACGGCACGTGCGCCATCAACTTTGTGCGCTGCACTTTGAAATCTTTCCACCTTCACACGACTGACCACGCGGTGACGTCGCAGTGCATCGGTGAGCCGTTTCGTGAATGCTCCCTCGTCGGACCCGCCGGTGGCGTCCCGTCGCATCCGGCGACGCTCGTGCACTCGAATGCAGGCGCGTGAAGCGCAGCGCCGCCCAATGCGAAACTTCCGCCCGGGAGGCCAGCCATCAGGGCTTGTGACACCAGGTCGGAAGTCGTCCCATCGAACAAGTGCAGGGATCCGTGAACTGCCGGGGGATCCATAGTCTGCCACGGAACCCACCTCAACGGGAGAAAAGATGACCCAATCGCGGGAGGCGCTATTTCCTGGCCGTGTGAATGGCCATCAACCCGCCGAGAACGGGCAGGTGCCTTGTCATGGCGAACCCGTTCGCTTCAATCAGTTCGCGTACGACCCTTGCTCCGGGATACCGGCGGATCGATTCGGGGATGTATCGGTAGGTGTCGGGGTCGCGGTGCAGGACGAACCCCAGCGCAGACCCGACCGCTGTCAGGTACGCCAGGTAAACAGCACGAAGCAGCCGGTTGTCGGGCCGGTTGAAATCGAGCGATAGCAACACCCCCCCCGGCCGTAGGACCCGGGAGATCTCCCGAATCGCGGGTGCGATCTCCGGGACGTTGCGAATGCCGTATCCGGTCGTGACCACGTCGAACTCCTGGTCGCGAAACGGCAGCGCCGCCATGTCGCCGACAACGAACCGCACGTCGAGGCCGGTCTGCACGCGCCTCGCCGTCGCGAGCTGCACCATGCGGTGTGTCACGTCCAGCCCGGTCACGTCCGCGCCGCGACGCGCCGCGGCAAACGCGAGGTCCCCGGTGCCGCACGCCACGTCCAGGACCCGGGTGCGCGCCGTCACCCCCGACAGGTTGAGGAGCCGTCGCTTCCATCGACGGTCCTGGCCGTACGACAGCAGCACGGTGATCAAGTCGTAGCGGTCGGCGATTGTGGCGAAGAGCCGCCGCACGTACGAGCGCTTCCCGTCAGGCGTGGCCAGTGCGTTGCGGAGGGTCGAAGCCGGCGCCATGCGCCGACATCGTACAGCCGCGGACCGCCGTCTATCCGTGATACCGTCTTTCAATGCTCGGCATGGTGGTTTTGATGGGTCAAATGAGCGTAGGAAGTTCGGGGTGAGCCCTGTGGCCCCGTCCCACACAGTCGAAAATTATCTCAAGGCCATATTCCACGCCCAGAGCGCGCTCACCGACCCGGACGCGCTCGTCCACATGGGACACCTCGCCGCCTCGATGCACGTCGTCCCGGGGACGGCGACCACGATGGTGAAGGCGCTGGCGGAGTCAGGGCTGGTGAGGTACGAGCCGTACGCCGGCGTGCGGCTGACTGCTGCGGGCGAAAAGCTCGCCGCGCTGGTCTTGCGGCGGCATCGGCTGATCGAACTGTTCCTCGTGAAGGTGATGGACATGAGCTGGACGGAAGTGCACGAGGAGGCAGAGCAACTGGAGCATGCGGCCTCGGATAGATTGATCGCCCGCATGGACGAAATGCTGGGACGGCCCCAGGTGGACCCGCACGGCGATCCGATCCCGGGGCCGGAAGGCACAGTCCCGACCGTCGAATATCAGGACCTGCTCACCTGCACGCTCGACGCGCCGTTGACCATCGCGCGGCTCAGCGATCAGGATCGCGAGTTCCTCGAATTCGCCGAGCGGAACGACCTCCGTCCTGGTGACGTCGTCCGAGTCGAGAGGCGCGACGCCGTCGGCGACAGTGTGCAGCTCCGGAATGGGACCGATCGCCAGGTGACCATCGGCGCGCGCGCGGCGTCGAAGGTCCTGGTCCGTGCGGCGCGCATTGCCGCCATGCTGCTGTGCGTGGCGACGTCGGTTCGTGCGCAGGGCCCGGCGCCTGCGCCAGTTCCGCCGGAGCCGTTCAAAATCACGGACAACTCGTTCCTGGTAGAAGAGGCCTTCAACCAGGAAGCCGGCGTCGTTCAGAACATCTTCGGCGCCATGCGCTCGCAGGGCGCCTGGACGAGCACGTTCACGCAGGAGTGGCCTGTCCCGAAACAGACGCACCAGCTCTCGTACACGGTGGCCTTCATGAACGGCGACGGCCAGTCCGGCTTCGGGGACACGCTCATCAACTACCGGTATCAGGTGATGGAAGAGGGCCCGGGCCGGCCCGCATTCGCGCCGCGCGTGAGTGTCGTTGTGCCGACGGGGAGCCGCGACAAGGGGTTCGGAGACGGGAGTCCCGGCCTGCAGTTCAATCTGCCGTTCAGCAAACAGCTGAACGACTGGTACCTGCACTGGAATGCCGGTCTCACGTGGCTGCCGAGAGCGCAGGGCGATTTCGACGCGACTGGTGACGGCCGCAGGGAGCGTGTGACGCTCGTTTCCCCGTTCCTGGCCGGGAGCGCCATCTACCGCCTCGAGCCGATGCTGAACCTGATGCTCGAATCCGTAATTCTCTTCGATCAGAGCGCCGTCCCTGGCGGAACAACGCGGGCGACGACCTTCACGCTCTCGCCGGGATTCAGGGGCGGCTGGAACATCGGCGACGCGCAGGTCGTGACCGGCTTCGCGCTGCCCGTCTCCTGGACCGACGGGACGCGGGACACGGGTGCGTTCGTCTATCTCTCGTACGAGCTGCCGTTCAAAAAGTGAACTTACCCGGATCGACTACGCCTCGCCCGTGTAGGTGGCGAACGACGACGGCGTCTCCCAGACGCGCACCGCGACGATGTCGACGCCCTGTTCCCGCCCTTTGTCGAAGATCAGCCGGGCGATCCGTTCGACCGTAGGATTGCTTTCGAGCAGGTACATCGGCTCGCCGAGCTCCCGCAGCGGCGAGACGAGCGGGTCGTCGTGGCGCAGGATCATCTTGTGATCGAGCTCGCGATCGATCCACCCTTTGACGACCCGCTTGATGTCGCTGAAATCGGCGACCATGTTGCGGCGATCCAGCCGGTCCGTTCGCACGTCGACTTCGGCGAGCGCGTTATGGCCGTGCGGATGCTTGCAGATGCCGTCATAGTCGAGCAGCCTATGTCCGTAGCAGAACTCGATGCGCTTGGTGACGAGATACATAGCTCTTCACCATATCACCCGGGGGCGCGACGCCAAGCACCCCGGTTGAGGGCCGCCGCGTGACAGCGCCGCGGCCCGACGCGACGGCCGTGCTGTTTTCGGGCGGACTCGACAGCGCGGTGCTGCTGGCGGATGCGATCGCACGTGCTGCGAACGGCCCCGACTTTCCTGCTCCAGTGGCCGGGTCGAAGAGCGCCGAACCCGCGCCGGTCACTCCGATCTACGTGTCTGCGGGACTCGCGTGGGAACCGGGCGAACGCGCTGCCGCCGAACGTCTCCTCGGTTCCTCCGCCTTTGCCGGACGTGTGCGTCCGCTCGTGGCGCTCGCGGTGGACATGCACGATGTCTATCCCGCCACACACTGGGCGATCCGTGGTACGGCGCCGCGCTACGACACGCCGGATTCGGACGTGTACATCGAAGGGCGCAACATCGTCCTGCTCTCGAAGGCCGCCGTCTACATGGCGCATGCGAAGATCGGCCGCATCCTGATCGGGCCGCTCGCGGGCAACCCCTTCCCCGACGCGACGCCGGCATTCTTCGACGCGATGTCCCGTGCGCTGTCGATTGGGCTGGCCGCCCCGCTGACGATCGAGGCACCGCTGCTTTCACTTCACAAGGCTGACGTCATCAGGCTGGGACGATCCCTGGGCGTGCCGCTGGAGCTCACGCTCTCCTGCATGCAGCCGCGAGGCGCGGCGCACTGCGGCGCGTGCAGCAAGTGTCGCGAACGGATTGATGCGTTCAGAGAGGCGGGCGGAGGGGATCCCACCGCCTACGCAGTGCAGGGGCGGCGGGGAGGCGAGCGGCTCGACGGGTCAGAGCGTGCGGAGGCGGATTGACCCATCGCCCGTGCGGATACGAAGCTGTTTACCGCCCGCTCCGAGCCGTCCCTTGACGGTGCGCCGGCTCTCACCCTCGGCGGCCCCGTCCACCTTCAGGTCGTTGCGGATGGTGCCGTCACCCGTGTGCGCATCGAGCTCCGCCCCGAAGTCCGGCGGCAGGTAGAGCGACACCGAGCCGTCCCCTGTCGTAATGTCCCAGTCGTCGGCCATCGCGGTGCCGGGCTGGGAGCGGTAGACGATCGACCCGTCGCCCGTGTGGAGGCGCACCGCGGCAAGCTTGCCGGTAACGTTGACGCTTCCGTCGCCAGTCTCGAGCGCAAGCCGCCCCTCGGCGCCGTCCACCGTCACGGATCCATCGCCCGTCGTGAAGGTCAAATCGCCCGAGACATCCTCCGCCTTGATGCTGCCGTCGCCGGTGTGCAGCTCCGTCCGGCCGGTGACGTGCGCGATCCGGATCGAGCCGTCGCCGCTCCGGGCTCGAACGTCGGTGTTCCGCGGCACCGACACAATCAGCTTCGCGCTCGCCGAGGCGTGGAACCCGAAGCCGTTCAGCGACAAACCTTCAGGCTTTTTGACTTCGAACTCGATGGTGTTGCCATCCTGCGACGACTCGATCTGGAGCGCGTCGACAGCTTCGCGCGTCGATCCCCGTTTCTCGACCTCGATGAGCACGTCGGCTTTGTCCCATGACTGGATCTCGATCGGCCCGTCGAAGGTCGCCAGGTGGACGGTCGGAGTACCCGAGACCGTGAACCGCTTCTCCTCGCGCGCAATCTGCGACTGCGAGTCGAGCGTGACCGTGCACGCCGCGGCGAGGATGACCGGGAGGACGAGGCCAGCCTGGTAAATGGCTTTCATACCCGGGATAGACGGTGCGGCGCGGTCCGGCGTTCCTCGGAAAGCGGTGAAAGACGGGGATTTGCGGCCGGGGGCGGCCGAAAACCACCAAAATGTGCTGATTTCAGCTCCGGGTTCCGTCGAACGCCGACCAGACCTGCGCGCCTGCGAGAAACGTGCGGACAACGTTCAGGTCGCGATCGAGGACGACGACGTCGGCGGTGGCGCCCGGCGCGATGACCCCCAGCCCCTGGAGATTCAGTGCCCGCGCCGGCGTCGTGGAGCAGACCATCGCCGCGTCCACGAGGCTCAACCCCACGGCGCTCACGAGCTTCGCGAACGCCCGATCCATCGTCAGGACGCTGCCCGCGATGGTGCCGTCTTCGAGAAGCGCCACGTCCTGGACGGTGATGGGACGGCCGCCGATCGTACTGCGCGCCCCCCGCGGCAGCCCGGCGCCGGCGGTGCCATCCGTAATCGCCATGATTCTCGACGTCCCTTTTGCGGCGAGGGCCACCCGCATCATGGCCGGGTGCACGTGCATCCCGTCGCACACGAGCTCCGCCGTCACGTCCTCATGCTCGAGGACGGCAGCCGCAAGCCCGGGCTGCCGATGGCCGATCGCCGTCATCCGGTTGAACAGGTGGGTCGCCTGACGTGCGCCCGCGTCGACTCCGGCGAGCGCCTGGTCGTACGTGGCGCCGGAATGGCCGAGTGACACGTGATGGCCGTGTGACGTGAGGTCTCGAATGAGCTCGAGCGCGCCTTCGAGCTCCGGGGCGATCGTCACGATCCCGACGTCGGGTCGTGCCGCGGAAATCTCGGCCAGGATCTCCGCGCCCGTGAACTCCCCTTCCGGCCCCCGCCCAGCCGGCAGCCGCAGGCAGTCGAGCGGCTGAGCGCCCTTGAATTCCGGGTTGATGAAGTTGCTCTCGAGGTGCGCGGGCAGGACGCGCGCCGAGAGCGCCGCCGGCCGTGTCCGGGCGGCGCCCACCGCGGCGAGCATGGCCCGGAGCGCGCCGGGCGCGCACGCGATCGTCGTCGGGCAGAACGCCGTCACGCCGAACCGCGGCAGCCGCCGCGCCATGTCGGCTATGGCATCCCCGCCCTGAAGCGTGTCGAGTCCGTCGAGCCCGTGCACGTGCACGTCGATGAACCCGGGGACGATGTAGTGATCTGAGAGGTCGAGATAGGCGGCCCCCTCGCCGGCCCGCGCGCCCTGCGCGACGTCGGTGATGCGCGTGCCCTCGATCACGAGCGTGCCCGGACTGAGCAGCCTGTCCGGCAGGACGATCGCCGCGCCCGAAAGGATCATCATCCCGCCGGGTGCATCGCGAGGCGGGCGGCGCCGATCGCTACGACATCAGGGCCGAGATCGGACATGGCGAAGCGGAATTGATCGACGAGGCCGGGCGGGAGCCGCCGGGCGCATTCCTGACGAATGGGCTCGAGCAGCAGGTCGCGGGCGCCGGCCACGGTCCCCCCCAGAACGATGATCTCCGGATCCAGGAGCGACGCCATGTTCGCGAGTGCCATCCCGATGTATTTTGCTGTCTCACGGACGACCGAGATCGCGACGCCGTCGGCCGCGCGCGCGCCGTCGAACACATGCAGCGCGGTGATGGCTTCGAGGGATCCGGCGCGTTCGATGACGACGGACTCGTCGCCGGCCTGGACGCGCCAGGCGAGCCGTCGAGCGATGCCCTCGTTGCTGACTTCCGCCGCGAGATTGCCGAACCTGCGGTAGTCCTGGCGCTCGACAGGGTTCAGGGCGAACCACGCGGCGGCGCCGGCGAAACCGTGTGCGCCGACCCATGGCTCTCCGTTCAGGAGAAGTCCGGCGATCACGCGGTCGCCGATGAGCAGGCAGAGCGCGTGGCGTGCGCCGCGGGCGCCCCCCAGCCACGATTCGGCGACGACAGCTGCCGCGCCTGGCGTGCACACCAGGGCCACCGGCCATCTGGCCGCTCCCTCGAGCGGTGCGCCCGGCGCGTCGGCCGCCAGCCCGATGGCATCCGGGCGGTGCCCCGCCGAGAGCTCGTCGAGCAGGTCGCGGAGTCCGGCGCGCCCCCGGCTGCCGCGCCCCCGGCGCAGGATCGTGCCGTCGCCGTCCACGGCGACCCCACGGACCTCGACGTCGGCGAGATCAATCCCCAGCGCGAGCATCCGCCTCCAGATCGCCCTCGAGGGGCCAGCAGACCTTGCGTCCTTCGAGAGGCAGCGGCCCCGCGCCATCGGCGCGAAACAGCGAGCGATCGGCCCGTTTGAGCTGTTGTCGCAGCCGCCGCTCGTCCGGAGCCCAGAACACGATCACGCCGGCGCCTTCGGCGGGTGGAAAGTTGCGGTCGTCGATGTAGTCGCGATCGAGCGTCACGATCGTCCGCCCGAGCCGCCTCGCGAGCCGGTAGTGCTCGATATCGCGGGCCCGCCGGAGATCGTCGTGTTCCACGACGAAGAGCACGTCCCAGCCGAGTCGCTGGCGCATGTAGCCGACGATCCCGTTCGGGATGTTGGCGTCTGCGTAGATGCGGGGCGCCCCGCTGAACGCGCCGACGTGAGCCGTGAACTCCGATGACAGCGTGCCCAACTTCACCCCTGAGACAGAACGTAGAACCCCGTAGAACCCGTAGAACCCGTAGAACCCGGAGAACCCGTGGAACCCGGAGAACCCGTGGAATTCCCTACCGATGCCTGTCGATTTCGGCCGGCTGCGCATCCATGGGCGCCGGCTTCCGTCGCTGCGCGTCCTTTGCCTGTCGCAGCAGTTCGGCGACGAGCGCATCGCGCTTGTGCACGAGCTCCTTGCGCGGACGGCGGTTGTATTCGGATCCGACGGCGTATTCGCAGAAGAGCGGGAACGCGATGGTGGAGTCGCAGTACGCGACCACGGTGTCGGGAAGGACCCCGGGATTCACCTTGCCCCAGCTCACCGCCTCGGCGGGCGTGGCGCCGGAGAGCCCGCCCCAGACCACCTGGTCGGTCGTGATCTGGATGAAGTAGTCGTTTCCCCCCTTGGGGATGCCGTAGACCTCCCAGAGCGTCGGCTGCCCCTGCAGGTAGAAGTTCTTCGGCGATCCGCCCCCGAGAATCACGCACCCGTTTTTCGTGCCGCCCAGGATGATCGCGCACACTTCGTTGACGTCCCGGTTCGGATCGATCATCAGCGTCGACCCGTTCATCAGCTCGTGGTACGCAATGTTCATCCCGATGGAGCTGTCGCCGGGCGACGAGGTGTAGATGGGGACGCCGGCCCGGGCCGCGGCGGCGACGACCGAGTACTCCGCACACCCGGGCTGTTGCTCGAGCAGGTCCAGACCGAGACGGTAATGGAACTCGGACGTGGCGATCGGCCCCGACAGCCGGGAGCGGACCAGGAATTCGCGGATGTACGTGTCGGTCTCGAGCAGCACCGTCGCCGGGAAGAGCACGTCGTAGATGCGGATGATCCCCTGTTCATAGAGATCGACGTCGTCCAGGAACGGCGAGCCGCGGTGTAGCGTGAAGTTCAGCGCGTAGTGGAGGTCATGATAGAGATTCGCCCCGGTGCTGATGATGAAGTCGACGAGGCCGCGTTCCATCAGCTCGATCGCACAGCCGCCGAGGCCCGCCGGCGTAAGGGCGCCCGCCACGGTCAGTCCGATGGTCGTATCCTGATCCGGCGCGAGCATCTTGTCCGCGTAGATGTGGCACGCCTCGGAGAGTCGCCCGGCATTGAACGCCTGGAAGCCGCCGTCGATGAGCCGCCGGACTTCGGCGCTCCCCTGCGGCCGGTAGTACTTGATGGGTTTTCCGGTGAGGTAGTGACTCTTCGTGTGGCCCGAGGAACCGGGCGCTCGGTGGGGCACTGACGAACCTCCCGCAATGGGGCCGGCCGCGGCCTGCGGCGCGATCCGTGCCGCTCATGCCGGCGGCTCCGCTAAGATTAGCACCAGTCTATGGCCGCCAAGGGCGAAATACCTTGACAGCAGGGCTGTTCCGGAGCGAACGTATCCGCCTCCCCCGCAGCATTCGAGTCTGACTGATGCCTGATTCCATCCCCGGTTCCGGCAGCGCCCTGCTGTGGGTCGGCGTCGCGCTGATCCTGGTCGCGGCGGCCATCGCGTTCTTGTGGCACAAGGGGCGCCCGATGCCGGGCGCGCACGTATTCCGGGCAAGCCGCATGAGCCGCGGGAACCTGCTGTTTCCGACGCAGGTCGCGGTGACGGCCACGAGCGTCGTCCACTACACGCCGGAATGGGTGGGCGGCCGCGAGCAGTCGATGCACCTCGCGCATGTGGCCTCCGTGGCCATCGACAGGAACCTGTTTTTTGCCGACATCATGATCGAAAGTTCGGGAGGGGCGAGCCCTGTGCTCTGCCACGGACACAGGAAGGCAGATGCGATCGAGATGAAGAGCCTCATCGAGCAGTTCCAGTCGGACTACTACCGCACGCGCACCGGCGCCGCCGGCGGGACGGGTGAGGCCCCGCGTCCCGTATGACCCCGGACAACGCGGGCACCGCGCGGCGGACGGACGGCTCCGAAGTCGAAGCACGCTTCCACGCGCTCGTGCAGTCGCCGCTGCGGGCAGGGTTGCTCCGCTTCCTCTGCGCCCGCCCGGACGAGTCGTTCGAGGTCGAGGCGCTGATGCAGACCTTCGGGCGCATGCGGCTCGACATCGAGAACTGCCTGCGTGAGCTCGTGACGTTCGGCGTCGCCCGCAAGCTCGCCGCGCCCGGCACCCCGCGCTTCGGCCAGCAGCAGCCGGCAACCGAGGGGCTGCGCGAGCTGCTCGACGAGTTCCTCGAGCGGCGCGCGGCAGTCAGCCACGAGGACCGCTCGCCGTCGGTGCAGCGCTTCCGCGAAATGATCGGCCGGGACGAGAAGATGCTTGTCGTCTTCGAATGGATCCGCACGGCCGCGAAGTCCGACATCTCCGTCCTGATCCTGGGTCCCACCGGATCGGGCAAGGAAGTGGTCGCGCGAATGATCCACGAGCTGAGCCGACGCGGGACGAACAAGTTCCAGGGCGTCAACTGCGCGGCGCTGCCCGACACGCTCTTCGAATCGGAGTTGTTCGGGTACGAAAAAGGTGCGTTCACCGGCGCCAACGATCGCAAGCAGGGCAGGCTCGAGATGGCGAACAACGGCACGCTGTTCCTCGACGAGATCGGCGACCTGGCGCTCATCGGCCAGGCCAAGCTGCTGCGCGCGCTCGAGGAGCGCCGGTTCGAGCGGCTGGGCGGGAACGATTCGATCGAGGTCAACTTCCGCCTGATCTCTGCCACCAACAGGCCGCTCGACCAGTTCGTCCGGGATTCGCGGTTCCGCGAGGATCTGTACTACCGCGTCAACGCGTTTTCCATACGCCTACCCTCACTGCGTGAACGGAAGTCCGACATCCCGGTTCTCGCCCAGCGCTTCCTCGCCCGGTACTGCGCGGCCAACGGGCTGGCGCTCGACGGCAAAACCTTCGCGAAGGAGGCAACCGACCTCCTGCTGCAGTATCACTGGCCCGGCAACATCCGGGAGCTCGAGAGCACCGTCGCGCGCGCCGCCCTGTCGTCCCCGGGGCGGGTGATTCGCGGGGTCGACGTGGAATTCCTCCACGCGAACGAGCCGCAGGCCGATTCCGCCCGCCAGAGCCTCCCGTCGCTCGCCGATGCCGAGCGCACCCACATCGTCCGCGTCCTCGAAGCCGTGAACTGGAACAAGAAGCAGGCGGCGTCGGTCCTTGAAATCAGCCGCGGCACCCTGTACCGCAAAATCGTCGAATACGGCCTCGAGAGCGAGCAGCGGCCCGCGAGAACGATTACAAAACGGGTCGCGACCTGACGAAACGCGCGTCCCGCCTGCCGATTTTGTAATCGCATCGCGCGGCAGCGAACCGGCCCGCACTTCACACCAACGTTGGTAACAACTGTTGCGGAATGGCACACTATTCCGGGCGCGTCGGAGACTGCCCTGTAATGGTTGGGGTGGCCGGTCGATATAAAGGCTGTCTGGACAATCCCATACGGGCGCGTGCAGCCGGTTGAGCCCTGGGCAGACGGTTTGCACCCGGAGACCCGTTCGGATCGTCAGCACCCTGCGAAATGGCTCGACGTCATCTCCTCTTCATCGTGGTGTTTGCGGCGACCGCCGTCCCGGCCATCGCGGCCGGGCACGGCGGGGACCGTAAACTCGACGCCGCGCTGCGCGTCCGCGCGCGCGAGGGGCAGGGCACGTCCAGAGTCATCGTGGAGACGACCGACGGGTCGCCCGCCGACCGCCTGATTGCCGCCGTGGCGGGGACGCCGGGGCGCCGGCTGCCGCTGATGCGCGGGCAGGTCGCGGAGGTGCCCGATGCGGCGCTCGAGGCGCTTGCCGACGATCCGCACATCGCCGCTCTCAGCCTGGACCGGCCTGTCGCAGGCACGATGGAGCGGACCGGGGCCACGACGGGCGCTACGTGGACGCGCGCCCATCTGGGGGTGGACGGCTCCGGAATCGGCGTGGCGCTCATCGACTCAGGCGTCACCTCCTGGCACGACGACCTCGGATCGGACCGGGTCGTCCACTTCGTCGACTTCGTCGATTTCCAGCCGCTCGCGTACGACGATTACGGGCACGGCACGCATGTGGCCGGGATCATCGCGGGCAGTGGGTACGACTCGAACGGCGCGCGCACCGGCATGGCGCCCGGCGCCAGTCTTGTCGTCCTCAAGGTGCTCGACGGCGACGGAAACGGTTACATCAGCAACGTCATCGCCGCGCTTGACTATGCGGTGCAGAACCGCGCCCGGTTCAACATTCGCGTGATCAACCTCTCGGTCGCGGCGGGAGTCTATGCGTCATACGACACCGACCCGCTGACGCTGGCCGCCAGGCGCGCCGTCGAAGCGGGAATCGTCGTCGTCACGGCCGCGGGAAATTTCGGCCGCGACGCAAAAGGGCAGCCGCAATACGGCGGGATCACGTCGCCCGGGAACGCGCCGTGGGTGCTTACCGTAGGCGCCTCGACTCACAAGGGCACGATCAGTCGAAAAGACGATGAGATCGCACCATTCAGCTCACGGGGCCCGAGCTACATCGATTACGCAGCCAAGCCTGACCTCGTGGCGCCCGGCGTCGGGATCGAATCGCTCGCCGACGGATCGAGCCTGCTCTTCACAACTCACCCCCAGGCGCGATTGTGGGGAACGGTGAACACCGTGACGCAGCCGTACCTGAGTCTCAGCGGGACGAGCATGTCGGCGCCGGTCGTTGCGGGCACGGTCGCGCTGATGCTGCAGGCGAACCCGGCGCTCACGCCAAATCTCGTAAAGGCGATTCTCCAGTACACGGCGGAGCATCGCTCCGGATACGACGACCTCACGCAGGGCGCGGGGTTCCTGAACGCGCGCGGCGCCGTGCAGCTTGCGAAGTCGTTCGCCGCGGATCCGAACGCGCCGGCTGTCGCGAAGGATCCCACGCCTTGGAACGCCCATATCAACTGGGGCAACCACCGCATCGGCGGCGGCGTCCTCAACCCGGACGCCAACGCGTGGCGCACCGACGTGATGTGGGGCGCTTCGACGACCACGGCCGGCGATCACATCACGTGGGGCACGGTCTGCGGGAGCGACTGCGACAGCATCATTCGTGGCAGCGTCGCGGGCATGGGCACCGTCTGGGGCACGAGTTGCGCCGGGACCTCGTGCGGCGACGTCGTGTGGAGCACAACAGCGGGGAGCGATGCGTCAGAAATCGTATGGGACAGGTCCCGGCGATGAGCAAGACGACCTCTTTCCTGGTGCTCGGTAACCCCCATTCGAAAGCTGTGTGGGGTTGTTGAACGCCATGCAGCGCCTGCCGCTTCCGGCGCGGCTCTTCGTGTGCGCCGTCATCGGCCTGGGATCCGGGCTGCTCGTCGCGCAGTTCCCCTTCAGGACGTTCTCGCACAGCTGGGTCTTCCTGCTGCTCCTGACGCTCTCCTCAGTCACCTCCGTTTTCAAGGTGACGCTGCCGCTCGCGCGCAGCGGGTCCACGATGTCGGTGTCGTACGCGGTGGACTTCGCGTCACTGCTGCTGCTCGGGCCCAACGAGACGATGATTGTCGCGGCGGTCAGTGCGTGGTGCCAGTGCACGTTCCGCATCAAGGAGCGCAATCCCGTCTACCGCACGCTCTTCAGCATGGCGTGCCTGATTGTCACCGTGCAGGCGGCCGGCCGGATCTATATCTGGCTCGGAGGTGTCCCCGGGCAGTTCGACCCGTGGACCCTCGCCAAGCCGCTCGTCGGTGCGGCGACGACGTACTTCATCATCAACACGGCGATGATTGCGACGGCGATTGCACTGTCGACGCGCCAGCCAATCGTCAAGATCTGGAACGAGAACTTTCTCTGGAGCGCACCGAGCTATTTCGTCGGGGCCGGCGCGGCGGCCGCGGCCGTCGGCATCCTGAATTTCGTCTCGATCCGGTGGCTCCTGCCGCTCGCGGCAGCCCCGCTGTACCTGACGTATCGCAGCTACAAGGTCTACCTCGGACGGATTGACGACGAGCAGCGGCACGTGCGCGAGATGGCCGACCTGCACCTCGCGACCATCGAGGCCCTGGCGCTCGCGATCGACGCGAAGGATCAGACGTCGCAGTCGCACATCCGCCGGGTGCAGCTCTACGCCGCAGCCCTGGCCCGTTCGCTCGGCATGCGCGAGAACGACATCCAGGGTGTCAAGACGGCCGCGCTGCTGCACGACATCGGCAAGCTTGCCGTGCCGGAACACATCCTGTCGAAACCCGGGCCGCTCACGCCCGAGGAGTTCCAGAAGATCCGCGCGCATCCGAAGGTCGGGGCGGACATCATCAGCGCGGTTCCGTTCCCGTACCCCGTGGCTCCGCTGATCCTCAGCCATCATGAGCGCTGGGACGGCAAGGGCTACCCCTCTGGACTCAAGGGAGAAGAGATTCCGCTCGGCGCGCGCATCCTTTCGGTCGTGGACTACTTCGACGCGCTGATGGCCGAGCGGCCGTACCACAAGGCCATGGGCTTCGACGCCGCGATCGGGCTGCTCCAGCAGGAAATGGGCAAGGGGCTCGACCCGGTCGTCGTGGAGAAGTTCATCGAGCTGCTGCCGGCCCTTCAGGCGGAGGCGACGACGCTCGAGCAGGCGAAGCGGAGGCCGAATCCCGAGACGCACGGCCAGTCGGTCGGGCGGCCGGCGACGGGGCTGACGCCGGAACCGGTGAAGAAGAACGTCTTCGACGACATCGCGCTCGCGCATCGCGAGATCTATGCGCTGTACGAAATCGCGCAGGCGATGGGGACGAGTCTCGGGGTCGCGGACACGATGGCGCTCATCTCCGCCAAACTGAGCAACCTCGTCCCGTTCTCGTGCGCGGCGCTGTTCCTCTATGACGAAGCCACGGAGACGCTCCGCTGCCGGTTCGCGACGGGCACGGACGCCGACATCATCCAGCAGATCGCGGTCCGCAACGGCGAAGGGCTCACGGGATGGGTGGCGCGCAACCGCCGCGCTCTCGTCAACGCGCGGCCGAGCGCCGACCTCGAAGCCGCGGGGCTGGCGGACCTGCACACGAACCTCCAGTCCGCACTCGTCTGCCCGTTGCTGTCGGGCGAACGCTTTATCGGCGCGCTGTGCGTCTACCACGTCGACGCGGCGTTCTACCGCGACGATCACCGCCGGCTGCTGGACCGCGTCTCGGAGCAGGCGGCGGCCGTCATCAACAACTCGATGCTCTTCGAGCAGACGCAGGAGGATTCGCTGACCGATCCCCTGACCGGTCTCCCGAACACGCGCTTCCTGTTCATGCACCTGTCGCGCGAGCTCGCGCGTGCGGAGCGGCTCAAGACCGAGGTCTCGCTGATGGTCATGGACCTCGACAACTACAAGAACATCAACGACAGCCACGGCCATCACGTCGGCGACCGGGCGCTCTGCGAGGTGGCGCGCGTGCTGCGCGCGGCCATTCGGCCGTACGACATCTGCGTACGCTACGCGGGGGACGAGTTCATCGTGGTCCTCTCGGGATGCGGTGCCGAAGAAGCCGAACACAAGCGGCAGGAGCTTCAGAACGGCATCGACGAGGTGTTCTTCGAAGCGCGGCCTGGCCGGAAGGTGCGGCTTGGCGTCAGTGTGGGCACGGCAGTGTCGCCGCACGACGGCGAATCGTACGAGGCGCTGCTCGCCGCCGCGGACAGCCGCATGTACCAGGACAAGGCGTTCCGGAAGCGCGGCGAACCGCCATCGCGGCGCGGCACGCGCCCGGCGTCCCCATTCCCGGATCTGACCGACATCGACATTCAGCGCGCCGCCGCGGGGATTCTGTAGGACAGCTCTCAGCTTTCAGCTCTCAGCTCTCAGAGCTGGGTCGTTCCCAGTTCCCAGTTCCCACCCGAACCCTGAACCCCGAACCTGAACCCCGAAACCCCGAACCCGAACCCGGAACCCCGAACCCGGAACCCGGAACCCTCTTCCCCCCTCACCAATCCTCCAGCCGAATCCGGCTCCGCTCGACGCCCAGGGCCTCGAGCATCGGGGGCACGGCCGCCACCATCGCGGCCGGGCCGCAGACGAAGCACAACGTCTCGGGGTGATCGAGCAACCGCGCGAGCTGCGCCGGGACGATGCGTCCGCGGTCCCCGCGCCATCGCGGCGGTACCTCCCGGGTCGAGGACAGCGACAGCTCGACTTCGCCGCGGCGCGCCATGGCGCGCAGTTCCGCGAGGTACGCGAAGTCGCTCGGCGTGCGCGCGCTGTAGAGGAGGCGGAGTCTCCCGCGGATTCCGGAGAGCGCGGCATGGCGAATCATGGAGCGCAGCGGCGCAATCCCGGTGCCCCCGGCAATGAACAGGAACCGCCGTTCGAGCGGATGCTCCGGAAACACGAACGACCCCGCCGGCCCGCGGACGGCAAGGCTGGCGCCTCGCCGCAGCGCCGGGAAGTGCGCCCCCCAGCGGCCGCCCGCGTCGATCTTGGTCAGGAATTCGAGATGGCGATCGCGCGCGGTCTCTTCGGGAGCGGAGGCAATCGAATACGGGATCCGTTGCGGGCCGGTTGCAGGGCCAATGGCAGCGACCTGGCCGGCGGCATATTCGAATGGCACATCGTCGAGCGCGACCCGCACGATGCGCGATGTGGGCGTGGCGCGTCGGACACTGCTGACGCGCAGCACGAGATCTGACACGGACGGGATCTTACGACGAAGCGGGATCGCCCCGCGAATGACTAGGGCTGAACCTGGAGATTGGATTTCACGTCCGTCACGCCGCGGACCGTGCGGGCCAGCTCGATCGCGCGGGCTTCCTGCGCTTTCGACTGTACGCGACCCGACAGCGTCACGACACCCTTGAACGTTTCCACATCGATCCTCGCGGCGCCGATCGTCGGGTCGTTGATGAAGATCGTCTTGACCCGCGTCGTCACCACCGCGTCATCCATCGCGCCCGCGCGCGGCTTCACCGCCGCCGGGCCGCTGGACTTCGCGCAGCCCGGCGCGATCGCGCCGGAGAGTCCGACAACGAGTACGAGTGCCGACAGGCGATGTCCGTTCATCTCGCTCACTCCTGTCTCGCCGCTTCAACGCAACGACCTAATACCAGTAACCAGAAACGAGTAACCAGTAACCAGTCGCCAATCCCGAATCTCGACGGCCGACCCCGAAACCCGTAACCTCGAACCGGAACGCCGAACCCCGAACCCGGAACCCCGAACCCAGAACCCCGAACCCCGAACCCGGAACCAGGTCACATCCCCGTGACGTGATACCCCGCGTCAGCCATGAGGACCTCGGCGGTGATGGCGCGGCTGCCGGGTCCCAGCAGGAACAGGGCGACGTCGGCCACCTCGCTCGTGTCGACGGTGCGTCGGAGGGGCGCGCGGTCGCGGTAGTGCTGGAGACTCGCCGCGAACCCCGGAAGACCCGCCGCGGCAAGCGTCTTGATCGGACCCGCGGAGATGGCGTTGACGCGGATGCCCTTCGGCCCCAGGTCGGCGGCCAGGTATTTCACGCAGGCCTCGAGCGCCGCCTTCGCCACGCCCATCACTTTGTAATTCGAGAACACGCGCTCGCTGCCGAGATAGGTGAGCGTGACGATGCTGCCGCCGCCGCGGCGCTCCATGAGCGGCGCCGCCCCGCGCGCGAGGGCGATGAGCGAGTAGGCGCTGACGTCGAGCGC
Source organism: Acidobacteriota bacterium (assembly GCA_039648985.1). Lineage (GTDB taxonomy): Bacteria > Acidobacteriota > Vicinamibacteria > Vicinamibacterales > 2-12-FULL-66-21 > JALZOC01. The sequence continues at coordinate 16,326 of JBBWZJ010000145.1, read as the reverse complement.
CAGCTTGAAGCCGTCCCTCGACGTCTGCGAAAAGGCGCCGTCGAGATCCTCGCGGCGTGCGAACGCGGCACCGTGCACGACGAAATCCAGGCCGCCGAACTCGCGGTCGATCTCCGCGAAGACCGCGTCGATCTGCGTGTCGTCGGTGACGTCGCACGGAAGAACGAGCGGGTTCGCGAGCCCGGCCGAGAGATCGCGGACGTTCTCCTCAAGCCGCTCGCCCTGGTACGTCACCGCAAGGCGCGCGCCGGCCGCCGACGCAGCCTGGGCAATGGCCCACGCGATCGAACGCTTGTTGGCGATCCCGACAATGAGGCCGGTCTTGCCTTGCAGATCAGTCATCGGCACGCACCTTCCAGTCTTTCGATTTAATCACGAAACACCGGGACGGTCGTGCCGCCGCAGCGACGCGCAGCTCGCGCCTGGACGGTCACCGATGGAGAGGAGTGGTCAGGGCTGGCGAAAGGGAGACGCGGGATTGGGCTCCTCAGCGCGAGCGCTTCTTGGGACCGCCCTGCCGCGGCTGTCCGGCGCCGCCGCGGAAACCGCCAGACGGTCCGCCTCGCCCCGGCTGGTTGCGGCCCGGCGGGCCCGGGCGCGGTCCGGCAAACCGTGACCCGCCATGCGGCCGGTTACCGTTGCCGCCGTTGCCGTTGCTGCCGGGCGCGCCCGGGCGCCCTTTGGCACGCATGTCCCCACCGCGGAAACCACCGCCTCCGCGGCCCGCCTGGCGGATCGTGAAGTCGGGCAGACGACGCTCTTCCTTGTGCCCTTCGACGCGCGGGAGCTGGGCGCGAATAAGCGGACGGTGAACGGGCCCTTCTTCGATTTCGCTCTCCCCGGCGTCAGGCGCTTCGGGCGCTCGAGCGTCAGCAGCGGCACCGGCCGGTGCCACGGGCGCATCAACCGATCGGGGGCGTGGCGACGCGGGTTCTGAAGCGCGGACGACGTGCGCAGGGGGCGCAGGCTCGACAGGCTCACTCTCGGGCGTAGGGCCGCCGTCGCCGAGATGCCCGGCTGCAAGCACAGGGGCGCTCTCCGATTCCGGCATGCCGGCGAGCACCTCCTTGTAGAGCGCCCCCGGTGTCTCCTTGCTTCGCCGCCGTGGGGCCTTGCCGCCCTTGTAGACGTGTTCCGCGTCGCACGTCGTGCAGCGGGTCTGCTTGACCGTGTCGTCGATCATCGCCACGACAGCATGGTTCGTCAGCCGCCGCTCACGCGGACAGTAGTCATCCAGAATGTCGCCGAGTCGCAGCCGGCGCTGCTCCATTAAAACCCCCGAATTACCGTGTATGGCTGGAAGAAAGACCGTGTTGGCGCAGGGTCGCGTCGAACAGTACGCACCTCAGTGCGCAGGTCCTTGATTGTAACAGAGGCGCCGGCCCAAGCGCAACAGTAAGGCCCCAAGTGCCCGGGTTCAGGGATGTTGCCGCCCTGCGGTCCCTCTGGCCGTGTCGATCCAGGCGAGCGCCGCCTCGAGCGACCGATCGCGCCCGGCGAGCAGCTCCTGCCGGTCGATCGGCTGGATCTCGTCCGGGATGACGCCCCGCCCTTCGAGGCGCGTCCCGTCCGACGTCACGAAGTCCCCGTAGGCGTGGATCAGGACGTCGCCGTTCGGGAGCCGGTCGAAGAGCGCCGGGAGCGCCTGCCCCATCGACGGCTGCCCGAACACGCGCGCCCGACCGATGGACTGCATGCCGCCCGCGAAACATTCAGACGCACTGCCCGTCATCGCGTCCACGAGAATCGCGAGCGGTCCAGCGAATGGCGCTACCCGTTCACCGCGGCCGTTCACGAGACGCGGATTTGCGGGGAATCGCAGATCCCTCTCGCGCGTCTTCATGACGCCAAGCGTCGCCGGCGCGCTGACGAAATGGCCGGAGAGCCCCATGATCATCGCGGCAAGCCCGCCGGGATTGCCGCGGAGATCGATCACCATCCCGTCCGCTTGACGGAACTCGTCGACGGCCGCCTGGAACTGCGCGTCCACGGCCGTCATCCAGACGTTGAACGCGATGAGCCCGACGGATCTCCCTCCGGGCGTCACCTTCCTTGCCGTCTCCACGCGCACGTACATCGTCGGCAGGCTGCCGACGGTGACCGCCTGCCCTGATTCGGGATGCCGCTCGAGCGACAGCGCAACGCGACCGCCGCTTCCATCCTCGAACACAACGTCCACTCTCGATCCTGCGGGACCACGGAGCCGCGTCTGGGCGATCCGCCATGCGGCCACGTTCACAAGTCTCGCGCTGGCTGCCGATCCACCCGCGACGGCGGATGTGCTGTGATCACCGTGGACGACTGCGGCAGATGGATCCGGCAGGACGCGAAGCAGATCGGCGACCGCCGTGTCATTAATCTGCAGGACGCGCCACCCGGCGTGAACCTGCGGGACCTCCCGATCGACATGCGTGACGAGCAGCGCCCGGTCGACGAGCCGCACGTCGAAGCCGGGATCCGCGCTGAGATCGCCTGCGGGCGTGTCGGCCGTGGCTGGAATGAGCGCGAAGTGTGAAAGCCCGAGGCGGTTGAGCATGTCGGCGATGACGGCGCGCAGCTCGCCCGTGGATGCCGCCGCCTGCGCGCCCGGGCGAAGTTCCGCGCGGACGGCGTTCCAGTCGACCCCGTTCATGGCGGGATCGAAATGCGAGTCACGGATGATCGTCCACGCGGCATCGAACGTCGCCACGCCGTCCGGCGCCTGCGCAGCCGTCCGCCCCACCGCGTCCGTCATGAGCAGCAGGCCGACGATCGTGAGCGACAGCACCTTCATTTCAAGAGAGCCTTGATGGCGGCCGGCGGCTCGAACACGGACGGCTGGACTTTGTCGAATTCCACCGCCGTGAACGTCAGCACCTGCTGCACACCCATGCTGGTCTGCTTCATGGTCGTCGGCACGAGCAGGTCGCCGAACTTCTTGTAATCCCCGAACACCTGCGTCACCTGCACCGGCCCCATCGGCGAATCGCGCGTCGCCACGGTTCCGACCTTGAACCGGTTCTCGACATCGTAGTACTCGACGTCTTCCGATCCGTCCATGTGCATGAGGCTCACCTTGTAGCAGGGGCGCCCCTCGAAGGTGGTCTTCTCGAGCGTCTGCATCGATTTATACCGTCCGGGCTCGTGCAGATCCGCATCGTAGGCGGCGTCGAACTTCTTCTGCTCGAGCTCCTTCCCTGTCGTCAGCATCGGTCCGGTAATCGACGACAGGCTCCAGCCTACCGTGCCGTCGAATCCCTCGAGCACGTCGCCGATTCCGCCGAGCGTCAGCTTGATGAACGACTTGTTCGGCTTCGCCGAGTACACGTCCACGACCCCGGAGACACCGCTCGACGCCATCGACATGCTGCCGGACGCGTGCGTCGAGCTGTGCGCGAGCACCGCCTTGCGCCCGCCAATGGCCTCGACATAGCGATCGATAATCGTCCGGGCCGGCGGCAGCGCGGCGGCCGGCGCGACCTGAGCGGACGGCGCTGCGGCCGCCGGGGCCGGCGCCTTTGGCGGCGCCTTCGCGGCCTGTCCGTAGAGAACAGCCACGGAGAGACACGACAGGAACGCCGCACCAAGCGCGGTCGCCGGGCGGGACATGGACAGACCTCTGGCCTGTTCGAACTGGGTGTTGCGTCGCATTCTGAAGCTCCTGTTCGGCTCGCGGGGGGCTGTCACGATCTTACAGGGGAAGGCCGGGATTGCAACACGTCGTCCGAGGGTAGCGCGTCAGGTCGTGCGCCTGATCTCCGTGACGACGCCGAACAGGTAATGCAGCTCCACGAGATCGCCCGCGTCCAGGTTCCGCGGCACCGACTCCGGTCCGATCCGCGCGACGCTCACCTGCCCGTCCGGCTCGGCGGGATCCGCGAAGTAAACGTCGAGCGAGATCTGCCCGTGAATGCTCACCGGCTGAACCTTCCGGATGAGCGCCGTTCTTGTACCCTTCAACATGGTCGTACCTTGCCGCGACAGCGGCGACGGACCGCGCCGGCGTCGCTCGTCACTTGCGCTGAAAGACGGCCGACGCGCCGAATGCCGGCGAGGACTCCGGCTGCCGCCGCAGCCAGCCGCGCAGCTTCGCCGCCGGCGACACGATGAGCGCATTCTGCTTCTGGTCGAATGCCGCTTCGAGCGATGCGCCAGCGAGCCCGCCGGCGTGCAGGCGCGCGGCGAACCAGTCGTACGAGAGCGGGGTGAGCTCCAGTCGATCTCCGTTGAGGACGACGCGAAGCACGACGTGCACTGGAACCACGAACGATCCGCGGTCCACGCCGGCGGCCGGCATCACATCCAGGTATCTCGTATCCCCCACCGCGGTCAGGTACGCGGTGACCGTGCCGGTTTCGATCGGGTGCACGTAGCGGATGCGATAGGACTTCCACTCCCCGCTCTCGATCTGCATCGAGCAGTCGTCCTCGACGTCCTGCCACGCGCCGACCAGTCGCGGCTCGAACCCGATCGAGTCGTCGTCGTACGCCGGGTTGAGGCTGACCACCAGGCATCCGGGCGTGCCCAGAACGGCGACCAGAACCGCGGCGCGCAGCAGGCAGGATCTCACGGACGATGGATCTTAGCGCAGTCGCGGCCGACACAGCGCGCCCGACGTACGCGTCCCACGTAGCGCGCCGCTTTAGCGGCGCGGGGGACGCGGGGCTGCAGCCCCGCGCTACGAGATGTGGGAACTCCGCGTGTCGCACGTGGCACGTGGCACGTAGCGCGACCGACGTCGCGCGACCGACGTAGCGGCGCGGGGGACGCGGGCTGAAGCCCCGCGTTACGACATGCGGCGCTCGCCGCGTCAGGCGAGCGCGCGGCCCCTGGTCTCGGGGATGAAAATCCACGTGAGCGCGGCCAGGACAAAGGCGACGGACGTCAGCAGGAGCGCCGAGCGGAACCCGTGCGTCGTCGCGAGCGACCCCACGGCGAACGGCGCGCCCGCGCTTGCGAGCCGGCCGGCGTTGTACGTGAACCCCTGTGCGGTGCCTCGAATGGCTGTGGGGTAGATCTCGGCGGTCACCGCGCCGAAGCCGCTGAAATAACCTGTCGAAAAGAACGCCACGACAGGGCCGAGCACGAAGAGCGCGAGCGGCGCGCGGATGGAGACATAGGCGGTGATGAGCACCGCGGCGGCGACGAGGTAAGCGACATACGTGCGGCGGCGGCCCACCCTGTCGCTGATGAATCCGAACGTCACGTAACCGAACCACATGCCGATCTGCATGGCGAAGACGAACAAGGCCATGCGCCTCGTGGAGAGTCCGATACCTCCGGAGGCGAGCGGCTGCGACAGGTAGCCGGGCAGCCAGAGATTGAAGCCCCACCAGGCGAAGAGCGTCAGCGCATTCATCGTCGTCACCGCGAGTGTCAGTCCGCGCAGACCAGGACTGAACACGTCCCTGAAGCGGCCGCGCGGCTCGTGTCGCGCCCGGGCCGCGGTCCAGAGCGCAGGCTCCTCCACGCGTCTCCTGATCCAGATCGTGAAGAAGGCCGGGAGAAGTCCCACACCAAAGAGGGCCCGCCAGCCCCATCGGGGCATGACGACGGCGGTGACGAGCGCCGCCAGGCCGTAGCCGATCGCCCATGCGCTCTGCATGAAGGCGAGGGCCTTGCCTCGATGTTCGGCCGGCCAGACTTCCGAGACCAGCGTCGCTCCGCTCGCCCACTCGCCGCCCATGCCGATGCCGAGCAGCACGCGGAACAAGGCGAGCTGCACGACGGTCTGCGCCAGCCCGCAGGCGGCCGTGAACACCGCGTAGATGAGGACGCTCGCCATCAGGGCGCGCGTCCGCCCATACCGGTCGGCAACAAGGCCGAAGGCGATTCCGCCGCCCGCCGCGGTGACGAGTGTCGCGGACGCGATGAGTCCCGCGACCCTGACCGTCATGCCGAGGTCCGGCATGATCGATCGCAGCGCCAGCGCGTAAAGCATCACGTCGAAGGAATCGAGCATCCAGCCGAGGGAGGACGCAACGAAGGCTCGCCGCGCGGGGCCATCCGCGGCGCGCCACCACGCGAAGAGGGGACTCACTGGCCCGCTGCGGCGAAGGACGCAAACGTCACCCCCGCCCGCTCGAGCGCAGTCCTGAGCGCGCGCGCAAGCTCCAGTGCCCCGGGCGTGTCGCCGTGGACGCAGATCGTGTCCATACGCAGCGGTATCTCAGACCCGTCTGTCGTGACAACCCGGTCCTCGGTCGCCATACGGACGGCGCGGCGCACGACGGACCCGGCATCCTGCAGGAGCGCGTGCGCGTGGGCACGCGGCGTGAGCGACCCGTCCGGCTCGTACGTCCGATCGGCAAAACCCTCTGCCGCCGTCGTCAGCCCTGCGGCGCTGGCCGCCCGCAGCAGTTCCGACCCCGCAGGCCCGAAGAGAATCAGGGATGGATCGACAGCGCGGGTCGCGCGGGCAATCGCCTCGGCCAGCGCGCGATCCCTGGATGCCATGGTGTAGAGGGCGCCGTGCGGCTTGACGTGCTGCAGCGCCACCCCCTCGGCCGACGCCATGGCCGCCAGGGCGCCAACCTGGTAGAGCACCATGTCCTCGACCTCCTGGGGGCTGACGCGCATCTCGCGCCGGCCGAAGCCGACGAGATCGGGGAGACCCGGATGCGCCCCGATGGCCACCCCCGCGGCGGAGGCCAGCTTGACCGTGCGCCGCATGACCGCCGGATCGCCCGCGTGGAACCCGCAGGCAATGCTGGCGGACGTGATGGTGGCCATCATCTCGGGGTCCGCGCCAATCGTGAAGGCGCCGAAGGATTCTCCGAGGTCGCAGTTCAGATCGAGACGTCGCATGGGTTCACGCTCTCAGACTCCGCTCGCCGCGGCCAGCTCCCGCTCGACGAAGCGACAGCCTCCCACCTCGTTCTCACGTCGCTTCGCCCGCAGGACGTACGCAAATGGGGTCCGGCAACGGATCCCGCAGGGGGACGCAGGAGCGCAAAAACATTAGCGTCAGGCCGGCGATCAGAATTGTAATTTCGCACACATATGTGTCGCCTCAACAGGAGGAACACGCCGTAAAAACGCAGTAGATCCGCGCGGTACGCCACTTGCTCTATGGATGGGTGCAGGCGGCTTGAATATTTACGGCAGGGAGCCGTGAGTTGCTGGGGAGCCAGGTCGCTCGCACAACCGCAGGGCATCGTCTTCGGACGATGCCCGTTTTTTTGTACCGCACGACGGCCCTCGCCGGACTTCCCTTAGACCGCAGCCCCTTCGGGGTACTGCAGCGCGAGCCGCAATTCCCGGGCGAGCGATTCGACCGTCGTGGTGCCGGATCGCTTCCAGGCCCCTTCGGTCTCGAACCGGAGATCCCCGATCCGCCGCCCCCAGGGGGCGATCACGCGGCCGATCGCCCGGAAGTCGGTCCGATCCGCGTGTTCCTGATCGAGCCTCCGCACCACGTCCGGGGCCACCCGGATGAAGGCGCGGAGCGCCGTCGGGGACTTGATGCTGTATTTGCGGCCGTTCCAGGCCGCCCCGAACACCTGGGCCACCTGCTTCAGGTAGTTCACGAAAAACCGGCGCGACTCTTCTCTGAACGCGTCCCCTTTCCGGCCAGCGCCGAACGCCTCGGCGGCGAACAGCTTTTTCAACTCCTGCGCGAGGGGCGCCTGCGCGACGCGCCCTTTGCCGACGCCGAGCAATTTGATCTCCCCGGCGAGCGGTGAATCCTCCCTGTCGTTCAGCGCCCGGACGATGTCGTGCGCGGCGGCGAGGCTTTCGTCGCTGTACAGTTGCCGGCCCGAGAGGGAGACGAGATGCGAGGCATTGAGCCGCGTGTGCTTGGCGTTGATCGTGACGAACATCTGGACGACGTGATCGTCGGGCAGGCGGTCGAAAATGACGGCGGGCACGGTGAAGGGCTCGTCGCCGAAGTGCGCGATGTCCGCGTGGAGCGCCAGCAGCCGGTGCTGCCCGTCGATCGCGCGCAGGATGCCCTCGCGCTCGGGCACTTTCAGCGTGCCGAGCGAGGACCCGTCTTCTATCGGCTCGAACTTCAGCGTTTCGTCACAGGAGATGATGACGGCGCCCGGAATGGACGGCAGATCGCGCGCCTGGCGGCACTGCTCGTAGTACTGCACGAGCTCATCGATCTTCTTGCGGATGATCTGACGTTGATACGCCTTCTCGTCCGCGCCGATGCGTCGCTCCAGCAGGTCCCAGTTGACCTTGGTCGGCGCCGGCAGCCCCGCCGCCTTCCGCCGCCCGCCTCGAACCGGCTGCGCCTGCTCCCCGTAGCTGAGCACCTCGAAGCGGACCAGTTTGTCGATGTCGCTGGCGCTCAGCGACGCCTGGTAGAAGTGCACGCCGAACTGCTGCATCCGAATGGCGGCGACGCTGATCATAGGCTTCTGTTCGAAGGGGGTTCCGGTCCGGACGCTCCGGTCAGCGTCCACGACCGGCACATCTTATATTGTGTAGCCTGCAGAATCCCACCATTTCCAGGGGGATTAGGTCTTTCAACGTAAGTGCATGGCGTGGCCGGATTTATGACGTTCCTTCAGGCGCTGCTGCTGACCACCGCGACGGTGCAGCCCCGGCCATGGCCCAGGAACCGGTCCCCGGGCAGCTCCTGGAACACGTGCCGTGCCGAACGGATCCGGCCGAACACTACACGTTGTACCTCCCGTCGGCTTACGACACGACCCGGCGCTGGCCGCTGCTGCTGGTGTTCGATCCTGGCGCACGCGCCCTCAGGGCGGCGCAGGAGTTCCAGCCGGCCGCCGTCATTCACCCCGAACGTCCGGGGCTCTGGATAGAGCTGGCGGCAGAGCGCGTCCTCAGTGGACAGAAGAGATTGGCGATTGCCGCACTGCAGCGCGCGGTGGAGGCGGGGTACGAGCGCGAGGCGCTGCGGACCGACGCCCGTTTCGAGCGACTCGGCGGGACCGAGGCATTCCAGAAGATCCTGAAGTAGCGCGCGATCCGGTTAGCCGGAGCTGAAGCTCCGGCCTACGTACATGCCGGAGTACGTACGCGCAGCTTTATGCCGGAGTACGTAGCGCGCAGCTTTAGCTGCGCGTTATCACCTCACGCACGTCAGACCAGCCCTCTATTGCACGGCATAGGCCGGCGCGGCCGGCGGAGGCGCGGCGTTCCGGTCGTGGCGCCGGCTCACGACCCAGTCCTTGAGAGCCGCGCATCCGAGCATGAACACGATGAAGGCGGCCAGCGCCATCCATGCCTCGGGATGGGTCAGCCGCTTGTGGATCCGGAGAGAGATGAGCCCATACACGATCTCGACGTGGATCCAGTAGATGAAGAGCGAGCTGCGCCCGAGCTGCTGCATCGGACTCCATCGTTCTGACTGCGGATCCGCATCGGACGCGGGCACACGTCCGCGGAACCACACGCGCCGCGCGTCCCAGGCGAAAGCCGTCGCGACGAGCAGCGCGATGACGCCGGTGCGCAGGAAGAAAAAGGCAGGCGAGCCGCCCCAGAACTCAGAATGCGCGTAGGGACTGGGCAGCAGGGATGCCCCGTACGCCCCGGCGCCCAGCGCCGCGCCCCACACGAACAGCCGTCCGTTCAGCCGCGTCTCCGCCGATCGCGTCTGCGCCTGATCGATCAGCACACCGGCGAACGCGCCCGCGAACACGAATCCCGCCCATGGGAAGATGCAGAAATTCGAACGGCCGGCGACAGGACGAACATAGGCGGCCAGCGCCTCCGGCCACGCCTCAAGGATCGGCAGGTGCCGCACGACGGGCGTCAGGAACGCGATCGCGAGAGCGGCGCCGGCAAACGCGAACGCGCGCGAGCGGACGGTGCGGCACACGCCCCAGAGCGCCGCGGCGGCCACGATGGCCGGTCCCATGATGTTGAGGATGTCGACTTTCAGCAGCGTGCGCGGTGATCCCATGCCGAGGATCCAGGACTGCACGCGGAAGGCGAACGCCAGGCCGAATACCCACCAGCCGCGCATGATGACGAACCTCGCGGCTGCGCCGGGATTACCTGTGCGCCGAGCCCTCGAGCCGGCGGATAGCGCGACGGACACGCCCGCAAGGAAGAGGAACAGGGGGGCGCCGAAGCCGCCGAGGATCATCGCCCACATGAACTGCCAGGTGTGCCGCGCGTCCACGCGTGTCCAGCTGTCGATGACGTGGGCTTCGATCATGACGAGGACGGCGAGGCCGCGCATCCAGTCCAGGTAGCCACGCCGCCGGCGTGTCTGGGTCATCGACTGAACGCTAGACCCCTGCCGTCACGCTGTAGGTGACGCTCAAGTCGATGTCCTGCCGCATCGAGTGCCACACGGAGCAGTACTTCTCGCGCGACAGCTGAATCGCACGATCGATCTTCTCCCCCGGCACGTCACCCGTGACGCTGTAGTGCAGCGTAATCGCCGTGAACCGCCGCGGCTCGGTTGTGGCGCGGGTGCCCGCGAGATCCACCCTGAGCCCCCGCAGGTCGTAACGCCCCTTCGTAATGACGTGCACGACGTCCATCGCCATGCACCCCGCCAGTGCGAACGCGAGTGCCTGCATCGGAGAAGGGCCCGCGGCCGAGGCGCTGTCGAGCGTCATGCCGACCCCCCCGGACTGGCCGGCGAACACGAGGTCGTGCTCCCACACGAGCTCCACGAGCGGCGGCGCCTTGTGCGGCGACTGCTGTTCTGCCATGACTCAGGCAGCCTGCGACTGCGAGGACCGCCCACGATGAAGAAAGCTCGAGACGGCCAGCCACGCGAGGGGCAGCAGCACGAGCAGGTACGTCAGGTAGTGGCCGTAGACACCGTCCGGACCGTAAGCCTCGGTGGCGTCGTGCAACGGCTGGCTGCCGGGGAAGATGTTGGCTTCGGTCAGCTCGTGGAACCCGTAGATGAGGAGCTGGACAACGAACACGAGAAGGAATACTGCCGTGACCTGGAAGAACCGCGAGAGGTTGACGCGGTAGCCATAGCGGGACCACAGCCACGCGATGCAGGCCGCCGCGAGCGTGCCCGCCGCCGCGCCGCCCGCGACCTGCGTGGACTTGACCGTGAAGATGAGCTGCGTCATCAGCAGCGCCGTCTCCATCCCCTCCCGCGTAATCATGAGCACGGTAAATCCGAACACGCCCCAATACGCGCCGCGGCCGATGCGCAGCGAGGAAGCTTCCAGGCGGCCTTCGATCTCACTCTTCATGCGCCGCCCCGCGCGCCACATGTGTACGGTCAGGGACGCCACGAGGAGCGCCGCCGCGATCGCGAGGACACCCTCCCAGAGCGCCTGATTGTTGGCCCTCGCCAGGAGAAGCCCTGCCGCCACGCTCAGCGCCACCGAAAGGGCGATACCCCAGTGGACGGCCGGAAGCAGCGCGCGCCGGCCAGTTTTCTTCAGGTAGGCCAGGCTGATGGCCACGATCAGAAAGGCTTCGATCCCTTCCCGCAGCGTGATGACGAACGCCTGAATCATGAATGGGCCCCGGCAGCTGCTGCTTCGACGTGGATTGCGCCCGAAAATGAGACGGATCTCGTTTTCCAGCCTATCTGCTGATGTCCGACCCGTCAAGTCCGATATCGGCCAGTGCCGGCCGTCAGCGTCTGGTACAACAACTTACCGTAAAGTTGAGTATTCCCATTATCGTCACGGAAGGCCCCCATGCTGATGCGCTCGTCCGGTCCCCGCCTCGTCGTCTGCTGTGCGGTACTCCTCGCGATGACGCGGGTGCAGGCGGGGCCCCCTGCTGAGTCGCAGCTCCTCGCCCGCGCGCGGGCACTGACGCGGCGGTCAGCGCTCGTTGACGGGCACAACGATTACCCGTGGGCGCTCCGGGAAAAGGCGCGAGGCGATCTGTCGCTGCTCGACATCTCGAAGCCGCAGCCGACGATCATGACGGACATCCCCCGCCTGCGGGCCGGTGGCGTCGGCGCGCAGTTCTGGTCCGTCTACGTGCCGGTCGAGCTCGCGGGCCAGGCCGCCGTCACCGCCACACTCGAACAGATCGACATCGTCCACCGCATGGTGCAGCGGTATCCCGAGACGTTCGAGCTCGCCGGCAGCGCCGACGACGTGGAGCGGATCTTCCGGAAGGGCAGAATCGCGTCGCTCATCGGGATGGAGGGGGGATATTCGATCGACAACTCCCTCGGCGCCCTGCGCATGTTCCAGCGGCTGGGCGCGCGCTACATGACGCTGACCCATTCCAAGAACACTGCCTGGGCGGACTCCGCGACCGACGATCCGAAGCTCGGCGGCCTCTCTCCATTCGGGGAGGAAGTCGTCCGCGAGATGAACCGGCTGGGCATGCTCGTCGATCTGAGTCATGTCTCCCCGGACACGATGGACGATGCGATCCGCGTGAGCCGGGCGCCGGTGATCTTTTCGCACTCGTCCGCGCGGGCGCTCACCGAAGTGCCGCGCGACGTGCCTGACAGCATTCTCCAGCGTCTCCGCGAGAACGGCGGCGTCGTCATGGTGACCTTCGTGCCCGGCTTTCTCTCTCCGGCTGTGGCGGCCTGGAATCGGCTGCAAAGCGCGGAGCAGACGCGGCTCACGGCGCAGCTTCCTGGCGACCCCCAGGCCGTCGCTGCCGGCGTCAAGGCGTGGACCGCGGCCAACCCCGCGCCGCGCGCCACGCTGGTGGAGGCGGCCGATCACATCGACCACATCCGTGACACAGCCGGCATCGATCACATCGGGCTCGGCGGTGACTTCGACGGCATAGAGAGCGTGGTTCAGGGTCTGGAAGACGTGTCGACCTACCCGGCGCTGCTCGCCGAGCTGCTCCGGCGCGGGTACACGGACGAAGACGTGCGGAAGATTGCCGGGAAGAACATCCTTCGTGTCATGCGGGAGGCCGAGAAGGTCTCGGCGGCGCTGCGCGCGGAGCGCGGTCCGTCCATGCTGCTGTTCGAGCCACCGAAGTGACCCGCGCGACGGCCGTGTAGCCGGCACGTCCCCCGTGACTTCGTGCGGCTGCTCCGAGAGGGTCACCGAAACGCCGCGCAGTCGCCCGGGCGCTGTATCCTAGGAAGGTCATCATCGAAGAGACCGCTCGATATTCTCCATGTTCCCGGCCGCGCGCCAGGGAATGGTTCGTGCACAGGGCCCCCTACATGCATATTCGTGCCGGCATTGTCGCAGCTCTCGGCGCCGTGATCCTCATTGCGCCGCTCGGCGCGCAGCAGGGCAAGTTCAAGGTTTCGACCAACACCGTGGCGCTTTACGCGACAGTGATGGACGCCGACAAGCGCCTCGTGCCAGACCTGGTCGACGACGACTTCGAGGTGTACGACAACGGCAAGCTTCAGACGATCACCTCCTTCGACAACAAGCCGCTGCCCATCACTGTCGTCGTCATGCTCGATTCGAGCGGGAGCATGACGCTCGCGCTCGACATGGTGAAGGCTGCGGCCGAGCAGTTCCTCCTTCGCATGATGCCGGAGGACCAGGGGATGGTCGGCGCCTTCAACGACAAGATCCAGTTCATCCCGGACGCATTCACCAGCAGCCGCGACGAGCTCATTCGATCGCTGAAGAACCTGGACTTCGGGTACCCCACGCGTCTGTACGATGCGGTCAGCGAGAGCATGGGACAGCTGAAAGGGATCCCCGGCCGCAAGGTGATCCTCGTGTTCACCGACGGAGACGACAACGCGAGCAAGGTGGGATCGGGGGAGGTCACGGATCGCGCGCGCATCGAGGACGTGATGATCTATTCGGTCGGTCTGGAGAACGTGTACTTCAATGGACAGCAGAAGGTCCGATCCAGCCCGGACCGCGGATTGAAGCGCATGTCGGAGGAAACGGGCGGCGGGTTCTTCCTGCTCAAGAAAACTGACGAGCTCGGTCCGACGTTCACGCGCGTCGCGCAGGAGCTCCACAGCCAGTACGTGCTGGGATTCACGCCGCAGACGCTCGATGGGAAGATTCACAAGCTTGACTTGAAGATCAAGCAGAAGCCGTCGATGATTGCGCGCGCGCGCAAAAGCTACGTCGCTTCGTCGGAGACTGTGACAGATCGGTGACCGCTAAACTTTCCCATGGTGTTTGCCGTCTAAGACGGTGAAAGGTAGGGAAACATCATGTTCGACCTCGATTTCTCCAGCAACGCCGATGCGCTCGTCGCGATTCTGCTGACCGTCGCCATCCTCGCCGTCACCTTGATCTAGCGGCCGGTCCCGCCAGCCGGGACGCCACACCCGCCGGAGCCACGAAGGCGGAAGGTGTCGGTCTTCCGCCTCGTTCCTCTCTCCTGCCGCACGGGTCGATGATCGGCGTGCCTTCCCGCCGACGCCTCACCCTGTATGCGAGCGACCTGCCCCTTCGCGACGTCCGCGATCCGCGACTGAGTGTAAAATCGCGGCGATGCGACCAGCCATCCTTGGTGCCGCCGTCCTGCTCGGCCTCCCGCTGATGGCTGCTGATCTGCCGCAGAGTCCCGGGGACCGGCCGGCTGCGAATCCGCGCGCGACGCGCTCGGTCGTGCTCGCGCGGAACGGGATAATCGCGACAAGCCAGCCGCTTGCGTCGGCGGCCGGCCTGCGCGTGCTGCAGCAGGGGGGCAATGCCTTCGATGCGGCGGTCACGGCCGCGGCAGTCCTCGCCGTCGTCGAACCGACGATGAACGGAGTGGGCGGCGACCTGTTCGCCCTGGTGTACGACGCCAAAACCAGGAGCATCCACGGCCTGAACGCCAGTGGGCGCGCGCCGCAGCGCGCGACACCGGAGGAGTTCCACCGGCGCGGCCTGGACACGATCCCATATCGCGGCGAGCTCTCCGTGAGCGTGCCCGGGGTCGTGGACGGCTGGAGCGAGCTGCTCGCGCGGTACGGGACGATCAAGATCGATCGCGCGCTCGAGCCGGCCATCACATACGCGCGTGACGGATATGCGGTCAGCGAGATCATCTCGAATCAGTGGAAGGACGTCGAGGTGCTCCTCGCGCGCGATCCGGCTGCCGCGGCGACATTCCTGCCCGGCGGCCGCGCGCCCGCCGCCGGCGACGTCTTCAGGAATCCGCATCTCGCGGCCACGCTGGAGCAGATCGCACGAGGCGGACGCGACGCGTTCTACAAGGGCCCGATTGCGAAAGCGATTGCGGACGACATGCGCCGCCGAAACGGACTGCTGACCGAGGCGGACTTCGCCGGGAACAAACCCGACTGGATCGACCCGATCTCCACGAACTACCGCGGATACGACGTGCTCGAGCTCCCGCCGAACACGCAGGGCGTCGTGGCGCTCGAGATGCTCAACATCCTCGAGGGCTTCGACGTCAAGGCGATGCGCCACAATTCCGCCGAGTATCTGCACCTGCTGGTGGAAGCCAAGCGGATGGCATTCGCCGATCGCGATGCCTGGCTGGCGGATGCGGGGTCCGTGCCGCGCGAAGCACTCGCACGCATGCTGTCGAAGGAGTATGCCGCCACGCGCCGGCGCCAGTTCGACCCCGCGCACACAGTCGAGACGTACACGCCGCTTGCGCTGCCGGGCTCGGCACAGTTGCCCGAGAGCCACCCGCAGGCGCACGGCGACACGATCTACATGACGGTCGCGGATCGCGAGGGCAATGTCGTCTCGCTCATCCAGTCGCTGTTCGAAGCGTTCGGATCCGGCATCGTGGCGGGCGACACGGGCATCGCGCTGCACAACCGGGGGGCGCTCTTCACGCTGCAGGCGGGGCACCCGAACCTGATCGGGCCCGGCAAGCGGCCGTTCCATACGCTCGTGCCCGCGATGGTGCTCAAGGACAAGCAGCCGTGGCTCTCGTTCGGGGTCATGGGCGGCGACATGCAGCCGCAAGGTCACGTGCAGGTGCTGCTGAACCTCATCGACTTCGGGATGAATATCCAGGAGGCCGGCGAGGCGCCGCGCTTCCGGCACTCGGCCGCGGGCCTCGCACTCGAATCCGCGATCTCGCCCGAGGCACGATTCGGCCTCAGCCGTCGCGGACACTCGATCATCACGCAGATCGGCATGTTCGGCGGCTTCCAGGGAATCCTGTTCGACCACGAGCACGGCGTGATGATGGCCGGCTCCGACCCCCGCAAGGACGGCCTCGCGATTGGTTA
The DNA here is from genome assembly GCA_039648985.1 of Acidobacteriota bacterium. Taxonomy (GTDB): domain Bacteria; phylum Acidobacteriota; class Vicinamibacteria; order Vicinamibacterales; family 2-12-FULL-66-21; genus JALZOC01. The sequence goes on along the minus strand of JBBWZJ010000145.1, from coordinate 329 downwards.
CTGACTTCAGTTTCCAGTTTCCAGTTCAGTTTGAGTTTGAGTCGATAATCCCTGATCCCTGATCCCTGATCCCCGATCCCCAATTTATGCCCCTCCTCCTTTCCGAAGAAGATGTCCGGATCGTCCTTTCCATGGACGACCTCATCGCCGCCATGCGCCCGGCGCTCGTGCAGTTTTCAACGGGCCGGGTCGAGCAGCCGCTGCGTACGGTCCTCGAGGTTGGGCTTCAGAAGGCCGTGTTCGGGGTGATGCCGGCGTTGATCACCGAGCCCCCTGCGCTCGGTGCGAAGCTCGTGAGCGTGTTTCCCAGCAACGCGGGGGCCGGTATC
>JBBWZJ010000130.1:0-3063 GCA_039648985.1 Acidobacteriota bacterium | reverse complement strand
GGCCGACGGCTTGTTGGATCGCTGCCGCTCGAGGAGTTCAGTCGAGCGATTGACGCCGAGTTGACCGCGATCTCGCCAGACCGTACCGTGCCGCCGCTTCCGCGGACAGAGTCGCCGAGGTCGGCGGCAGCAATCGAACCGTCTGCAACGGACAACCCGAAGTCCCCACAGACGGTTTCACTTCTATGGTTTTCAGATGTTCAAAGCTCTCTGACGCCGCAGGCCGCCGAACTGGTCCACAACCTCGTCGAGGAGTACGGCGGCAAAGTAAAGTTGACGTTCAAGCACCGGCCGCTCGAATTGCACCCGCAGGCGATGCTCGCACACGAAGCTCTTGCCGCAGCAGAGGCACAGGGCAAGTTCTGGGAAATGCACGCCATCATCCTCGGGCACCCGCAAGCGGCGACGCGAGACAACCTCGTGTCCGACGCGCGACAGCTCTCGATGAATGTCGAAGCGTTCCAGGCTGCGCTGGATACGCACGGATTTCGCAGCATTGTGGATGCTGACCTGGCGGAAGCGCGCTGGCGCGATGTGCGCGGAAGTCCGACCTTTTTCATCAATTCGAAACGCATCGACGGTATTCAGCCGCTGGAAATGTTCCGCCAGATGATCGACCAGGAGCTTACGGCTGTTGCGACGAAATAGAACGCGAATCTCGACGTTATGACGTCAGCGCGGCTGCCGGCGAGCGCCTCGCTCAGACGCTGATTGTCCACCCCGAGCACCCGCTGAGCGAACAGGCGCCGTACGTCCAGGACCTCACGCTCGCACGCCGCCGAGGCGGACCCCGAACACGGTCTCCGAGGCCGCGGCGGAACGGCTCCCGCCCGCAGCAGACCGCGATCCCGCCCCCGGCGTGCCGCCGTAAACCGCGAGCGCGAATCCCGCGTTGAACAGAGCGCATGCTCATGGGGCGGCCCATCAACCCCAGCCCCGAAAATCCGACCCGCATGGCTCCTCCCCGCGCCTGCTGAGATCTGGATCTGCAGTCCGAATCCTTGACTACGTGTGCGTCCGGGAGTCGACCTCGCGAACTTCTCGGCTGCATCCCTGTTCAACATGATGGAGCAGGGCGTTACGGCGGGCGACATTGTCACGAGGCACTCGCTCGCAAATGCGCGTCGAATGGCGGCGAGCGGCGGATCCATGAACGCCCTCTGCACATTCCGGGCGTGCAGGGTCATGTGCTAAATTGAGTGGTTCCCACTCATAGCCGCGGATTGTCCTATGCCCCAGCGCAAGCTCGATGTCGTGCTCGACTCCGTGAAGCGTCTCATGCGCATGGGGGCGACGCCGAACCTGGTGAATCTGCTCCAGAAGCAGCATCCGGCTGATCTTGCGCAGATTTTCTCCGAGCTGCCGCAGCGCGAGCGGCTTGCCGCCTTCTCGGTGCTCGCCGATCGGAACAGCCGTCTCGCGATGGAGGGACTGAGCGAGCTCGGTCCCGAAGCCGGTGCGGCGCTCCTCTCCGAACGATCCGCAGAAGAAATCGGCAAGCTGCTGCAGGACCTGCCGTCGGACGACGCCGCGGCTCTCATCGACTACCTGCCCGAGGATCTCTCCGCGTCGGTGCTGGAGCTCGTGCAGAAGCGGCCCGCGGGCGGAGATGTCGGGGAACTGCTCGAATACAAGGAGCAGACCGCCGGGCGCATCATGAACCCGAAGGTCTTCGCCCTTGCCGAGGACATGACGGCGGGGGAATCGATCGTCGCGCTCCAGGGCTCCCGCGACGTCGAAGTGGTCTTCTACCTGTATGTGATCGACGTGCGCCGGCATCTCGTCGGGGTCGTGTCCCTGCGCCGGCTGCTGCTTGTCGCGCCCGACACGCCGCTCAAGCGGATCATGACGACGGATCTGATCAGTGTGCGCGCCGACATGGACCAGGAGGAAGTGGCGAGGCAGGTCGCTTCGTATAACCTGCTGGCCATCCCCGTCGTGGACGAGGAGAACAAGCTGGTCGGCGTCATCACCGTGGACGACGTGATCGACGTCATCAAGGACGAGGCGACCGAAGACGTCTATCGGCTCGCCGGTGTCGCCGGCGACGACCGCGTGTTCACGTCCGCGTGGGACTCGCTGCGCAAGCGCCTGCCCTGGCTCATCGTCAACCTGGCCACGGCATTCCTTGCCGCGTCCGTGGTCGCCCTCTTTTCACGCACCATCGACAAGGTGGTGGCGCTCGCGGTGTTCATGCCGGTCGTCGCGGGCATGGGCGGCAACGCGGCGACGCAGACGCTGACCGTCATCGTGCGCGGGATCGCGCTCGGCGAACTGACGTGGAGCAACTCGCGCAAGGCGCTCTTCAAGGAAGCAGCCGTCGGCGTCGGGAACGGGATCGCCTGCGGCCTGGTCGGGGCGGTGGTGGTCTGGCTGTTCAGCGGGGACCGCGTGCTCGCGCTGATCCTGGCGATGGCGATGGTGATCAACATGTTCGTCGCGGCGACCGCCGGAACGGTGATCCCCCTGGCGTTGCGCGCGATGAAGGTCGATCCCGCGCTCGCGTCCGCGGTGTTCATCACGACGCTGACTGACGTGTTCGGGTTCTTCTCGTTCCTCGGGCTTGCAACCGTGATGCTGAAGTACCTTCTTCAGCCGGGGTAGAATGAGAGGCTGCAGTGCCGGAGCTCGCAGGTTGCACGGAAGACTGACACCCGAATGCCCGTTTACACGTCCGAAGCGTTGATTCTTCGTACATACAAACTGGGCGAATCCGATCGGATCGTGGTGTTTCTGACGCGCGACCGCGGCAAGAAGCGAGGGGTCGCCAGGGGCGCCCGGAAGGCGAAATCGAAATTCATCGGCGCGCTCGAACCGATGACGCGCGCGGGCGTGGCGTACTACGAGCGCGAGCAGCGCGACCTCGTCCGCATCAATTACGTGGAGCTCACCCGTTCGCCGTTGTCCGGGTCGAGCGGCGAGGCGCTCGGCCACGTGGGCTACTTTGCCGAGCTCATCGACGAGTGGGCGCCTGAGGCGCACGCCGACGAACGCTTGTACCGGCTGGGGTCGTCCGTGACTGACGCCATCGCGGCCGGGGTGCCTGTCGATGCGCTCGCCCGC
>JBBWZJ010000083.1:0-3741 GCA_039648985.1 Acidobacteriota bacterium | reverse complement strand
TACGACAATATCTGCAACGACGTGGCGATCGATCCGCGCGCCGCGGGGCAGACGATCATCGCGAACTGCGCATGGCGCGGCGGGGCGGCCTACAACGGCTTCTACGTGTCGACCGACGGTGCGGCTCACTTCTCTCTCGTCAATCCGCTCGGCGCCTTGAATCCGAACGACGTCGGCCGATCCCAGTTCGCGTATTCGAGCGATGGCACACAGCTGTACGCCACCGTGGAATCGATCACCCGGTACACCCACACCAGCAATACGGCGCTCTCGGGTGTCTACAACTCGCCGGGGGGCGAGGTGACTGGCCCGTGGAACAAGATCGCCGACTCTCAAAAGCTGGCCTCGTCCGGGTCCGCCCTGAAGCTCTACGCGGGGTATCGCCCCGGCGTCCAGGCCTGGTACAACCAGTACGTGGCGGTGGATCCCTCCGATGCCAGACACGTTTACGTGGGGCTCGAGGAGATTTACGAAACGCGCGACGCCGGCACGAGCTGGGCGACAATTGGTCCTTACTGGAACTTCGAGTTTCCGTGCTGGTCGATTGTGGATGCACAGAACAGCTGCTCCCCCACGACGCATCCGGATCAGCACTCGATTGCGTTCGACCAGGACAACGTCTACGTCGGGAATGACGGCGGCGTCTACACGCGCCCGATCAATGGACAGGTCGACGCGAGCGGCCACGCGACCGACTGGCGGAGCCTGAATGCGAACCTGCGCACGCTGCAGTACTACTCGGTCGGGGTCGGCAAGGTGCCGGGTGGCTTTGCCGTCGCGGGGGGCCTCCAGGACAACGGCGGCTCGCTGCTCCTGCCGGAGGACCGGACCGGAAAGGGCAAAATGGGGTCGCCGTTCGGCGGTGACGGCGGCGACATCATCGTGGACCCGGACGACGGGTGCAAAATTCTCGACGAGTACGTCTTCCTCGAGCTCTGGATGACGACGAACTGCGGCCGCAGCGACGGCACCACACACGCGATTCGCGACGTTTCCGTGCCCGATCCCAGCCCCCGCTTCACCGCTCCGTTCCGGGCCGACAGTGCGAACAAGAACTTCTGGATCGCGGGTGGCCGGTATTTGTGGATGAACGACAAAGGCTTCGCGATGCAGTCGGGGAGTGAATGGCAGCCGATTTTCGACAACGGCTCCGGGCATTCGACGACGGCCATTGCCGTGCAGAAAGGGATCATCTACTCGGCCTGGTGCGGCCCCTGCAACAACGGTGGGTTCGCCCGTGGGGTGTCGACGAACGCCGGAGGAGCCTTCCACAGCCTGACGCTGCCGGCCGCGTTCCCGAACCGATACATTTCCGCCATTGCGGTGGACCCTGCCGACGCGAGCGGCCGAACGGCCTACGTCGGCTTCAACGGGTTCTCTCGTCGGTGGACGGAAGGCCCGGGCGTCGGGCTGGGACATCTCTGGAAAACAACTGACGGCGGGTTCACGTGGGCCGACGTGAGCGGCGGCCTGCCCGATATACCCGTCAACGACATCGTGATCAGCAACAGCACGCTCGTGGTGGGCACTGACCTCGGCACCGTCGTGTCCTCCGGGGGAGGAGCGTGGTCGCGTTTCGGTGCGAATCTCCCGCTGACGACGGTCATGGATCTCCATCTTGGACCGGACGGCCTGTTGTATGCCGCCACCCACGGCCGCGGCATCTGGTCGGTGCCGCGCCCCTGACGGCGCCTCAGGGGAGGGCGCCTGTGCGTACGATCGGCGGTGGTTGAGAAACGCCGTATCATGACGCGATGAGAAATGCCGCGCCTGCCCGCGTCGTCGTCGCCACGCTCCTTGCGCTGTCCGGTCTCGCTGTCGGAGTGCGCGCGCAGCAGGGGACACTCACCCCGGCCGAGCGTCAGCACCGCATGGACATGGAGGCCGAGCTCCAGTCGCTCGCGATCGTCGAGCGCAAGGTGATGCTGCCGATGCCCGACGGCGTGCGGCTGGCGACCGATATCTACCGCCCGAAAAACGCAACAGGGACGGTGCCCACGATATGGGTCCGGACGCCCTACAACTTCAATTTCTGGGACGTGCACAACGGCGTGCCGGCGGACATGACCGCGATGCTCACGGCCGTCAGGAAAGGCTATGCCTACGTCGTGCAGAACGAGCGCGGGCATTTTTTCTCCGAAGGCAACTACGACATCCTCGGATCCAAGAGCGACGGCGTCAACACGATCGACTGGCTCACGAAGCAGCCGTGGTCGAACGGCAAGGTGGGTACGACCGGGTGCTCGTCCACGGCGGAGTATCAGATGGGCGTTGCGGCGGCCGGTCATCCTGGCTACGCCGCGATGAACGTGCAGGGATTCGGCGCCGGGGTCGGCCGCGTCCGCCCCTATTTCGAGCAGGGCAACTGGTACCGCGGCGGCGCGGTTCAGATGCTGTTCATCGCGTGGCTGCACGGTGAGCAGAACCAGGTCCGGCCGATGTTTCCCCCGGACACGCCGCGGGAGGATCTGATTCGGGCATCGAAGTCGTTCGATCTCGCGCAGCACCTGCCCCCGATCGACTGGTCGGCGGCGCTGTGGCACCTTCCCGTACAGGACATCATCAGGGCCGTCGACGGGCCGAGGGGCATCTTCGAGAGCGAGATGCCGGTCGATACCGGCGGCGCCATGATTCGGCGGACGCCCAATGATCCGGCCTGGTATCGGGGCGGGCTGTATCACGACGATCAGAAGCTGAACGTCCCCGGCCTCTGGTTCATGTCCTGGTACGACGTGTCGATCGGGCCGAACCTCGCCCTCTACAACCACGTGCGCGCGACCGCCGTGCCCGACGTGGCGGCCGAGCAGTGGGCCGTCATCGCGCCGGTGGCGCATTGCGCTTACACGCGCGCGACGGCCGACACCATTGTCGGTGACCGCAGCATGGGCGACGCCCGCCTCGATTACAGCGAGATAGTGTACGGCTTCTTCGATCGCTTCCTGAAGGGTGAGAAAGGGACGCGGCTCGACTCGCTGCCGAAGGTGACCTACTTCACGATGGGCTCAAATAAGTGGCAGACCGCCGACACCTGGCCACCGAGAGGTGCGGAGCCGCTCACCCTCTTTCTGGCGAGCAACGGCAAGGCCAACACAGTCAGCGGCGACGGCGTGCTGACGCGGGCTGCGCCGAAGGCCGACGCGCCGGACCGCTTTGCGTACGATCCGATGAATCCCGTGCTGTCGTACGGCGGCAACGTGTGCTGCACCGGTACCGCGGTGCAGGCAGGGGCGTTCGATCAGCGCCGGACGGAAGCGCGCGGCGACGTGCTGGTGTACACCTCGGTGCCGTTCACGGCAGGGATTGAAGTCACCGGACCCATCTCGCCGACGCTGTACGTGTCGTCCGATGCCAGGGACACAGACTTCACCGTCAAGGTGCTCGACGTCTACCCGGACGGCCGCGCCTACAACCTGGACGAATCGATTCAGCGCATGCGGTACCGTGAAGGATACGACAAGCCGCTCGTCTGGATGGAGAACGGGCAGGTCTACGAAGTGACGCTGCAGCCGCTGACGACGAGTAACTACTACGCGCCCGGGCACCGGCTGCGGGTCGAAGTATCGAGCAGCAATTTCCCGCGGTTCGACCGGAACCTGAACACCGGCGGCAACAATTATGACGAGTCGAGAGGCGTCGTCGCGCACAACGCGGTGCACCATTCCCAACGGTACCCGTCGCACCTCACGGTGACAGTCGTGAACCCCGCCGGGGGCTCCCCAACCAGGCCGTGAGCCGCGCGCG
>JBBWZJ010000062.1:0-35666 GCA_039648985.1 Acidobacteriota bacterium | reverse complement strand
CCGAGCGCCGGGATGGGCGCCAGCCGCTGCAGCGCCTGCGGCAGGAGCGCCAGCAGCGAGACCCCGAGCAGCGTGCCCACCGCGTAGCTGATCGCCCACGGAACGATCTTCAACCGAAGCCCGTCGCCAAGGAGAAGGAAGGTGGAGGCCGCGAGCAGGCCGCCAAAGCTGCCCAGCACGCTCAGGCCGACGGCCGCCGCGTAAAGTCGCACGGCGCATCATATCGTGCGGGCGCGATAGCCGCTGTCTATGGAGTCGCCACGAATCCGCGCCGTGCGCGCACGCGGTAGTCGGGATTCCGCACCTCGACCCGAATCGGATGCCAGCGGCCGTCCTTGACCCCGGTCGCGGCATACCCGAGATAGTACTGCCGGCTCAATTCGTCGGCGATGCCCGCCGTCGCCGGATCGAGGTCGCGCGGGCTCCGGATGATCTCGGTCCGGCCGCCGCTGTCGTCCGTGATGTCGCGCAGCGCAGCCGCGTTCACCCGATCGTCGTTCATCCCACGATTGCCGCCGCGCTGGCCGGGCGGATAGACAGGCCCCGCTGGCGGCGGCGGTGGCGGGCGACGGCCACCCGGCATCGGAAACGGGAACGGCGTTGGAAACCGTGGCGGGCGCGGCCGCCCCTGGCCCATGCCGATTGGCAGGAACCGCTGATCTGCCTGGCCGTCTATCCCGATCGCGTACACGAGCACCTCGCTTTCACGGATCAGGCGCTTGAGCGACACCACGTCCGTCCGGCTGCTCGTATCGTTGCCGTCTGAGATGATCACGAGCGCCTTTTTCGGATTGTGGCCCGACTGCGCGAGCGGAATGGCATCCGCGATGGCGTCGTACATCGCGGTGCCGCCGCGCGGCTGCATGCGCTCGAGCTCCAGCCGCATGCGGCGCTTGTCCTTGGTCCACCCCTGAATCAGCACCGGGTTGGTATCGAACCGGTAGAGGAACACTTCGTCATCGGGCTCCAGCAGCTGCGAGAGGAAGCGATCCAGCGCGTCGCGCGCCGCCGCCATCTTTTCCCCTTCCATGCTGCCGCTCGTGTCGAGCACGACGCCCAGGCTGACAGGGACCCGTTCGCTGTTGAAGTGAGTGATCGGCTGCGGCTCGCCGTCCTGGTAGACGCGGAAATCGTCCTGCTGCAGGTTCGGCACGAACCGGCCGTTCGCGTCGGTGACGGTTGCCGTCACGTTGATCAGTTCGACGCCGGTCTTGAAGCGGAACGACTGGCTGTCGCTTTGGTCCTGCTGCTGCGCGTCGAGGCCGCGCGCTTCGGGCCGCGCACCAACCAGGAGACCGACAGACGCCAGGGCAGCGACGGCAAACATGTGGATGGACTTCATGGCTGGTCCTGCTTGCGCGCGAACGTTTCGGTCGTGCGGTTGTCGACGTGGGCGACCACGCGGCCGTCCTCGCGCCGGAAGCCGATACGATACCGCGATACCTGACCGTGCACCGGTATTGCGACGACGAATGGGGACTCATCGCCAGGCGCCAGCGTCGTGAGCCCGATCGGCGCGCGGCTGCTCGTCAGAAAGCTGCCCTCCGGGCCGAACACGAAAGCCGTTGCGACCAGACGCTCCACCGGCGCGGCCCCCTTCGGATTTCGCACCACTCCCGAAATCGTCAGGGTCTCAGCATCCCTCACGTGTCGAAGCTCCAGCAGCTCGAGCGGAATGCCCGCCGGCGCGGCGTCTGCCGCCACGCGGTTCGGCGCCGGGACCACATCCGCGTGCCTGCCGCCGAACGTTGCGGCGAGCAGCACGGCCGCAAGCACCGCCGCCAGAGTGCCCATCACCGCAAAACGCCGGCCCCATGGGGACACAGGATTGCGTTCGGAAAAAAGAGCCGGAGCGACATCGCGCGCGTCGGGGCGGAGATCGAAATCGGGCGCGGGTTCAACCGCAGTCGTGAAGTTTCCCGCGTGGGTGTAGTCTCCAAACGCGTGCGCTGCTCCCGTGTGAGGGGCTCCGACCTCCGCGTCCAATGGGTCCGCGGCAATCAGCGCCAGCGCCGCCACCCGCGCGTCCGACCGCTCCCGGTCTTCACGCAGGAGCCGCGCGACGACGATCGCAAGTCCCGCCGCGACCGCGAGCGACAAGGCGGTGATGACGATCAATATGGTTTGCATAGCTCACTCACCCGGACCACACAGGCATCTCGTAATTTCACGACCTATCGAAGCTTGAATTCGACGGCAACCTCGACGACGACGTCAACCGGAGTACCGAAACGGCGGGCGGGCGTAAACCGCCATTGCCGGACCGCTTCGATTGCGCGCTGATTGAGTCCTGCTCCGAGTCCCTGGAGGACCTTCACGTCGCCGACAGTGCCGTCCTTTCTCACGATGATTTCGAGCACGACATCCCCCGACACACCACGGCGCCGAGCTTCGTCCGTGTAGTCCGGCTTGACCTCGCGCTGCACGGCCGGGGGTGTGATTCCGCTGCCGGGCCGATAAGGACCGCCGCCCGTCCCCCCGCCGGACCCCGCGCCAATGCCGGAGCCGTCGCCCTGGCCCATTCCTGTGCCCGCGCCCGTGCCGGCGCCTCCGCCCGAGCCCGCCCCGGCGCTGTCGGCGGGACGCGGCGGGTCGGTGACGGTCCCGGCCGTGTCGTGCGCATCGGCTGGCCCTGTCGCGACGGGCGCAACCACCTGGGGCATCGGAGCCGGCGGAGCGACCTGCGGCGGAGGTTCGACCGGATGCGTCACCGGCTGCGGCCGGACGGGTAGCGGCGTTCGTCTGACCGGCGGCTCCGGCCGGCGCACGACGACCGGCGGAGGCACCGCGCTTCGCAGCGCGTCTGTCCCCCGGAGTGCGGCGCGCGGCGGGGGAAGTGGTTGCCGGAGCCCGCCGCCACCTCCTCCGCCGCCAGGACCCGGAGTTGCCAGAAACACCATTCGCGCGGGGTCCGCGGTCTGAACCGGCTTGCTCGCTACGGTCAGCGTCGTGAGGAAGAGGACCGCGCCGAGCATCGCTGCGTGCAGCCCGGCGGACGCGACGAGCGCACGCGCAGGCGACTGGTCGATCTGCGGCGTCGGACGAAACAGGCCGCGCTCCCGCGCGCCCGAGGCGGCCCGTATGAGCCTGACCGCGCGTACGGCCTCGGTGAGCGAGATGTGCCGTCCGTCGATGGTTCCTACGGTTCCTCCGGCCACGAGTCCACGGACTGCGCTCGCAGGAACAGCCGCCGCCCGTGCGATCTCGTGCACGGTGAACACGTCAGGAACCGATGGGCTGGCCTCAGGCATGTAGTTACCGGGACCAAGGGCAATTTCGCTGCCGATCGCTGCGACCGGCGACAGCGCTCAAATCGTTGATTTCCGGCGGTTTATCTGAGCCTGTCTTTCAGACCCGGCGCCTCGAGCTGTGCTCAATCAGGGACAACGCGTCCTCTAACGTGCTACGTGCAACGTGCCACGTCCAACGTGCTACGTCCGACGTGCGACTTGCCACGTCCAACGTGCGACTTCCAACGTGCGAAGTGCTACGTGCAACGTGCCACCCGTAACCTGTAGCCGGTAGCCTGTAGCCCATAGCCGTTAGCACGTAGCACGTAGCACGTGGCCCTTAGCACGTGGCACGTAGTACGTAGCACGTAGCACGTTTTAGACGTTCGGCCGGGCCGCCTCGCAGAAAACAGTGCCCTCGCGTTCGGCGAGCAGCCGGGCGCCCCTGAATCCGGCCGCTTCCAGGACGGCAACCGCCCCGCCCTCGGCGTTGTACTGGGGATTGCCGGGCAGCCGCGTGATGAGCCCGCCCAATCCGGAGACCTGTCCCGGATCGATCGTGAGGCAGCGTCCTCCCGGGCGGAGTACGCGGCGGACTTCGGCGGCGCATGCGATCCGTTCCGGCCCCGCGAGACTCGGAAGCACGTGTCGAATCACCGCCACGTCGAACGTGGACGCCTCGAGCGGCAGCGCCGTCCACGGCGCGGTCGCGGTTTCGATGAGCGCGCCCTCGCGGGGTGCGAGCTCCTCGGCGGCCCGCGTGAGATCTGCGCGGGCGTCGGCTGCGAACGCGCGCCCTGTGAGCCCCGTCTTCACCGCCAGTTGCGCGACGAGCCGCGGATCGCCGCAGCCGAGCATCAGGAGGCGATCGCCGAGCTTGACGCCCGCCATCGCGACAGCGAGCGGCTCACCCTCCGATTTGAAGATGCGAAAGAGCTTCATCACTGTGCCGGTTCGAGGCCGCAGGGGGTCGAAGTACTGATGATATAGTTCGCCATCGTGAAAAATCCGCCAGAAATTCGGGCTGCGTCAGGGAAGCTTGGAGTCCTGCTCGTCGGCATGGGTGCTGTCAGCACCACCACCATCGCTGGCGTCCTCGCCGTCCGCCGCGGGCTCGCGCGTCCCATCGGATCGTTGACGCAGATGGGCACGATTCGACTCGGCAAGCGGCCGGAAGCGCGCACGCCTCTCATCCGCGAGTTCGTTCCGCTCGCCTCGCTGGACGACATCGTGTTCGGCGCCTGGGATCTCTTCAACGACAACGCGTACGAAGCCGCGAAAACATCCGGCGTCCTCGAGGGGCCGCTGCTCGAGCAGATCCGTCCGGAGCTCGAGGCGATCAAGCCGATGACGGCGGTGTTCGACCGCCGCTACGTGAAGCGCCTCGACGGCCCGAACGTCAAGAAGGGCCGGAACAAGCGCGATCTCGCCGACCAGCTCGTCGAGGACATGCGCGCCTTCCAGCGCCAGCACGGCTGCGATCGGCTCGTCATGGTCTGGTGCGGCAGCACCGAGGTGTACCTCACCGAGTCTCCGGTGCACGAGACGCTCGCCGCCTTCGAAGCCGGCCTGGAGGCGAACGACGACAACATTCCCTCGAGCATGATCTACGCGTACGCCGCCATCAAGGAGGGCATCCCTTACGCGAACGCCGCGCCGAACCTCAGCGCCGACGTCCCCGCACTCCTGGAGCTCGCCGCGACGACGCGCTCGCCGCTGATGGGGAAGGACCTCAAGACCGGCCAGACCCTCATCAAGACGATTATCGCTCCGGGACTCAAGGCGCGGCTGCTCGGCGTGGAGGGGTGGTATTCGACGAACATCCTCGGCAACCGCGACGGCGAAGTGCTGGACGATCCGGAGTCCTTCAAGACGAAGGAGGAGAGCAAGAAGTCGGTGCTCGACTACATCCTTCAGCCCAACGTCTATCCCGAGCTCTATAGCGATCTCTGCCACGTCGTCCGGATCAACTACTATCCGCCGCGCGGGGACAACAAAGAAGGCTGGGACAACATAGACATCTTCGGCTGGCTCAATTACAAGATGCAGCTGAAGGTGAATTTCCTCTGCCGTGACAGCATCCTGGCCGCACCGATCGTCCTCGACGTGGCGCTCTTCCTGGATCTCGCGAAGCGAGCGGGGATGGCCGGCATCCAGGAGTGGCTGTCGTTCTACTTCAAGAGCCCGCAGCACGCGCCGGGGCTCTATCCCGAACACGATCTCTTCATTCAGCTCATGAAGCTGAAGAACACGCTGAGGTTCCTCCGCGGTGAGGATCTGATAACGCATCTCGGGCTGGAGTACTACGACTGATGGACTCGGGCAGGCTGCAGCCGGCGCTCGTCGGAGGCCTCTTCATCGGAGTGCTGTCTGCGCTGCCGGTCGTGAACGCCGGGAATTGCTGCTGCTGTCTGTGGGTGATCGCCGGCGGCGTGCTCGCCGCGTACCTGCGGCAGCAGAACTCGCCGTACGCCGTCACCTCGGCCGAGGGGGCCTTCGTCGGGTTTCTCGCCGGCCTGGTCGGCGGGGTCGTGGGCGCATTGCTGTCCATACCGGTGGACATGGCGATGGGCCCGTTCCAGCACAGGATCCTGGACTGGGTCACCAACATGAATCCGGATTTTCCCTCCGAGCTGCGGGAAATGTCGGAGCGTGGCACCGGTCCGGCGGCCGTCGCATTCAAGCTTGTCGTGGGCGTCGTGACCGGCGCCGTCTTCGGCATGATCGGGGGCCTGCTGGGCGTCGCGCTGTTCACGAAGAACAAACCCGCTCCGCCGGACGTGCCCGGGCGAGTCGACGTCCTGCCCCCGGAATAGCCTTCGCGGCTCGCTTCCAGCTTCCCGCTTCCCGCTTCGCGCTTCCTGCTCCCAGCTTCCCGCTTCCCGCTTCCCGCTCCCGCCTCCCGCTTCCGGCTTCCCGCTCCCGGCTTCCCGCTTCCGACTTCCGGCTTCCGGCTTCGCGCTTACGGCGTCCCGCTTCCCACTTCGCGCTTCCCGGATCCCGGATCCCGGATCCCGGATCCCGGATGCTCGATCCCCGAACCCAACCGTCTCTCTAAAGTTGTCGAGCTGAACTGCCGAAACAGTGTTTGAAAAAGTGTGCAGCCTTGCGCGATTGCGCGCGATTGTGCGAGGTCTGGCGCACTCCGGTGAGGTGTCGCCAGAACAGCAGGGAGGCAGTCCGATGCACGAGGAATACTACGGATTCGCGGAGAAGCCCTTCAGCCTCACGCCGGATCCGAAATACCTTTACAAGAGCGAATCGCACGCGAACGCGTTCGACCTCCTGCAGTACGCCATCCGCCGGCGCGAGGGCTTCGTCGTTGTCACGGGCGACATCGGCACGGGGAAGACGACGCTCTGCCGCGCGGTCCTCGAGCAGCTCGATCGCAAGACTTTCACCGCGCTGGTGCTCAACCCGTTCCTGACCCAGGAAGACCTGCTGCGGCTGATTCTGCAGGACTTCGGCGTAGTGTCGCGCGACGAGATCAAACGCGGACGGCTTGTCGGTGTCAGCAAGCAGGAGCTGATTGACACGCTGAACGAGTTTCTCCTGTCGTTGCTGCCGCTCGGCGCGGGCGCGTTGCTCATCATCGACGAGGCGCAGAACCTTACGCACCAGGTGCTCGAGCAAATCCGGATTCTCTCGAATCTCGAGACCGACAAGGAGAAGCTGCTGCAGATCGTGCTGGTCGGACAGCTCAATCTGAAAGAGCTGCTTCGCTCGGCGGAGCTTCGCCAGCTCGATCAGCGCGTGTCGATCCGGTACGAGCTGAAGCCGCTGAGCCGCGAGGAGACTGCGGCGTACGTCTCGCACCGTCTCACGATTGCGGGCGGCGGATCGGTCGTGAGCTTCGCACCGAAAGCGCTCGATCGCGTGCACAAGTACACCGGGGGCATTCCGCGTGTGATTAACCTGCTCTGCGACCGTGCGCTGCTCGGCGGCTATTCCGCGCGCTCGAACCGGATCACTCCCGAGATCGTCCTCGCCGCGGCGGCGCGCCTGGAGCTGGCGGTGTCGAGAACCTCGATGTTCGGCTGGGTCAGTCAGCGCGCTGGAGCGTTCGCCGCAGGTGCGGCGCTGATGGGGATCATGGCTGCAGCGACGTGGTATGGAGTTGTCACATTGCAGGCGAGGAGTGACCCCCGGGCGCCATCGCGCACGGACGGCGCATCGAGCATGTCGCGCCCACACGACAGCCGCTTGCCGGCGCCCGCCTCCTCCGTCGCCATGGCTCCTTCGACTGCCCCCACGGTGCCGCCTTCCCGCGAGACGATTCCGGCCCAGCCGATCGCGACGACAGGCAGCCGTGACCGGTCGTCCGGAACGCAGGCATCCTCGATAGTGCCGCCCACAGCTCGCGCGACCCGCGGGAGCGACCAAACCCAAAAGCCGTACTCGGTCCTGGTCGGATCCTTCCGGCAGGCATCAGAGGCGGCCGTGCTGGCAGAGGAGCTACAGGGTCTGGGCTATCAGTCTCGGACGCGGCGCGTCGAAACAGAGGCGCGGGGCACGTGGCACGAGGTCCTTGTCGGGCCCTACGGTGACCTCGCGCTGGCGCGCCGCGACGAGGAGCGCGTGCGGCAGCTGGCGGGGTATGCCGATGCGAGGCTGACAACCCGGTGAGCGAGCTCTTCGACTCGCTGCGCCGCGGACGCCAGACGAGATTTCCGCAGAAGACGCAGCATACGGCGCGTGGTGACGCGGTGCTCGCCGCGCTTGGCTGTGCGCCGCCACGCCGCCTGTCACGCCCGCGGTCCCTCACTGGCGCGGCTCTGGTGCTCGCCGGGATCCTTGTGACAGCAGCGCTCGGCTGGACCCTTTCGCACAGGTCTGCGCAGCGGGCACTCGCGATCGTCCCGAACGATGCCGGCACCCGTCATAATTAAGGGGTGACGCTCCTGAAGCAGGGACGCGTGGACGACGCGCTCGGGGAGTTCGCGGCCGCCTCGCGACTCGCCCCCCGCAGCGTCGTTCCGCTCGTCCACATGGCGCTGGCGCGCCGTGACGCAGGTCAGCCGGACGCAGCCGCGGAAACACTGGTGCGGGCGCTGGCGCTCGATCCGCGCAACGCCGCCGCGCATTACAATCTCGCTCAGTTGTACGATCGGGCGAACGAGACAGCCGCCGCGGTCGAGCATTACCGGAACTTCCTCGAGACCGCGGGCGCCGAGTATGCCTCGCGGGCCGGGGCCGTGCGCAACCGAATAGACGCACTTACCAGACATTCGAACTGACCATGGCAGAAATCTCCGCGCTCCTTCGTGAAGACCGCCGTTTCCCTCCGGCGGACGACTGGCGGAAAAATGCACTCGTCACCGACCCCGGAATCTACGCCAAAGCGGCTGAGGATCCGGAAGCGTTCTGGGCCGGCTTCGCTGCCGAGCTCGAATGGATGCGGCCGTGGGACGCCGTGCTCCGCTGGAACCCGCCGCACGCGCGCTGGTTCGACGGCGGAAAGATCAACGTCAGCGTCAACTGCGTGGACCGCCACGCGCGCGGCGCGCGCCGGAACAAGGCCGCGATCATCTGGGAAGGGGAGCCGGGCGACCGCCGCACGCTGACGTACTGGGACCTCTTCCGCCAGGTCAGCGCCTTCGCCAACGTGCTGAAGTCGCTCGGCGTCAAACGGGGTGACCGGGTCGCCCTCTACCTACCGCTCGTGCCGGAGCTCGCCATCGCGATGCTCGCGTGCGCACGCATCGGGGCGATCCACAGCGTCGTATTCGGAGGATTCAGCGCCGAGTCGCTGCGGGATCGCATCAACGACGCGCAGGCCGTCCTCCTCGTCACCGCCGACGCCGGATACCGCCGCGGCAATCTGGTCCCGCTCAAGCAGATGGCGGACGAAGCGCTGGCCGAGACGCCCTCGATCCGGAATGTCGTCGTCGTGCAGCGAAAGCCCGGACCTGAAGATCCGGCCGTCCTCACCACGGGCCGGGATCAGTGGTACCACCACCTGATGCAGGGGGCGGCCGCCCATTGCGATCCCGAAGCGATGGACGCCGAGGACATGCTCTACATCCTCTACACCTCCGGGACGACAGGGAAGCCGAAGGGGATCGTACACACGACGGCGGGTTATCTCGTCGGCACGTATGCGACGACGAAGTGGGTGTTCGACCTGAAGGACACCGACGTGTACTGGTGCACGGCCGACATCGGCTGGGTCACCGGTCACAGCTACGTCGTCTACGGGCCGCTCGCCAACGGCGCGACAGTGCTGATGTACGAAGGCGCCCCCGACTGGCCGAAGAAGGATCGCTTCTGGGAGCTCATCGAGCGCTACGGCGTCACGATTTTCTATACGGCGCCGACAGCGATCCGCGCATTCATGCGGTGGGGCACCGATTGGCCGGCGGGCCGCGACCTGACAACGCTGCGGCTTCTGGGGTCGGTCGGCGAACCGATCAATCCGGAGGCCTGGATCTGGTACCACAAGTTCATCGGCCACGAGCGTTGTCCTGTCGTGGATACGTGGTGGCAGACCGAGACCGGAATGATCATGATCACGCCGCTGCCGGGGATCACGAGCACCACGCCCGGCTCAGCGACCCACCCCTTCCCGGGTGTCACCGCCGAAATTCGTGATGTCCAGGGCAAACCCGTCACGAAGGGTGCGGGCCTGCTCGCGCTGACGAAACCGTGGCCCGCCATGCTGCGCGGCATTTATGGAGATCCCGAGCGATTCGTCTCCCAGTACTGGACGCGCTGGCCTGATGGTGCGTACTTCGCCGGCGACGGCGCGCGCGTCGATGCCGACGGCTACTACTGGCTGCTCGGGCGAGTGGACGACGTCCTCAATGTCGCGGGGCATCGGCTCGGCACGATGGAGGTCGAGAGCGCGCTCGTCGATCATCCGAGCGTCGCCGAAGCCGCAGTTGTCGGGAAGCCGCACGAGATCAAGGGGCAATCGGTCGCGGCCTTCGTCACGCTGAAGGAGGGGATTGCCGGCAGTCCGGCGCTCGTCGACGAGCTCAAGGAGCACGTGGTCCACAAGATCGGCGCTATCGCGCGCCCGGATCAAATCCTTTTTACCGCCGATCTGCCGAAGACGCGGTCGGGGAAGATCATGCGGCGCCTGCTGCGCGACATCGCGGAGGGCAAGAAGCTGGGTGACACGACGACCCTTGCGGATCCGGCCGTCGTTGCCAAACTCAAGACGGAGTACGAGGAGGACGAGGCCTAGCCTAGGCGGCCAGCTCATACCCGGGAGGGCCCCCGGGTGACGATGCTCGAGCGCGGCGGTTCTGTGCCGGGATGTGAGAGACTGAAGCCGAGCGCCACGACGATCCGGTTGACACCGCGCCTCTCGCCAACGGGTGATCTGGGGGCGCTCTCGAGCGCCCGGCGGAACAAAGCGACTTCCGGCGCCGTCTTCGTTATGGAACCCGTTTCAGCCTGGATGACCTATGCCCCTCATTGAGACCCGCGACCTGTGGAAAAGCTACACCATGGGGGAAGAGGAAATTCACGCGCTCCGGGGCGTCTCCATCGAGATCCAACGCGGCGAGTACGTCGCGATCATGGGTCCGTCCGGGTCCGGCAAGTCCACACTGATGAACCTCATTGGCTGTCTCGACACGCCGACCAAGGGCAGCTACCTCCTGAACGACAAAGAAGTCGCGTCGATGAACGACGACGAGCTGGCGCGGATTCGCAACGAGGAAATCGGTTTCGTCTTCCAGACGTTCAACCTGCTCCCGAGGGCCACGGCCCTCCACAACGTCGAATTGCCGCTTGTCTACGCGGGGGTGTCTGGCAAGGCGCGGCAGGACCGGGCGAAGCTCGCACTCGAGAAAGTGGAGCTGACCTCCCGTGCCTCACATAGGCCGAACGAGCTGTCGGGCGGGCAGCGGCAGCGGGTCGCAATCGCACGGGCGCTCGTCAACAATCCGTCCATTCTGCTGGCCGACGAGCCCACTGGAAATCTCGACTCCAAGACGGGCACCGAGATCATGGCCCTCTTCGCGCGGCTCCACGAAGGCGGCAACACCATCATTCTGGTCACGCACGAACCCGACATCGCCGCTTACGCGCATCGCGTCATCAACATTCGCGACGGACAGGTCGAGAAGGACGCGAAGCGGGCAGCGTAGCTTCGCCGCTGACAGCTGACAGCTGACAGCTGACAGCTCTCAGCTCTCAGCCGTCAGTCTGTACCCAACACGGTGGACCCAGCCGGAAGCGGGCAGCCGGCAGCCGGCAGCTGGAAGCTGGTAGCGGGAAGCCGGAACCCGGAACCCGGAACCCCGTGTGTCTGATAGCTGATAGCTGATAGCTGATAGCTGAAGTTTCCCCCCTAGACCGCCGCCAGGTGCCCCGCCCCCACTTCGCGCAGCGGCGCCTCCCGGCTGAACGACGTGGGCTCGAGCACGATGCGCTCGCGCACAGCGCCGGGATGCGGCATCGGAATGGCCGACAGCAGCGCCCGCGTGTAAGGATGCGCCGGGTTCGCGAAGAGCGCATCGGTCGCGCCCATCTCGACGATCTTCCCCAGATACATCACCGCCACGCGGCTGCAGATGTGGCGCACGAGCCTGAGATCGTGCGCGATGAAGAGGTACGTCAGCGCGAGGCGCGCCTGCAGGTCCATCAGGAGGTTGATGACCTGCGCCTGGACCGAGACGTCCAGCGCCGATACGGGCTCGTCCGCGATGACGAGCGAAGGGTTCAGCGCGAGCGCCCGCGCCAGGCCGATGCGCTGGCGCTGGCCTCCGCTGAACTGGTGCGGATACCTGGCGAGCTGCGACGGATCGAGCCCGACGAGATCGAAGAGCTCGGCGACGCGCGCGCGCCGCTCCGGTTTGCGTCCGATCCGATGGATGATGAGCGGCTCTTCGACGATGTCGCCGACGCGCATGCGCGGATTGAGCGAGGAGTACGGATCCTGAAAGACGATTTGCATATCGCGCCGCGCGTGCCGCATGCGGGTCTTCGAAAACGCGAGCACGTCTTCACCCTTGAAGCAGACCGCGCCGGACGTTGGTTCGATCAGCCGCAGAATGCAGCGTCCGGTCGTCGTCTTGCCGCTGCCGGACTCGCCGACGAGCCCGAACGTCTCGCCTGACTCGATCGTGAAGCTGACGCCGTCCACCGCCCGCATCACGGATGGCTGCACGAACCAGCCGCGCGACCGGCTGAATTCCTTGACCAGGTTCCGGACTTCCAGGAGCGGCATCAGAGGTCCCCGGGCGGCAGGACCTGGGGTTCGACAGCGGGCCCGTGCAGGTAGCACTTCACCGTCTGACGCGGGCCGAAGACGGTCGTCCCCGGATGCGCCGTGGGGCAGGGCTCGAACCGATCCGGGCACCGCGGCGTGAACGAACACCCGGGCGGAAGCTCGCCGAGGGGGGGCACCGTGCCCTGAATCGCTTTGAGCCGTGACCCGGGCGCGCCGCCCGGGATCGACGCCATTAGTCCGCGTGTGTAGGGATGCCTCGGATGGGCGAAGAGCTCGTCCACCGGCGCCTCTTCGACGATGCGCCCCGCGTACATGACGCCCACCCGATCCGCCATCTCGGCGACCACGCCGAGATCGTGGGTGATGAGCAGGAGCGCGAGCCCCATCCGTGCCTGGATCGATCGGAGAAGATCCAGAATTTGTGCCTGGATCGTGACGTCGAGGGCCGTCGTCGGTTCGTCGGCGATGACGACCCGCGGCTCGCATGCGAGCGACATGGCGATGAGCGCGCGCTGACGCAGGCCGCCCGACAGCTGGTGCGGATAGTCGCGCACCCGCTTGTGCGGTTCCGGGATGCTGACCGCATCGAGCAGCTCGATTGCCTTCGCGCCGGCGGTTCGGCGGGTCGCGCAGCCGTGCACGCGCAGCGTTTCCTCGATCTGGTTACCGATCGTGAAGACTGGATTCAGCGCGGTCATCGGCTCCTGGAAAATCAGCGCGATCTCCGCGCCCCGGATCTTCTGCATCTCGCGCTCGCCAAGCGACAGCAGGTCGGTGCCGTCGAAGACGATGCGCCCCTCCGCGATCCGCCCCGGGCGCTGGACGAGCCGCAGAATGGAAAGGGCCGTCAGGGACTTGCCGCTCCCAGATTCGCCGACGAGGCACAGCGTCTCCCCGGCAGCAACATCGAAGCTGACGTCGATCACGGCCGGCACGAAGCGCCCCGCGAGGTCGAAGCCCGTCGTCAGGTGCTCCACCGACAGCAGGGGGCCGTCAGCCATCAATCTCCTTGTGTTCGCCAAACACGGACCTCAGCGCATCGGAGATCTCGCCAACTGTGGCCCTCGCCTCGACGGCCGCGATTATCGGCGGCACCAGGTTGGCCTGGGAGCGTGCCGCCGCGACGACAGCCTGGATCGCGCTCGCGCAGGCGGCGGCGGAACGCGACGCGCGCAAGGCGGTCACCCGCTGCACCTGACGCGCTTCGAACGCCGGGTCGATGCGCAGCACTTCGATGTCCGTGGGTTCGTCGGTGGCGTAGCGGTTCACCCCCACCACCACCCGATCGCCGGCGTCGATCTGCTGTTGGGCGCGGTAGGCCGATTCCTGGATCTCCCGCTGGATGAGGCCCTGCTCGATGGCCGCGAGCGTCCCGCCGGCGGCGTCGATTCTGTCGAGCAGCGCGCGCGCCCCCTGCTCGATGTCGTTCGTGCGCGCCTCGATGGCGTACGCCCCGGCGAAGGGATCGACAGTGTTCGCCGCGCCTGTCTCGGCGGCGATCACCTGCTGGGTCCGGAGCGCGATCCGTGCGGACTCTTCCGTCGGCAGCGCCAGCGCCTCGTCGCGGCCGTTACAGTGCAGCGACTGCGTGCCCCCCATCACCGCCGCCATCGCCTGCAGCGCAACGCGGACGATGTTGTTGTCCGGCTGCTGACCGGTGAGAGTGCTGCCGGCCGTCTGCGTGTGAAAGCGCAACTGCTGGGCGCGCGGGTTCGTCGCGCCGAATCGATCCCGCATCAGCCGCGCCCACAGCCGCCGCGCGGCGCGGAACTTCGCGACCTCCTCGAGGAAGTCGTTATGTGCGTTGAAGAAGAACGAGAGCCGCTGCCCGAAGGTGTCGAGGTCGAGTCCCGCCGCGATCGCGGCGTCGACGTACGCAATCGCATTGGCGAAGGTGAACGCCACCTCCTGGATCGCCGTCGACCCCGCCTCACGGATGTGATACCCGCTGATGGAGATCGTGTTCCAGTTCGGGAGCTCGCGCGCGCAGAACGCAAAAATGTCGGTCACGATGCGGAGCGAGGATCGCGGCGGGTAGATGTACGTGCCGCGCGCGATGTATTCCTTCAGGATGTCGTTCTGGATCGTTCCCGCCAGCGCCGACGCCGGGACGCCCTGCCGGCGCGCCACAGCGACATAGAGCGACAGCAGGATGATCGCGGTGGCGTTGATGGTCATCGAGGTGGACACACGACCGAGCGGGATAGCGTCGAACAGCTCCGCCATGTCGTCGATCGAATCGATCGCCACACCCACCCGGCCGACCTCGCCCCGGGCGAGCTCGTGATCGGAGTCGTAGCCCATCTGCGTGGGCAGATCGAAGGCGACGCTCAGGCCGCTGACCCCCTGGGCGAGCAGGTACCGGTAGCGCGCGTTCGACTCGGCGGCGGAACCGAACCCGGCATACTGCCGCATGGTCCAGAGCCGGCCGCGGTACATGGTCGGCTGGATGCCCCGCGTGAAGGGAAAGGCACCGGGGAAGCCGATGTCGGCGGTGTAGTCGTGCCCCGCGAGCGACAGGGGATCCGCGTACGGCTGGTCTGCCAATCTTTCGTCCTGGGTCAGTCGTCCTAATTGGAGGAATGAGGTTGGTGACGTAACGGGCGGTATTGTAGCAACCCCTGCCGGTAGCGCAGAAATGTCGTCTCAGCAGGCGGCTGGACCATTGACACTCACGTGTCCCGAGCTTACAATGACCGTGCGTTCCCGCGCTGCAAATCCTTCTGATGAATAAATTTGGCGCCCGATCCCTGCCGCCGGTCCGTGGCTGCAGCTGGATCTCCGAACAGGCCCGGCAACGGCCGGTTGCCTGGGAGGGATCGGATCGGCAGACGCTTCCGGTTCCCCAGCTCCGGCGGCGGTGAGGAGGTCCCGAATGGATGACGTGGTGAACCGGTTGGCCCGCGAGCTATCCGACGCCATTGCTGCCGCCGCCGCGGAAGACCCGCGGATCGAAGCCTGCCGAGAGCGGGCACGGGCGGCCGGTTTCGAGATGAAAGTCACGCTCGAGGCCGTAATCGGATTCATGAACCGGGCGAAGCCCGGCGCGCTGGCGAAGATCGGTCCGGCCCCTCAAAAGGCTGCGCGCGCGGCCGAGCGCCGTCACTTCGAAATCAGCGCCAACGACAAGCGATTCCTGCGTTCGCTGCGCATTGCCGCGGACGAAACGCAGGAAAAGGAAGTCGAATAAGTCTCCCTCCCCGCAACGCGGGGGCTTCTCAAATCAAACGGGCCGCCGGCCTCCAAAGCCGCGCGGCCCGTCGTCGTTTCCGGCCTCAGGACACGGCTATTCGAGCAGACTGCTGCCGGTCATCTCCGGTGAGAGGGGGATGCCCAGCAGCCCCAGCAGCGTTGGGGCGACATCCCGCAGGGAGCCGTCGCGCAGCCGGCGGCCGATGAGCTCGTCCCCGTACAGGATGACGGGGACGGGGTTGGAAGTGTGCGCCGTGTGCGGCGCCTTCAACTCGTCGTCCCAGAGCTGTTCGGCGTTGCCGTGGTCGGCCGTGACCATCGCCCGCGCGTCGGTCGCCTCGAGTGCGCGAAGGATCCGGCCGAGGCAGCCGTCGATGGTCTCGACCGCTGCGATTGTCGCCGCCACGTCGCCGGTGTGGCCGACCATGTCGGCGTTGGCGAAGTTGCAGATGATCACATCGTGCCGGCGGCCCGTCACGTCGGCGACCAGGGCGTCGGCAATGCCGGGCGCGCTCATTTCCGGCTTCAGATCGTACGTGGCGACCTTCTGCGAGGCCACCAGGATGCGATCCTCGCCGGGATAGGGCTCCTCCCGGCCGCAATTGAAGAAGTAGGTGACGTGCGCGTACTTCTCGGTCTCGGCCAGCCGCAGATTCGTGCGCGCGTGTTCGGCGAGCACATCCGCGAGGTTGCCGCTGAACGTCTGTGGCGTGAAGACGACAGGCAGGTCGAACGTCCGGTCGTACACCGTCATCGTCGTGTAGTGGACGCGGGGACGGCCGGGCCGATCGAACCCGTCGAAGTCGTCGAGCGCAATGGCGCGCGTCAGCTGCCGGGCCCGGTCAGCCCTGAAGTTGAAGAAGATGACCGAGTCGCCGTCCCGGATGGGGCCTATTGCCTGGCCGTCCGGCCCGGTGATCACGATCGGCCGGATGAATTCGTCCGTAATCCCGGCGGCGTGGGAGGCGACGACCGGGGCCAGGGCGGATTGCGACTGGGTCTCGGCCTGCCCGCCGATCATCGCGTCGTAGGCGAGCTTTATTCGTTCCCAGCGTTTGTCGCGATCCATCGCGTAGTAGCGGCCTACGATGGTGGCGATGCGCCCGACGCCCGCCGTCTGCATGGCCTGTTCGAGCTCGGGGACGTACCGCGCCGCGCCGGCTGGCGACGCATCGCGGCCATCGGTGATCACGTGGACGAACACCCGCTCGACACCACGCCGCGCCGCCATCTGCAGCAACGCGTGCAGGTGGCGCTGGTGGCTGTGGACGCCGCCGTCCGACACCAGCCCCACGAAATGCAGCGCGTGCCGCCCGCCCGTGCAGCGGTCCATGGCTGCCGCGAGCGCGGCATTCGCGAACAGTTCCCCGTCTCTGATGCTCTTGTCGATCCGGGTGAGATCCTGGTACACCACGCGGCCGGCCCCCATGTTCATGTGGCCGACCTCCGAGTTGCCCATCTGGCCCGCCGGCAACCCGACCGCCTCGCCGGAGGCGACGAGTTGCGCGTGCGGATAGCGGGCGATCATGGCGTCGTACACCGGTGTGCGAGCCATCGCGATGGCGTTGTTCGTCGGGTCGGCGCGAATGCCCCACCCATCGAGGACCACCAGGACGAGAGGACGGGTCGGAGTCGCCATGGGTTATGCGAGCTGCCTGACCGCGGCCCTGCCGGCATACCGGCCGGCCGAACCGAGCTCTTCTTCGATGCGCAGCAGCTGGTTGTACTTCGCGATCCGGTCCGTCCGGCTGGCCGAGCCCGTCTTGATCTGCCCGGCGTTGGTCGCGACCGCCAGGTCGGCAATCGTCGTGTCCTCGGTTTCGCCCGAACGGTGCGAGATGACGCTGTTGTACCCGGCGTCGCGCGCCATCGCCACCGCGTCCAGTGTCTCGCTCACCGTCCCGATCTGATTGAGCTTGACCAGGAGCGCGTTGCCGACGCCTTCCTTGATCCCCCGCGCGATGATCGCGGGATTCGTCACGAAGATGTCGTCGCCGACGAGCTGCACGCGATCGCCCAGCGCTTTGGTGAGCGTTTTCCACCCATCCCAGTCGCCCTCGGCGAGGCCGTCTTCGATCGAGACGATCGGATACTGCCGGACCCAGTCTTCGTACATCGCCACCATCTCGTCGGCCGTGCGCGCCTTGTCCCGCGATTTCTTGAACTCGTAGCGCTTCGCCGCGTCGTCCCACAGCTCGCTCGAGGCGACGTCGAGCGCGACGAACATGTTCTCGCCGGGCTTGTAGCCGGCCTGCACGACAGCCTCGAGGACGACGTCGACGGCCTCCCGATTGGACGAGAGACTCGGTGCGAATCCGCCTTCGTCGCCGACGCCCGTCGAGTGCCCCTTCTTCTTAAGGATGCCGCGGAGCGTGTGGAAGACTTCCGCCCCCGCGCGGACCGCGTCGCCGAACGAGGAAGCGCCGACAGGCATGACCATGAACTCCTGGAAATCCACGCTGCTGTCGGCATGCGCGCCGCCGTTCAGGATGTTCATCATGGGAACCGGCAGGAGCGTCCCGCCGGAGCCGCCGTAGAGCGCCGCGAGGTGTTTGTAGAGCGGCAGGCGCGCCGCGGCCGCATTCGCGCGTGCGAGCGCCATCGAAACGCCCAGCAGCGCATTGGCGCCCAGTCTCGACTTCGTCGGCGTCCCATCGAGCTCGATCATGTGGGTGTCCACCCCGCGCTGGTCGGCGTCGCGGCCGGCCAGGGCCGTCGCGATTTCGCCGTTCACGTGCGAGACGGCCTTCAGGACCCCCTTGCCCAGATAGCGTTTCTTGTCCCCGTCGCGCAGCTCCAGCGCCTCGCGCTGGCCCGTCGATGCGCCGGAAGGCACTGCGCCGCGCCCGAACGCGCCGTTCTCGAGAGTCACGTCCACTTCCACCGTCGGGTTCCCGCGCGAATCGATGATCTCGCGCCCCTTGACTGCCTGAATCTTCACTCGCACCTCACGCAATTACGTTGAACCATCGCTGTCGCACGTAGCACGTAGCACGTAGCACGTAGCACGTAGCACGTAGCACGTTGCACATGGCACGTGTTCAGTTCTCCCCCCGGTTGTCGAACTCCGCTTCGTTGCGCAGGGCCTCTTCGCTGATGGGCCCGATGAACGGCTCGTCCTCCTGCGTGACGACGATGATGCCGCTGTCGCTCACCATGTGGCGGCGGCGGTCCTCTTCTTCGTTGTAGCCGATGAGAGCGCCGCGCGGGACGAAGACGTCGCGGTCCACGATGGCGCGGCGGATCCGCGCGTGGCGGCCGACGCGCACGCCGGGCATCAGGATGCTCTGCTCGATATCGCAGAAGCTGTGGACGCGGACGTTGGGGCAGAGCACGCTGCCCGCGACGCGGCTGCCCGAGATGATGCAGCCTGCGGAAATCACCGAATCGAGGGCCTGGCCGCAGCGCCGTCCCTCGTCGGCGAAGACGAACTTCGCCGGGGGCGCCTGGACCTGGTACGTCCGCAGCGGCCACTCGGGATCGTAGAGGTTGAAGTCCGGATTCACGTGGCAGAGATCCATGTTCGCGTCGTAGTACGCGTCGATGGTGCCGATGTCGCGCCAGTACTTCGCGGCCTTCTTGTTCTCGTCGTAGAAGCGATACGCGAATACGGGAACCTTGCTGATCAGATCCGGGATGATGTCCTTCCCGAAATCGTGCGCGGTGTTCTGCCTCGCATCTTCCTCGAGGGCCGGGACCAGGACGTCCATGTCGAAGATATAGATGCCGAGCGAGGCGAGGACCTGCGTGCCGGCGGGCAGGTCCTTGGGCTTCTCGAGAAAGCCGGTGAGGCGATCCGCGGCGTCCACCTGGAGCACTCCGAAGCGATCCGCTTCTTCCGACGGCACTTCAATCGCGGCGAGCGTCGCGCCTGCGCCGTGGTCGCGATGGAAGCGCAGCATCTTCGCGTAATCCATCTTGTACACGTGGTCGCCCGACAGGACGATCAGGTGGCGCGGGTTTTCGCGCAGGATGGAGTAGAGATTCTGGTAGACCGCGTCGGCCGTCCCGAGATACCAGTGTTCGCCCACACGTTTCTGCGGGCTCAGGATCTCGACGAATTCGCCGAGCTCGTCGGCCACGACGCTCCATCCCATGCGGAGGTGCCGGCTGAGCGACAGCGACTTGTACTGCAGCGCGATGAAGATCTTTCGCAGCCCCGAGTTGATGCAGTTGCTGAGCGTGAAATCGATAATGCGGTACGGCCCGCCAAAGTACACCGCCGGCTTGGCGCGTTCCTTCGTCAGGGGATAGAGGCGTTCCCCGGCACCCCCCGCCAATACCATGACGAGAACATCGTCCAGCACGTCGCAGCCCTCAGCGCTTGAGAATGACGCGCGCCGGGGCGCCGTCCCCGCCCGCGACGCGCAGAGGTAGGCAGTACATTTCGTACATGCCCGGTTCCGCTTCGGAGAGATTGAGCCCTTCGATAATCACGACGCCGTGGGAGAGGAGGGCCCGGTGTGCAGGCGCGCCGGCTTTCTTGAACTGCTCCACGGACAGGTAGTCGACCCCAATCACTCTGACCCCCTGCCCGACCAGGTAATTGGCGGCCTCCTCGGTCAGGTACGTGTAGTCGGTATGGAAGCCCGGGTCGTTCCACAGGGCCGAGTTCGGCGTCTTGAGGAGGACGCGGAGATCTTCCCGCAGCCCCGCCGCTGCGAGCTCTTCGGCGCCGATGCCGCCCCGCTTCGGGACCTCGACGACCCGCGCCCGTCCGAGGAGCAGGTCGAGCGAGAGGCCGTCGACGCCCGCCCCATCGTCCAGGAAGTGTTTCGGGGCATCGACGTGCGTGCCCGTGTGCGTGCCCATGACGAGCCGCGACACGTTCGAGCTGGCGCCCTCGGCGATGCGCTTGACCGGCTGCAACTCGAAATCCGGGTTGCCGGGGTAGGCGGGCATGCCAGCGATGAGCGGCACGCTCACGTCCAGCAGTTTCGGCACGCGAGCCATAAGCCGGAGATGATATCACCGCCGCAACCCGGGCCCATTCACGCGGGCGGCGCCCGGCGCGACAATTAACCCATTTAACAGGCGGATTCCGCGGTATCCGGCTTTGACTTGCCAGGGGAGGTCGCCTATCATCGAATGGATTATCCAGCCACTACATGAGTGGACCACCAGAGCGGTTGGCACCGGACGAGCGGCACGCCCGCTGGAGGTGGTCGACTGTGCTGGCGGCGCTGATGGTCTGCGCAGTCGTGACGGCGGCGAATGCAGGTGGCCGGCAGGATCGCGACGACCGGCGCCGCCGCGAGCGGCTGGACGAGGCGAACCGCCGCGAAGCCGCGGCGCTCGTGGCGGCGGTGGATGCGGCGGCGAGCGGCCACGCGGTGTCCGATTTCCCCATCGCCTGGCGCAACGATTTCTTCAAGGCGCAGTCCGGCACGTTCGTGCCGTTCACGGTTCTCGTCGAACGCGGCCGGATATCCACGCCTGGCGTGCTGATGTACGTGCGGGCCGTGCGCCGGGATCCCGGTGCGGCACCCGCGAGCCGATCCGCGGCAACGCGATATCCGTTCGAGCTCATTTTCCCGGTGGAGCTGACGGCCGAGGCAGGGCCGATCCGCATCACGAGAGGATTTCCGGTCCCCGCGGGCGACTACGACGTGTACGTGGCCCTGAGGGAACGCCGCCCGGATCCGCTCGGCCCCGAACCGCGTCTTAAGGCTGCCGTGCTCAGGCAGCCGTTGAGCGTGCCCGATTTCTGGGCCGGCGAGCTCGCCACAAGCACCGTGATGCTGGCGGATCGGATTGAACCGCTGCTCGAGCCGCCGTCGGTGGACGATATCCTCGAGCGGCCGTATGTCATCGGGGACAGCGAAATCCACCCGGCGGCCGTGTCGTCGTTCCGCAAGGACCGGGAGCTCATCGTCGTGTTCCTCATCTACAACCCGACGGTCTCGGCGGACAGGAACTTCGACGTCCAGGTGGACTACGACCTGTTTCGAACCGTGTCGAAGGCCGCCGTTGCCGAGCCGACCCCGGCCCCGGAGCCGGCGGGCGAACATTCTGCCGCGCGGCCGGGCGAGCGGTATATGACCCATACGACGCCGCAGCGGTTCAAACCGGCGCTGATGGGGGCGCATTTCGACCCCGAGGCGGGCCATCCGATGCTGGCCGGCCAGGGGATTCTGCTCTCCTCGTTCGAAGAAGGGGAGTATCGGATCGGAATCACCGTGACGGACCTGCTGTCGCGCAGGATCCTGTCGCGGGACGTCACGTTCACGGTGGTGGGTTCGTAGCGGAACGGAGGAGCCATGGGACGCAGAATTCGCGTGCTGTCGGCGGCAGTCGGTGCGCTCTGCGCGTCAGCCGTCGGGCCGCGCGCCGCGGACGCCCAGCAGACCGTTGCCAGCATGGTTCGCCCGGTTCGCTCCGTGTCTCACGCGGTGGGTGCGTTTGCGGCGACAGGCCTCAGCGGCATCGTCATCGACGAACACGAGAGCCCGCTTCCGGGCGCGATGGTGTCGATCCTGGGGACCGCCACGGCCATGGCGCTGACGGACGCGAGCGGGCGATTTTCGCTCCAGACCCTTCCCCCCGGCGAGTACTCGGTCCGCGCCCACCTCACGGGGTTCGCCGCGTCGCCGCGGGAAAGCGTCCACCTTGTCGCAGCCGCTCCCGTGACGTTCCGCCTGCAACTGCGGCGCCTCGAAGCGCCGGTCGCGACGACGGGGCTCTCGTCGCGGCCGATTCTCGCTGCCGGGTTCGGGCTGCCGCCGGTTGAAGCCGCGGCGGACGAGCCCGCCACCGAGGACGATCATTCGCACACCGATACGGCGTGGCGGCTGCGCCATCTGACGCGAAGCATTCTCAAGGACTCGGCGAGCACCGTCGCCGTCGATGCCGAGGAGCCGGACCCGCGGGTGCAGTCGATCTTCGGGCGGACGACGTCGTTCGCGAGCGCGCTCTTCGCGGACCTGCCGTTCTCGGGCGAGGTGAATCTGCTCACGAGTAGCGCGTTCGGACCCGGAGAGCTGTTCTCCGGCAGCGCGCTGCCCCGCGGCATTGCATATTTTTCGATTGGCGCGCCGACCGGGCCGGGCGAATGGGCGGTCAAGGCGGGCATGACGCAGGGAGACCTGTCGTCCTGGATCGTTGCCGGGTCGTTCCTGTCGCGCCGTGAGGGCAGACACTCGTACGATCTGGGGCTCTCGTACAGCACGCAGTCGTACCAGGGGGGTAACCCGCTGGCGCTCGCGGCGGTGACCGACGGCAGCCGCAACGTCGGTGAAGTGTATGCCGTCGATCGCTGGACCCCCGGACCCGGCGTGTCCTTCGAATACGGCGGCCGGTACGCAAGGTACGACTACCTGGCGAATCCGGCGCAGTTCAGCCCGCATGCGGGGCTCACGCTGGAACCCGTGAAGGGCACGCGGGTGACTGCGACGCTCGCGCAGCGGATGGTCGCGCCCGGGGCCGAGGAGTTCC
The DNA here is from genome assembly GCA_039648985.1 of Acidobacteriota bacterium. Lineage (GTDB taxonomy): Bacteria > Acidobacteriota > Vicinamibacteria > Vicinamibacterales > 2-12-FULL-66-21 > JALZOC01. The sequence continues at coordinate 12,626 of JBBWZJ010000062.1, read as the reverse complement.
TGCCGCCGAGCCTTGCCGGTCCCTGGCTGCCGCCCGAACGGACGTTCTCGCCGCTGCGCGGGAGCGAGCTGCGCGTCGAACGCGCGCGGTCCCTCGATGTACTGCTCGAGCACGAATTCGCCGGCGCTTACGTGCTCGGCGTTCGGCGATTTTTCCAGGGCATCGGCGATCAGACCGTCACGATCTTCGGCATCAACATGCCCACCGGCTCGAAGTCCATCGGTCATTACTACGTGGCCGACGCGGGCGGTGTGGACGCACAGGGCTGGGGCTTCCGTCTTGGCACCGCGCCCGGCCGACGCGTCCGTGGCTCGGTCGAGTACAGCGTCGTCCAGGGCGACTGGCATCCTGGCGGCGATCTCGTAGGGGCCCGTCCGTGGGTGGCGAGCCTCGCGCGGCCGCAGCTCGAGTCGATTCAGGACGTGACAGCATCGATCGGGACGGACATTCCACGGACCGCCACACGGGTGTTCGTGCTCTACAAGGTGAATACGGCGTTTTCGCGCGCGCGTCCGCATCTGACCGACGCCGGGACGGACGGCCGCTTCGACGTCCAGCTCAACCAGGCGCTGCCGTTCGCGCTGGGCGGCACGAAGTGGGAGGTGCTGGTCGGGGTTCGCAATCTGTTCCGCGATCCGAACGATCCTGCGTCGATCTACGACGAGCTCCTTGTCGTGCGTCCCCCCAAGCGTGTCGTGGGCGGCTTTCTGGTGCGATTCTGATCGCCCGGCGGGCGTCGCCTTGCTGCCGGCCGTCTGATGTCGCGCAGCACGTACGTTTCCGCGTCAGTGATCCGGTTTTTTGAACCCGTTGTCCGGTCAGTTGAAGCCGATTGTCAACGAGCGCGACCGTTGCGCTGAAAGTCCTTGTGCAGCAAGCATTTGCACTTGTGGCAGCGGTGCGATGCAGGGAACGGCGTTTGCTGGCTCACCCGCAGTATCTTTACAGAGCGGACGGAGAGGGTGTTGAACACTGGGTCCCGGGGGCGCGGCCTGCTTCGACTGACGGCGCAACTCGCCGTGGTGGCAGCGCTCCTTCTGCTCGCGATCGCCAACATCAGGGTTCGCGCGACGTGGACCGAGATGGAGGACGGGATCCTCTGGGGGTCCGGTCCGGACGGCGTCGTGGCGCGCGAGGTCGCCAGCGCATCGCCCGGCGGGCTCGCAGGCGTGCGCCCGGGCGACATCCTCGAAGCGGTTGACGGGCACCCGGTCGAAACGCCGGCGGACGTCATCAGCCGCCTCCACGCGGCCTCCAGCGGACAGTCCCTCACCTACACGATTGCGCGGACCCGCAGGCCAGAGCTCGTCTCGCTTCACCTTGCCCCGATCCCGTCCGGCGCCCGGGGGCTGTATTACGTGCTCGCGGCCGTCGGCATCTTCTCGCTCTTTGTCGGCGCGGCCGTGCGGATTCGGCGGCCCGACAACCAGGCCACGCTGCACTTCTTCTGGCTGACCATCGCGTTCTTCGGCGTGCTCGCGTTCTCGTTCAGCGGCAGGTTCGACACGCTCGACTGGTTCTTCTACTGGGCCGACGTGTGGGCGCTGCTGATGCTGCCGCCGCTCTTCGTCCACTTCACGCTGGTCTTTCCCGAACGTCCCGACAGCTGGATTCGAAGCGACGCCGGGAGGTCCGCGGTGCCGCTGCTGTACCTGCCGGGCCTGCTCCTCGGCGGCGCCCGGGTGGCGGCGCTGCTGCGCGCGCGGGACCAGGGAGCCGTGCTCTCGAACGTGGTGACGCTCCTCGAGCGGGCCGAGTTGATCTGCCTCGCGGCCGGCCTCATCGCCGGCCTCGCCATCATGGTGCGCGCGCTCGGGCGCGTGCGGTCCGTGACGGCGCGGCGCCAGCTGCGATGGATCGTGTGGGGCACGGCGCTCGGCGGCGTCCCCTTCACGTTCGGCTATGCGCTGCCGTATGTGCTCGGGTTCGCGCCGATCCGCGGCGCCGATCTGACGGCGGTGCTCCTGGGGCTCGTGCCGCTCGCTTTTGCGTCCGCGCTCGTCCGCTACCGGCTGATGGACGTCGAGGTGATCATCAAGCGCGGGCTGGTCTACGCGGCGGCGGTCGCCGCGATCGCGGCGATGTACTCGATCCTGCTGAAGCTCGCGCGCGAAGCGTTCCTGCGCGGGAACGACACCAACAACTCGGTCATCGCTCTGCTCGCCACGCTCGTCGTCGTCCTGCTCTCCCGGCCCGTGAAGAACGTCATCCAGACCGGCCTCGACCGCGTGTATTACCGCGATCGCTACGACTACCGGCGCGCGCTCGTGGGGTTCGCGAGGGACCTGAACAGCGATCTCGATCTGCTGCGGCTCAGCGAGCGGCTCGTGCATCGGGTCATGGAAACGCTTGTCGTGGACCGCATGGCCCTGTTGCTTGCGCCAATCTCCCCCGGGCGCGACGGCGCCTTCGCGGCCATTGCGCACATCGGCTTCCCGGGCGCTCCGCCCCTCCTGCTTCGGGCGTCCGAAGTCGGCGCCAGGCTGACGGCCGGGCACACGCTGACGCTCGACGATCCGCTCGCGCAGGTCCGGCTCGACGGCGCGGAAGTGGACTTCTGGCGCGAAGCGGGGATTCACTACTTCGTGCCATGCGTCTCGAAGGAAGGCACCATCGCGGTCATGGCACTGGGCCGCAAGGCGAGCGCCGAGCCGCTCAGCAGCGAGGACATGGCGCTGCTCGCCGCCGTGGCCGCGCAAGCCGCGACAGCGCTCGAGAACGGTCGTCTGTACCGGGAGCTCCGCGTCAAGGCCGACGAGCTCGAGCGGCTCCGCGAGTTCAGCGAGAACATCCTGGAATCGCTGAACGATGGGCTTGCGGTCGTCAACCGTGACGATCGCATCATCCGGTGGAACCGGCGGCTGGAGGAGCTGTACGGCATCCGCCACGAAGACGCTGTCGCGCAGCGGCTCGACGACATCTTCGAGCCGGGGTTCCTCGAGGTCCTGAGGTCCGCGCGCCGCGAGTCACCCGAGGGGGCTGCGTTCTACCGCGTCCCGGTGCTCACTCGCCACAGCACGCCGCGCCGGCTGCTCGTCAACGTCGCCACGACGCCTCTGCGGGACTCGGAAGGGGCAATCGCGGGCACCATTGTCGTGATCGAAGACATCTCGGCGCGCGTGCAGCTCGAGGAGCAGCTCCAGATTTCCGAGAAGATGGCGTCGATCGGACTGCTCGCGGCCGGCGTCGCGCACGAGGTGAACACGCCGCTGACCGGCATTTCCAGCTTCACGCAGATGCTGCTTCAGGGCGCGGACGAGAACGATCCCAAGACGAAAGTGCTCGAGAAGATCGAGCGGCAGACGTTCCGGGCCGCGAAGATCGTCAACGGACTCCTCAATCTGGCGCGGCCGGCGCAGTTCGACAGCGGGCCCGTGGACGTCAACGCCGTCATCAACGACGTCCTGTCCCTTCTGGAGCATCAGCTCCGGACCGGCAGCATCCGCGTCCGCAAAGAGCTCAGCACCGAGGCGCTCATCGTCCAGGGCATCGAATACAAGCTGCAGCAGGTGTTCCTCAACCTGTTCCTCAACGCCCGTGACGCGATGCCCAAGGGAGGCTGGCTGAGCATCGTGAGCCGTCCCGACGCGACAGGCGCAATCGTGGAGATCGGCGACACCGGGTCGGGCATCCCCGCCGAGCAGCTGTCGCGCATTTACGATCCGTTCTTCACCACCAAGGAAATCGGCAAGGGCACCGGCCTCGGCCTCTCCATCACGTACGGCATCCTGCAGGAGCACGAGGGCACGATCACCTGCGACAGCTCGATCGGGCAGGGCACGCGGTTCACCCTCTCGCTGCCCCTGGTCGCCTCGAGGGCCGCCGCAGGCGCAAGGCCCGCCATCAGGCAGGCGTGATCATGCCGCGTGCCGCCGCATCCGACGCCGCGATGCCCGTCTCCCGGCCCGGCTCGATACTCGTCATCGACGACGAAGAGATCATGCGCGAGATCCTCGAGGCGCTGCTCTCGCGGGAGGGATACGAGGTCCGGCTCGCCTCCCACGCCGCCGAAGGCCTCGAGCACATCCGCAGCATGCCGTTCGACGCCGTGATCGTCGACATGATGATGCCCGGCATGGACGGCATCGCCACGCTCGACGAGATCAAGAAGCTCGACGACGACCTGCCCGTCCTGATGATCACGGCCTTCGCGTCGGTCGAGAACGCCATCGCCGCGATGAAGCGCGGCGCGTACGACTACATCACCAAGCCGTTCAAGAACGACGAAGTACTGGTCGTTCTCCGGAACGCGCTGTCGCAGCGCCGGCTCGTCGCCGAGAACCGCGCCCTGCGGCAGAATCTCCAGGCGCGCGCGAACCGGTTCGGCGAGATCGTCGGCCGCAGCTCGCGGATGCGCCAGGTGTTCGACCTGATCATCCAGGCGGCGCCGAGCCGGGCGACAATCCTGATCAATGGCGAGAGCGGCACCGGCAAGGAACTTGTCGCGCGATCGCTGCACCAGAACTCCTCACGGTCGGACCGCGCCTTCATCACCGTCAACTCCGGCAATCTCCCGCCCGACCTGCTGGAGTCGAACCTGTTCGGCCACGTCAAGGGGGCGTTCACGGGCGCCGTCTATCCCAAGAAAGGGCTGTTCGAGCTCGCCGACAAGGGCACGATCTTCTTCGACGAGATCGGCAACATCCCGGTGGAGACGCAGGCCAAGCTGCTGCGCGTCATCCAGGAGCGCGAGTTCATGCGGCTCGGGGGCGTCGACACGATCAAGGTGGACGTGCGGATCATTGCCGCGACGAACGTGGATCTCCGCCACATGGTGGACGAGGGGAAATTCCGCGAGGACCTGTACTACCGGCTGCACGTCATTACCGTGCAGCTGCCGCCGCTGCGCGAGCGCAAGGACGACATTCCGCTCCTGGTTCAGACCTTTCTCGAGAAGTACGGTCAGGAGAACCAGAAGACCCACCTCGAGCTCACCGGCGAGGCGCTGGACCTGCTGCAGGAGTACGACTGGCCGGGGAACGTGCGCGAGCTGGAGAACGTGATCGAGCGCGCCGTGGTGCTCTCGACCGGTGCGAAGATCGGCGCGGACCTCGTGCCCGAGCACGTCCGCAGCGGCAAGCGGTTCCAGATGCCGCAGTTCGTGGTGCCGCCCGAGGGCATCTCGTTCCGTGAGGTCATCACCGACTTCGAGAAGCGGCTCATCGAATCCACGCTCGAGGCCGCCGGCGGCGTGCAGAAGCGGGCCGCGGAGCTGCTCCACATCAAGCCGACCACGCTCAACGAGATGATCAAGCGCCACGACATCCGCCCGCGCAGGAAGCGCGGCGCTGTCGGACGCGCGAGCGCGGACCTGCCGGACTCCGAAGACATCGATGACGGCGATCCCGTCGGCGCGATCAATCGCGACTAGCCGTCCTGCGCACCTGTCCCTTCAGCTGGGCGAACATCCGCTCGTACTTCGCCAGTATCACGTCCCACCGGTAATTGTTCCTGACGTAGTCGCGCCCGTGCGCGCCGAGCGACGCGCGCAGGCGGTGGTCTGCGACGAGCAGCCGCAGGCATTCCGAGAATTCGTCGCGGTCCGAGTAGTACAAGCCTGCGTTGCTCTTGATGCAGTGATCGACGAGCACTTCACTGCGCGCGTTCGCGAGCACCGGCGTGCCCACCGCGAACGACTCGAGCGCCAGCAGGGACAGACTTTCGTAGGGCGAGGGGACGACGACAACCGTTGCGGCCTCGAGGGCCTGGACGCGTTCCTGATCCGATAGCCTCCCGGCGAACCTGATGAACGGCTCTTCCGGCAGCGGCATCAGCTTGACCCCCATCAGGACGAGCGACGCGTCGCCCCCCTCCTGGACGTAGGTGCTGAAGTACTCGATCAGCTCTTCGCAGCCCTTGCCGGGATCGATGCGCCCGCCGTAGAGCACGATCGGGCCGTCGAGCCTGTGACGGCGCCGGAACACCGACCCGCGGTGCGAGAGGTGCGGACGGTACGTCGGCGACGCATCGTCGGCAGCCGCGGCCTCGGCGAGCTCCTCTTCGTCTCCCTGGTGGGGTCCGGTGTGCTCGCGCGGGTACTCCTGGGCCTGCGGGAGATCGACGCCGCACCCGACCGTCTCCTCTTCGAGCGCGCGCATCGAAAAGTGCGTCGTCAGGAACCGGCGCTCCACCTCGGTGTTGTACGCGATCCCGGCCGGCATGCTGAAGAGCTCACGGTAGATCTCGAGATGAATCGCGGGCTCGTCGTGGGCCGTCGGCACCAGGATGGTCTTGTGGGGCGCGATCCTCATCCCCATGACCGTCGGGGCGTAGAGGTATGTGAAGAAGATCAGGATGTCGTACTGCTGCTGATTGCGTTCGAGATACTCGAGGAGCGACGGGCACCAGGGCCCCTGCTGGCGCAGCCATTCCAGTTCGTCGTCGCGAGTGTGCTGGCTGGTGAAAATCCACTCGGAGTAGCGGTTGAAGGCCTGGATGTCGCGGGTCAACGCGTTCGCGAACCGCCGGACCGTGACGCCGCGGATGCGATCGGTGCCTTCCGGGTATTCGTTCTGCCAGGTGATGTAGTCCTGCGCGCAGGTCGTCAGCACCTCCACCTGGTGCCGGGGAGCGAGCCGTTCGGCGATGAGCCGGCAGTGATACTCGGAGCCGCCGAGGATCTCCGTGCCGTAGCGCTGGACGACAAATGCAATCTTCAAACAGGTCCTCGTCAGTCAGCTTGCCGTGTGCGGTGTCCACCCCGTTCGCCAGCCGCCGCAGTCCATATGGGACGACGCGTGCTCACGCGGGGCGCTATCCAGCGCCCAGTCCCGCGAGCACGTCCATCAGCCGCGCCTTGACATGGGTGGCCGCGAAATCGCGGACGCGCCGGCGCTGTCCCTCGATTATGCGTTCGCGCACCGGATGATCGTATACGAGGGTGCCGATCATCTCGGCCGCGAATTCCAGATCCTTGGGCGCGAAGAGCATTCCGGCGCCGCCGAGGGTCTCCGGCACCGCGCCGGCGCTGTAGGCGAGCACCGGCACGTCAGCGGCCATCGCCTCGACGAGCGGCACGCAGAAGCCTTCGTGTTCGCTGAGCGACACATAGACGTCCGCCCACCGGTAGTAGGCCGCCAGGTCTTCATCGGGCACCGGGCCCGTGAACCAGAAGCGGTCCGGCAGCATGTCGAACTCCGCGATGAGCGCCTGCACCTGGGCGTAGTACCTGGGCAGCCCGTCGTATCGGCCCACGAAGATGAACCGGTAGTAATTGTCGATGTAGCGCTTGTACATTTCGGCAAGGCGGATGTGGTCCTCGATCCGCTTGTTGGGGACAATCCTGCCGACGAACAGAATGTTGACGAGCCCGTCGCCGAGGGTCTTCTCGAGCGCCGGCCGCCGCGGCGCGCCGGTGATCCGCTCGGTGTTCACCGCGATGGGGAGGACTCCGGTCGGGCTGAAGCCCGTCTCTTCCAGTTCCCGCCTGTTGAACTCGGAGTCGCCGAGCGCAAGGTCCACGTGACCGACGAGCGTGGCGAGCTCGCGCCGCCCGAGGGCGGCCAGACGGAACAGCCCGGCATCGTAGGGGGCGAAGAACCGCGCGGGCGTGATGTTGTGGTACTGGAGCACGCGCGCGCCGCCGAGTGCCGCGAAGGCCTCCGTCATCGGCGAGGGCAGCGCGAAGTGAAAGATGGTGACGTCCCCGGCCCGGGATGCCGGGTCCTCGAACGGAATCACCTCTCCCCTGAGGTCATCGTCGATCGTGAGCGCAAAGAGCTCCGACGAATGCCCGGCCTCACGCAGCATGTCGCGCATCCGGCGCGCACTGTCGCCAATGGCATCGCCCCGGTGCGCTGCGGGCACCCACTGATTGACGATCATGGGGCCAAGTCGGGATTCGGCGTCCGGGATTCGGCACTCGGGATTCTGGACTTGCGAGGGCCCAGCGCCTCGACGGGTTCCGGCTGTTCGAGGCCGGACCCCGGACGAACCGGCAGGCCGCGGAAGAGCGCCGGGCGGAACTGCCGCAACTCTTCGAAGCGCTGGAACTGCTCGAACTGCGCCCAGAAATCCCAGGCCACCTCCGGCGCATCCCGGGGTGGCAGGCGCAGTGTGTCGCCCACATAACGGAGGAGCATGGCGCCGAAATTCCGGTGGAGGAGCCGTTCGAGGGCCGCGTCCTGCGACGCGATGATGGCCTGTTCGATCGGCCTCTCGCTCAGCACCGCATCCATCAGGCCCGCGATGTACACGGGATCTTTGGTGTCGTACAGCACGCCCCCGCCGTCCATCGTCGCCGGAACCGCTGTCGCGGCAAACGCGAGCACCGGCACCTGCTTGTGGAAGGCCTCGATGATCGGGACGCAGAATCCCTCGTGCTCGCTGGCACAGAGGAACACGTCCGCGACGTCGTACACACCCGAGAGCTCCTCGTTCGAGACGTGGCCGAGGAAGTGCACGTCCGGCGTGCCGAGCCTTGCGATGAGCGATTGCAGCATTGCGAGGTATCGTTCGAACCCGCTGTACGAGCCGACGAGCAGCAGGCGCGAGCGGCGGTTGTGCCGGACGCGATAGGCATGGAAGGCGCGAATGACGTCCTCGAACTTCTTGTTCGGGATCACCCGGCCCACGAACAGCACGTTGGTCCACTCGTCGTCGAAGTTCGTGGCAAGCAGGGAGTTCTGTGCGGTGTCGAGGTGGGAGAAGTCGGGGACCACGGGGAGCACGCCGGTCGACGCGAATCCAAGCGACTCGAGCTCCTGCCGGTTGTATTCGGAGTCGCCGAGAGCGAGGTCGCAGCGCCCGACGTAGGCGGTCAGCTCGCGGCGCCCGCGGAAACAGAGCTTGACGAGCTCCTTGTGGATGCCGACGAAATACTCGGGCGGTGTGATGTTGTGGTAGACGAGCACCATGTGCCCGGGCAGCGCATACGCGGTGCGGGAGGCATGGGATCCAATCGAGAAATGATGGATCAGCACGTCAGACGCGCACACGTTGCCGACGAGATCGCGATAATCGAGCGTCTGATCCTCGAGGCGCGGATCGGCCGTCTCCACGAAGATCTCGGACTGGTATCCGGCGCCCCTGAGGACCCGCTGGATCCCGAGCACCTCGTGTCCGATGGCATCGCCGTACCCGAGGGTGGCGAGCACCTGATGAACGCGGGGTGGTCTCGTTGGTCCCGTCATCATGCCGACTGCGACAGATCGGGGGATGGCCGGTGCGCGGCGATGACGGCACCTGCTGGAATTCGCGACAGCACCTCCGCGGCGGGAGGCAGCGCGACGCGGCGCCGGCGAAACCAGTTGGGCAGCGGCTCGACCGGGCGCACAGGACCCGAGGCGGCCTCGCGCTTCAGCCGATCGAACATGTCCAGGTACTTGCGCTCGATGACGGGCCACGCATAGTGCCGTTCGAAGTAGGCCCGGCCGTTGTGCCCGAGCCGTGTGTGCAGCGGTCCATTCGACTCCAGCGCGAACAGCGTCTCGGCGAATTCCTCGTACCGCTCGTAATAGAGACCCGCCGCGCTTCGCACGCATTGCCCCTTGAGGACGTCGCACCGGCCGTTCGCCAGCACCGGACGGCCAAGCGCCCAGGCCTCGAGTGCCACCATCGACAGGCTCTCGAAATAGGACGGCATGATGAGCACGTCGGAGGCCGCAATCGCGTCGAACTTGTCCTCGTCCGTGAGAAATCCGAGGTGGTGGATGCGCGGATGCTGCGGGACCGGCATGATGGCGCTGCCGACGAGCACCAGGTCCAGACCGCGCGGAAACGTCGCCGCGTACTGCTGGAAAAACCTGAAGAGCTCGCCGCAGCCCTTGTTCTCGTCGATGCGGCCGACGTAGATCGCGAACGGGCGCCGGATGCCGAACTTCTGGCGGAACCGGTCAGGCGCCGTCTGTGCCGGTACCGCGGACCCGATGCCGACGACAACGCCGGGCACGTCGTGGTTGCCTGTCGCCGCATGGATCATCGCCTGCTCCTCGGGCGAGTTGTACATGACGGCGCGGACGCCCCGAAACGCGGGGCCGAAGATCCCGAGACCGATCGCCGGGTCTCGTTCGGCGGTCGGCACGAGCACGGCCTTCGCGTGCAGCCGGCGCGCCCCGTGCCAGGCGTGGTAGTAGCGGTAGCTGAAGAGCAGCACGAAGTCGAGGGCTGGCGCCCGATGCGCCAGGTGGTCGAGCATCGCCGGACTCGCCGGACCTTCGCTCTCGAGCCAGTCGAGCTCGTCCGCCATCGAGTGCGGATGCTCGAACACGTGGTGCGAGCGCCGGCCGAACTGCAGGGGGTCCCGTTCGTGCCGGACGGGAAACCGCCGGACGGGGAGGCCGTTGATCTGCTCGACTCCGGCGGGCCACTCGTTGCGCCACGTGACGTAGTCACGTGCACAGGTGGTGACGACCTCGACCTCCGCGTGGCGGGACAGTCGTTCGGCCACATACCGGGCGTGCAGCTCGGCGCCGCCGTTGATGTCGGCGCCGTATCGCTGAACGACGACAGCCAGCTTCACGATTCGTGCGATCCGCCTCCGCCGCTCGCGGGCCGTGGCGCCGCCTCCGCGTACCCGCGAGCCGAGTCGTGCGTCTCACGGTCGGCCGGATCTGCGGGAGGCTCGACGCCAGCACCGCCGGGACGAGGCGTGTCGGCGGACGATGCGCCGAACCCGGGGCGGGCATCGGACCCGCCTTCGGACGGCCGCCGGCGACCCCGCCGGCGCCGCCGCCGCGACCGCCGTTCGGCCTGCTCGGCCTCGGTGAGTGGCCGTTCGGCGCCACCGCCTCCGCCGCCCGTGGGGGGCTGCAGCGGCGGGACGGCGCCCGGCCGGTACTGCACAACGCCTTCGAGCGCGCGCGCCCGGCGCTCATCGAAATCGAGGCGGCTCGACGTCGCTTCGACGCGCATCTTCAGGTTCTTCACTTCGATGCCCAGTCGCGTCGTTTCGAGCACCAGGTTGTGCATCACCTCGTAATACAGCGGTTCGATCGCGGCCTGCTGCGCGTTGAGCTTCGACTGGATGTGCAGCGCCTCGATGAGCGGGTTGGGATTGATGAACAGCTTCAGGATCGGACGAAGCAGCCGGCGCATGAACCGCAGGAACCCGCGGTGCGTCTCGAACAGCGTCGTGTCCTCGAACGCGAAGTTCGGCGGCAGGGACGCTTCGCGCTTGCGGCGGAACTGCTCCAGGAGGTCGGAGCGCACGCCCCGCGGATCGAGGAACTTCTCCAGCTTGACCGACGCGAGCTCCCGAATCTCCTCTTCCGTGTAGTCGACGCCCCGCTTCTCACGGATGCGGGACCGGATCTGCCGCATGATCTGCTCGACGTCCACGTGGTCCGATCGCACTGAAAAATCGGTCATAAGGTGCTCTTCACTTGCTGGTGTCCATGCGCGCCGCGGCTCACTTCGCCGCCTCGGCTGCTGCCTTCTTCCGGCGTCGTGTGCCGAACTCAGGAGCCTCCCTGATGCACGTCCCGAGGATCCCGATCGATTCGTAGAACGCGCGCGCCCCGGTTTTCTCGATCTGCGCCGCATCGGTGCCGACGTCCGGATATCCGTTGCCGTCGGCCGTCACCGTTTCCCAGTTGCGGAACAGCCGCCCCCACGGGCTCGCCAGCACGTCGTGCATCAGCCGTTTGGCGTTCCGCGGGTACCAGAAGCTGTCGTGGTACACGACGCTCGCTATATAGGCCCAGGGCGCCAGCACGGTCTTGAGCGACCATTCGATCGGCTTCTTCATCGGCCCCCAATAGATGTGGTGCTGCATGCGCGAGGCGAACGTCATCTTCTTGAACGGGCCGACGAAGTGCCAGTTCTGGGCACCGGCGGCCGTGTCGCCGACGATCTCGATCTCGCGGGGATCGCCGCAGCCAAGCCCCAGGTCGTGCGCCATCCTGATGTACTTGATCGACATCGGATCGAAGCCCATGAGCTTCGCCGCGACGGCGTCGATCGCGACTTGATCCGCGCTCGCCAGGATCACGTCCTTCGTGTACGGCGTCATGCAGCGGGGCCCCGGACCGTCGCCCGCGAACGTCCCGTCCATGACGGCGAAGACGCCGCGATGGATCTTCTTCTGAATCATGAGCAGATCCACGAGCGTTTCGTGGATCACGGGGTGCGTCCAGTGCCGGTGCTCGTTCAGCAGACCGCCGAACGCATTCTTCATCGCGCCTGTCGTCGTCGTGAACACGTGCGTCTTCACCGTCGGCAGGTGAATGATGTTCTCGCCGACGAAGCGCTTCGGGATCATGAACCCTTTCGGGTAGACCTCGTTCAGGCAGGTGAACTTCTTCGTCAGGTCGCCCACCGCGTCCCGGATGTTGATCCACTCCTCGGTCTCGTAGATGTGGATGTTCCGCAGCCCGTGGGCCTTGACGACGTTGATCTGCTTGTTCTCGCGCTCGCCGAGATGTGCGTCGATGACGACCGTGCGGTTGTGGCACGCGTGGATCAGGGCCGGATCGTAGCCGTCCTGCTTCATCGCGCGGACGACGCCCTCGAGCTGCCAGGGGGTGGTGGACGTGGCGGGGAAGAAGAAGTGCCACGAGATGTTCACCTTGAGCGCCGTATCAGCGTCTTTCGCGACGACATCCTGGTAGCCCGCCAGGTTCATGACCGAGTGGTAGTCCCGGAGCACGGTCGCGGGAGTGGTGCGGAGAATGGAAACCTTCGATTTC
>JBBWZJ010000059.1:0-3880 GCA_039648985.1 Acidobacteriota bacterium | reverse complement strand
CCCGTCCCCGTCGCGCGCCTCATCGACGCTGGTCCCGCCGACGTCGAGCGCCCGCTCTGCATTGCCAGAGCGCCCGGCGACCCGCCGCAGAGAGCCCCTCCAGTCCAGGCCTGACGCCCGCTCCCCCCGGGGAGCGGGCGCCGTCAATCCCTCCTGAGCCCAGCGCCCATCCGCGCTCGCTTGCACGCTCGTCGTGGCCCCTGATTCGACCAGGCCACGATGCAGCACACTGGATCACATTCGGCCTACGACACCCTCAATGCAATCATCGCTATTCCGGCGTCTTGCGCTGGTTCTCATCGCGCTCGCCAGTCCGTTGGCCGCAGCGCGTGCCTCGCGCACAGGCGTCGCAACAGACATCGTCGGCACCGTCACCGACAGCAGTAACAGCCAGCCCCTCAACAGCGCGCAGATCAGTCTCATGCAGGGTCAGCGCGTCGTCCTCAACACGATCACCGACGACTTCGGCCGGTATCGCGCCCACAATCTCGACGCCGGCACCTACACGGTGAGCGTTCACGCGCTCGGCTATCGCGCCACCAGTCGGCCGATCGCCGTCGATGGCACCGCCGGATCGGTCCGGGTGGACTTTCATCTGGCGCCCGTTGCGGTCAGCCTATCAGCCGTGGAGGTGAAGTCGTCCTCGCCGCTCGCCGTGAACACGCGCACCGGCGACCAGACCTTCAAGCAAGACGACTACCATGGCGCACCCACTGCCACGACGTCGCAGATCCTTCAGCAGACCATCGCCGGCGCGGCGCGCGCACCCACGGGCGAGGTCCACATCCGCGGCCAGCACGCCGAATACACCTATTACATCGACGGCGTCCCCGTGCCGGCGGGCATCTCGGGGAGCCTCAACGAGCTGTTCGATCCCCAGGTGGTGAACCAGATCAACTTTCAGACCGGCGGATGGGACGCGGAGTACGGCAACAAGAACACCGCCATCGTGAACGTGGCCACCAAGATCCCCGCTGGCGGCTTTCATATGGACGCCTCCAGCTACGCCGGGAGCTTTGCCAGCAGCGGCCAGAGCCTCAGCCTGAGCACCAACGAGGGCCGGCTCGGCCTCTTCGGCTCGTTCGCGCGTCAGGTGACCGACATGCGGCGCGAGCCGCAGGCGTTCGACACGCTCACCTTCAAGGCGAACAACTTCCACAACCATGGCGAGGACCTGTTCGCCTTCGGGAAGATGTCGTACTCGGCGAGCACGAGCGACGTGATCAACCTCGACGCCAACTGGTCGCGCACCAAGTTCGAAGTCCCCTTCAATCCGGCGCTCACGAACTCGTTCGACGACCATCAGCAGGACGTGAACGCCTTCGTGAATCTCGGCTGGCGCCACCAGTTCGGCAGCGGCAACGACATCGCCAGCTCGGGCAGCACGGTCGGCGCGGGGTCGGCGTCGAGCGCGGCGACGGCCGGTGCGCCGCCGGAGCTGTTTCTGGGCGCCTTCTACCGCTACGGCACGCTCGACTACACCCCGGGCGTCAACGACCAGGCGCAGTTCTTCTTCTTCCCGGATACGACCACCGCCTATAACCTCCAGGAGAATCGTCGCTTCAGTACGGTGGGGCTCAAGCTCGACTTCACCACCCACCCGATGAGCGAGCTGGAGTTCAAGACCGGCGCCCTCGTCCAGCGCACGACAGGCAACGAGACCTTCCAGGCCACGGCGCAGGACGGGACACTCGGCCCCGGCTCGGCATCGCACCTGGACGGCAGCGACGTGGGCGGCTACGCACAGGTCGCCTACTCGCCAACCGAGAAGTTCGAGATCCGGACCGGCGCACGCTACGATGCGCACACCGCGCCCTTCGCCGGGACCACGAGTCAGCTGAGCCCGCGCATTCGGCTCAACTTCTTCCCGAGCACGGCGACGTCGCTGTACGCGTACTACGGGCGGTTGTTCGTTCCGACGAACGTGGAGGAGCTGCGCACGATCACGAACGACGCGCTGGGCGCGGCGGCCGAGCCGACCCTCCCCGAGCGCGACAACTTCTACGAGCTCGGTCTGGTGCATCGCTTCAACGTGGCCGGTCTGGTGGCCAAGCTGTCAGGCTATTACAAGGAGAGCTCGCCGGGCCTCGACGACGCGACCATCCCGGGCTCGGCAATCGTGACGTCGGTGAACATCGACAAGGTCTGGGTGAAGGGCATCGACGGCGTGCTCGAGATCCGGCCGGCTGGTCCCTTCTCGGGCTACATCAACGCCTCGATCATTCACGCGTACGGCGTGGCGCCCATCACCGGTGGCTTCCTGCCGTCCGAGCCCCCCTCCAGCTACTTCGATCTGGATCACGACCAGCGGATCTCGGCGGTGGCGAGCGGAACGTACTCGATCAACAAGTTCTTCCTGAGCGGAACGGCGATCTACGGCTCGGGGCTCACCAATGGGCTCAGCACGGACGACCTTCCGGACGCATCGTACGGCACGGGGTTGCTCTCGATGAATTCGGCATTCAAGGTGGATCCGAGCACGATCTTCAACGTGAGCGCGGGCTACACGATCGTGGCGGGCAACACGGTGATCCGGCCGCAGGTGTACGTGGAGAACCTGTTCGACAAGGCCTACCTGCTGAAGGGCGCGTTCTTCAGCGGAGCGCAGGTGGGGCGGCCGCGGAGTGTGCAGGTCCGGTTGAACGTGGGACTGTAGGTTGGAATGTGGAGGCCCGCCCCACCAGCGGGCCGTCCTCTGCACGTTCCATAAATAAAAATTCATATAACAGACTCCTGGCCCCGGGGGCGTCAAATGATCTCGCGCTCGGCGTGCGTCTCGCTGGTGGGATTGCTGGTTGCCTCGGGCGCCCAGGGCCAGGGCTACAACAACCTCGCCGCCGGCCGGCCGGTGCGCGTCGAGGACGCCGCGCCGACGCCGAGATACGAGCTCGATCTTCAGCTGCTGCCGGTGCGATTCGAGCAGCTCGGCAGCGGCGTGCGGCGATGGAGGACGGATCCCAAGGTCTCGTTCGGGGTCGCGCCATTCACCGAGATCGAGGTGCGCGCGCCCATCCTCTTGATCGACGCGCGCACACCGGACGTGCCCGTGACAAGCGGGCTGGGTGGCGTAGCGGTGGGGGGGCTGCACGCCTTCGGGCTCGAGACGGGGCGTGTGCCGGCGCTGGCGATCGCCGGCGAGTGGCTGCTGCCCGTGGGATCACTGGCCGCGCGGGTCGGCTCGTACTCCGCGAAACTCCTGGCAACCAAGACGTTCCAGCGCCGGATGAACGGACGCGCCGCGCGGATGCCGCGCTCCGGTATTACCGCTCGCGTTCGGACCTCGCCCTGAGCTCGACGCCGAAGTCGATGGAGCTGATGGAGGGCCAGCCGTACTCACTCGCGTTCCGCCGTTCGGCGCCGCACTTCAACCGGTTGATCTGGTCGTACCACTGGCTCCAGATGGGGCTGTACGACGCGCTGTTGAACAACGAGGGCCGCGCGACGCGGCAGGCCGCGGTGGACGCAACGGTCGATCGCTTCTTCGCCATGGTGGCGGATTCGTCGCGGGCGCTTCCGTCGATAATGCCGATGTCCGCGGCGATCGCGCCCCGGTTCACCGCACTCTACCCGGAGGCGGCGATCATCTTCGACAATCTGCACGCGCTGCATGACGTGGTGTCCGACGTGCTGGCGTCGCCGGTCGTATCTGCGGCGGACAAGCGGCGCGAGATCGACGTCGCGCTGCGGCGGTATCGGGACTCGACGTCGTTCACGACGACGAGCGCGGAGTCGCTGGAGATGTCGCGAGGGATGGGGGTGGAGGCGATGGGGGGCGCGATTCCGGCGGGTGGACAGCGGACATCGCCTGTTCTCGCCTGCGATGACGCCTATTAGATAAATAGAAATTTATACAATCTGCGGCTGTGTAGCGCGCGCCCGG
>JBBWZJ010000051.1:0-5537 GCA_039648985.1 Acidobacteriota bacterium | reverse complement strand
TCGAGCGCCTGGCGCTCGACGACCTGATCGCGCTCGCCGACGAGGGGATTCGCGAGCTCGTGGCGTTGCAGCGCGACGTGGTGGGTGACCTGCGGGGATGACAACCGGCGCGCCCACGCTCCTGATTGCCACGACCAACCCGGGCAAGCTTCGCGAGATCACAGACATCCTCGCGGGCCTGCCCATCTCGCTCCGCACGCTCGACGACTGCACAGGGATCCCTGAGCCGGAGGAGACCGGCAGCACGTTCGCCGAAAACGCACGGCTGAAGGCGCGCTACTACTCGGCGGCGACAGGCCTGGTTAGTGTCGCGGACGACTCGGGGCTCGAGATTCGCGCACTCGACAACGCGCCTGGCGTCCATTCGGCGCGCTGGCACGGCTCCGATTACGCCGTCAAGTTCGCCCGCATCCAGGAACTGCTGCACGAGCGGGGCGTTCAGACCAGCGCTGCGCGGTTCGTGTGTCACGTGGCGGTCGCGCGTCAGGATGAAATCACGTTCGAGGCGGAGGGCACGGTCGAGGGCACCATCGTCGCGCAGCCTCGGGGGGACAACGGGTTCGGGTACGACCCGATCTTCTTCTATCCGCCGCTGGGCAAGACGCTGGCCGAGCTGCCCAGCCATCAGAAGTCGGCGGTCAGCCACCGCGGGAAGGCGTTCGCCACGCTTCGGCAGCGCCTGATCACCGGACCGCCCCTGCTCGGCTGAGCATCACTCAGCGAGCTTTCGGACGCCCCTCTCGTCCATACAGGAACTCGAGGGCATGGGGCAGACGCCTCGCCCATGCCTCTTCCGAGTGGGTGCCGCCTTCTTCGACGACGGTTTCGAGCCGGTGCGGGCCGAAGCGCCTGCCGCGCAGAATCCGTTCGAGCTTCCGCACGTTCAGCACGGTCTCGGTGTTGATTTCCGTACGATCGGTTTCGGCGGTGCCGACGCCGAGATAGATCCGGAATGGCCAGCGCTTCGCGGCGCGTGCCCGGCGCAGCAGATACTCGTCGCCGACGTACAACGAAGGGCTCTCGAGCAGCAGGCGTCCGAACACCCCTGGCTTGCTCATCACCGTGAACAGGGCCGCCACGGCTCCGTACGACGACCCGCCGATGCCGGCGTTGGAGGCACCGCGCGCCGTGGGATACGTGCGTTCGATCAGGGGCATCAGTTCACGCGTCACGAACTCCGCGTACTCGCGGCCGACCGGATCGCGCGCACCCGGATTGCGATCGTCCTCGACAGGCAGGTACTCGCGCGCACGGCGGTCCTCGCCGTGATCGATCCCGACGATCAGCAGCGGGGCGATGTGGCCGGTGCGAACGAGCGTGGCGGCGGTTTCCGCGACGCGCCAGGTCCGTCCGGCGAACGCCCGCGCGGGATCGAACAGATTCTGACCATCGTTCAGGTACAGGACCGGATACGGACCGGCGTCACGACCGCGCGCGTGCGGCGGCAGCCATACCGTGACGCGGCGGGCCGCGGCCAGGTGCGTGCTTTCGATCTCGTGCGTCTCCAGCATTGTGTACAAACGTGCGATTATGCAACGTCATGACACCCGCGCCAAATCCCTACGCCGCCGATCTCGGCGCACGCGATCCGCTCGATGCGCTTGACGACACACCGGGCCGTATCCGCAAGCGGGTCGCCGGCTGGACGGACGCGCAGTTCGAGCGCTCCTACGCGCCGGGGAAATGGAGCATCCGCCGGGTGCTCATCCATCTGGCGCAGACCGAACTTGCGCTGAGTACGAGGGCACGGTATGCGCTGGTGCAGCAGGGCTATACGGCGCAGCCGTTTTCACAGGACAGCTGGCTGCCACTCGATGCGGGGATGGACGCTTCCACCGCGCTCGACGTGTACACCACGCTGCGCCGGATGAACGTCGCGATGTTCCGGGGTCGATCCGGGGCCGAGCTCGATCGACAGTTCTCCCATCCGGAGTACGGTGAGCTGACGGTCAGATGGATCGTGAACCAGATGGCCGGCCACGACATCCACCATTTGAAGCAGATCGAACAGGTCTGATGCAGGCGGTGCGCCCGCGCTCGCGTGCACGTGCGCGTGCGTCAGAAGCCTGGCTGCAGATTGAACTGCCAGACCCATCCGCGGCGGGGCCGATCGAGTGGCCTGACGTAATCAATCTCCGCAACAGCGAAACCGAGCACGTTGATCCGCGCAACTGCCCCTACGCTTGTCACCGGCTTGCGATCGCCGTTGACGAACTGACGGGACGACGTCCCGCCCCACGCGACCCCCGCATCGGTGAACACCCCGAGCTCCAGCGGGATGGGACCATAGAAGTTGCTGCCGCCGAATGCGCCCCACAGCGGGAAACGCAGTTCGGCGTTCGCGATCGCGACCCGGCTTCCGATCAGCCTGTCGAACACCGGGCACGAACCATCGCTCTGAGTCCCGCATTCGCCCGGCTGAAAGGATCCCGTGTCGTACCCACGCACGAGACCCGGATATCCCAGGTACATCGTTGGCAGCCGCGGATCGCCCGCGTTGCTGCCATAGCGGCCGTAATAGAGCCCCCGGAGCGCAAGCGTGTAGGGACGGACCGGCATCACGTAGGTGCGGACGTCAGCGAGGACGCCCGAGTACGTCAGCGACCCGGCGTTCTGCGACAGCTCGAACCGATAGCGGCTGCCGCGGATGGGGCTCGTGAGCCCCGAGATCGATGTGTCGAAGACGAGCGCTTCCGACGCCTGGGCAAGATTGAGGCTCGGGAAGGACCCGAGATTCGTGCGGTCCTGGCTCAACTGCACGCCTGAGATGTCGTAGACCCGGGACGTGACGTCCTGTTTCAGGCCGATCTGGCGCATACCCGCCGACACTTCGAACCGCTGCGCGCGGCTGAACGGGTAGGACACGAGGCCCGACACACCGCGATCCACCTGCAGAATGCGGTACTCGTCCTCGACGTAGACCGGCTGGCCCCCGCTCACGTCGTACCCTGTCGCGTAGCCGGTCGATACGTAAGGCGTCTGGTCTGCACCCACGCCCCAGTTCCAGCGGTGCTTGCGATTCAAGTAGAAGGCACTGCCGCCGAGCTCGTCGAACCGGCTCGTCACCTGCGCGCTCGTGGCGACGACATGGTTGCCCAGCATGTCGCTGAAAAGGAACGACACGCCGCCGGCCGCATACGTGCCGAACGGATCGGTGCCCACGCCAATGGTGGGTTGTCCGGCATAGTCGAGTCCGAGGTGCGCCTTGTACGGGGCGATCGGGGGGGCGGCCGACGCAGGCGGCAGACCGATTGTCTCGTTCCTGACGGCCGAGAACACCTGGCCTTCACCGTTGCGACGCGGCGGCAGCACCGCGGCGTTGAGCGGCAGATCGACAGGCGGAACGCCCGCGAGCTGCGCGTCTCCTTCGAGCGCGTAGATGTTGTAGCCGTCGTCCTCGTACGCGCTGAAGACCGCGCGGCCATTGGCGACCGACAACGCCGGGCTGAGCGCCGTGATCCCGCTCACCCCGGTCAGGATGTTGGTCAGCTGCGACGGCGTGCCTCCGTCCACGGGCATCCGGTAGATGTTCGTGATGCCCTGGCGGTCCGAGAGGAAATACAGCGTCCGGCCATCGGGCGACCACTGCGGGCTGATGTTCTTGGCGTTGTCGAAGCCGCCGGCATCCCGGACCGCTCCCGACGCGACGTCCATCACCGCCAGGTGAACGGACCCCGTCTCGAGCGTAGGCAATTGGGTCGAGAACCTGTCGGTGCTGAACGCGAGTTGCCGGCCGTCCGGTGACCACGCGGGATCCAGCTCGGCGAACGCGTCGTTCGTAAGGCGCCGCAGGCTGCTGGCCGCCAGGTCGTAGACGAACAGGTCATTGAAACCGCCAACAAGGCCCGAGAACGCGACGAGGTTACCATCCGGCGACCAGGCCGGGTTGAGCACTTCGTCGAGCTCTTTCAGCCGGATTTCCCGCTCCCTCCGGCCGCTGTCGGCATCGACGATCGTCAGGATCGGAGCGCCCTGGCTGATCCCGGGGAATACGAACCGCTTGCCCGTCGAATCCCATGCGCCGGCCGACGTCAGGAACTGCAGGCTCTCGAAGTGGGCGTCGGTCGCGGTATCGGTGATCTTGCGGATCACCTTCCCGGTCATCGCATCGGCCAGGTAGAGGTCGATCGAGAACAGGTCACGTTCGGAGAAGAACATGATGCGCGAACCGTCGGGGCTCAGCTCGGGACTGACGTTCATGCCGCGGCCAGTGCGCGTGGTGATGACCGGCCGGGCGAACGCCGCGGGCATCTTCGTCGCTTCCGCGAGCGGGCGGTAAGCGGCAATTTCCGCCTCGTGCCACTGCTTGGACAGTTCCTTCGAATCGACGCCGAGAATGCCCTTGAAGGCGGCGTCGAATCCGCCACGTCCGACGCCGGCGCGCAGCAGGTTGCCGACCGCGCGATCCCCGTAGCGCCCGCCGATGAACGCCCAGAGCGCCTGTCCGTAGCGGTACGGGAAATACCGGGGGTCGTCGAGATCCTTGATATCCGGCAGCTTCTCCCGGCGTGCGGCCTCGCGCATCCACATGGCGGTATTCGGATCGACGGGGCCGATCGACAGGTACTCGGCCATTCCTTCGATGAACCACAGCGGCATCGACATCGCGCCGCCCGATCCGGAGCTCGCGTTCGTATTCGTGATGTCGTACTGGAAGGCGTGGACGAGCTCGTGGCCGAGCACGTGGTCGGTCGCATCGAGCGGCCCGGCGAATGGCAGGACGATGCGGCGCTTCGCCGGTTCCGTGACGCCGCCTGTCCCTTCCCCGAGATCCCCCTCGATCGCGTTCGTCTGCCGGAAGTGCGGCCCGCTGGCGTAGAGGATGAGCGGCTGCCGGCCCCGCAGCTGATGGTTGAGGACGACCGCGAGCCGCGCGTACCACCGCTCGGCCATCCGCGACGCAACATGCGCCGCCTCTTCCTCCTCCGGATAGAAGTAGATGTCAAAGTGGTCGGTCGGCAAGACCTTGAAGTTGAAGTCGTGGTACTGGACCTTGTTGCTCCCGAAGTAGCCGCCCTGGGCGCGGGCCGGCCACGGCGCCGCCACGCCCACTAGGCCAAGCATGAGAATCGCAACTGAACGGGACGAGAACCGCATGATGTTCCTCGAATGAGACCGCCGCCTGTCTTTCAGATCACGACTCGATTTGTGCAACGGACATGCCCGCCGGACAACAGCTGACAGACAGCAGCCGAGGGACTCGACAGACTTCAGCTCTCAGCTATCAGCTTTGGTGTTCTTCGCGGCCGACAGTCCGGTCTTGGCATACCCGGTGCCCAGTGACAGAGGCCGTGATAGACGCGTGCGACCTGGACCGTGAGGAGAGTGAAGCTGATGCTGATCGCTGAGAGCAGGTAGAGGGAGTTGGAAGCTGGAAGCTGGTGGCTGGAAGCTGGTCGCTGGAAGCTGGTAGCTGGGTACAGACCGGGGACATCCTTTACGAATCAGACCGGCGACATGGTTGACAGATCCGCGACACTGCCGCACGGAGGTGCGATGTGCCGTGGGAAGCGAGGTCGTCCATGGACGAGCGGGTT
>JBBWZJ010000281.1:0-15928 GCA_039648985.1 Acidobacteriota bacterium | reverse complement strand
TATCTGCCCTGGAGGTTCTTCGGACTGGCACGGGCATCCGTTGACATGTTCCGGGTGGTTCATGTCGTGGGTCTCCTGTGCATCGGCTCGGGCGTAGTGCTGTTGGCAGCATGCATCCTCGAGTTTGCGCGAAGCGGAAGGGGGACTCTGTCGCCCGTCGATCCGCCCCGTCACCTTGTCGTTCGCGGCCTCTACCAATACGTCCGTAATCCGATGTATCTCAGCGTCACAATGATTGTCCTTGGCGAAGCCCTGTTGACGCAGTCCCGGGCACTCGCCATCTATTGGGCGATATGGTTCGTGGCAGCCAACTTGTTTGTCATTGGTTATGAAGAGCCGACACTTCGTCGTCTCTTTGGCGCGTCGTACGACGAATACACGCAACAGGTCGGCCGCTGGATTCCGAGATTTCGCACACGCGCAATTTCCAGCTGAATCAATCCGAATCAAGTCCCCTGACGAATTCTCGTCACGCGGTCGAACAGGTTTGCAGCGGACGGCCACCGCGCGACGATGAGCCGCCCGGCTGAAACCAACCCATAGAACCTGATACAGTCCGTCGCATGAAGTCCATCATCCTGGCCCTTGTTTGCGCCTCCACGCTCGTCGCGAGTGCGACCGATCAGAAGGGCATCGAATATGGAAGACCAGGCGGTCATGCCCTGCTCCTCGATATGCACATCCCCGACGGCCTAGGGCCGTTTCCTGCGGCCATTCTCGTGCACGGCGGAGGATTCGATAGCGGCAGCCGCGCCACGAACATGGCGCCGACCTTCCAGCCGCTCGCGGATGCCGGTTTCGCGTGGTTCAGCATCGATTACCGCATGGCCCCGGAGTTCCGCTTCCCCGAAGCGAAGGAAGACATCGACGCGGCGATCAAGTGGGTCAAGGCGAACGCGTCCACATACAAGGTGGATCCGGCGAGAATCGTGCTGGCAGGTGAGTCGGCCGGCGGCTTCCTGGTGAACTACGCGGCAACCCACGAAACGCCGGCCACGAAGGTCGCTGCCGTCGTCGACATCTATGGTCCCGTCGACTACGAAAAAATCGCACGACAGCGGCAGGCGTATCCCGGCCGCTTCAACATGGCGTCGATCAACGGCCATCAGAAGGCGGGCGGAAGCATCTGGTTTTTCGGTGCCGAAGGCTACGACGAGGCGAGTTACGCAAAGTTGAAGGCGATTTCGCCGCTCTTCGCCGTTCACAAGGGCATGCCCCCGTTCCTGGCCATCCACGGCACTCGCGACGACCAGGTTCCGTACGAGCAATCGCCGATGCTCTGCGCCGCGATGCAGAAGGTCGGGAGCCGCTGCGACATCATCACGGTGGAGGGCGGCGGACACGGGATGGGTTCGTGGAAGGATGCCGACCAGCAGCACTACAAGACCGAAATGATCGAGTGGCTGAAGAAGACGCTGGACCTGAAAGGCGGCTCGTAGCGCATGCCGGTCGCCTCGCCGAACCCGCTGTCCACTCCGTCAGCGGCGAAGCAGCTCGCCGGCTTCATCGCAAAGTTCGACCCCGAGGTGGCGGCGCTGCTGTGCTCGGCTCGGAGCGCGCTGCGCACCCTGCTGCCCACGGCCAACGAGCTCGTGTACGACAACTACAATTTCCTGGTCATCGGGTTTTGTCCGGGTGACCGTGCGTCCGATTGCATTGTTTCGCTGGCCGCGTCGGCCAAAGGTGTGGCGCTCTCGTTCTACTACGGCGCGACACTCCCCGATCCGCAGAAGATCCTCCTCGGCAGTGGCAATCAGAATCGCTTCGTCCGGCTGCCGAGCGCGGCGACGTTGAAGACGCGCCCCGTCCGTGCGCTGATCCGCGCCGCCATCGCGCAGTCCGATGTGCCCCTGCCGAAGGCCGGCCGGGGCCGCACGATCCTCAAGTCCGTGTCTGCGTCACAGCGACCACGGCGCCGGCCGCGCCTGGTTCGTACCTGACCTGCGGACGGCTGCACCGAACCCCGAACCCGGAACTCCGAACCGGAACCAGGAACCCGGAACCAGGAACCCCGAACCCGGAACCAGGAACCCCGAACCCGGAACCCGGAACCCCGAACCCGGAACCCGGAACCCCGAAAAGCCAGCTCGTATGGCACAATCTGGCCGTGGGCTTGCCTCGGGGAGATCGCCCACCGAGCGGCAGGAAAGGGGCTCACATGCGTGGAGTATGCGCTGCGCTCTTCGTGGTGCTGCTGACATCCACAGCGGGGTGCGGCGGATCGGAACCCGCGGCGGCCTCGCCTTCGCCAGTGATCGTCAGCAATTCTTCGGAGCCGCCTGCCGGTCCAGGCGCGTGCCGCGTGGGCTTCGATGAGTTGACCGTCAACCACGCGGCATTCACATCGCACACTGGATGCGGGCTTTCCATAACAGCGACGGCCGCGTCATGGCTGGTCTCGACGACCTACGGTCACCCCGCGCCGTTCATCGAATTCGGTTCGGCTGCGGGATCGACGACGGTCGGAGAAGTGACCGTGAGCGGAGGCGGGCGGACCTTTGCCTTCACCTCCCTGGACATCTATTCCAGCACGACGAAGATCCCGTACGAGATCAAGGGGACGGCGAATGGCGCCGTGCTGTTCACGATCGCGAAGGTGCAGGGGAACACGTACGGCAACTTCGCGACTGTCGTGAATCCGCAGCCATCTGTCCTCGTCGACACGCTGCGGATCCGGCTGACGAATGCGGCGGCGCCGTGCTGCTCGAACCCGATGGGCCTCGACGAGCTCCGCGTCATCCGCTGACCCGGCCCGACCTTGCCGGGTCAACGCCCTCTCCGTCCCAGACGGGGTCCCTGACGAACGCAGGCGGATTTCTCCCATTTCGGCGCACGTCAATACATTCACAAGGAGGATCGCGCGTGGAGCGTCGGCTCATCAGCTCTGGCTCTTCGTTCGAGCGCGAGATCGGCTATTCGCGCGCGGTGGCGCTCGGCGACTGGGTGTTCGTCTCGGGCACTACCGGCTTTGACTATGCCACGATGACGATCTCAGATGAGATCGGCGCGCAGACAGAGCAGTGCCTGCGCAACATCGAGTCGGCGCTGCACGAGGCGGGTGCCAGCCTCGCAGACGTAGTGCGCGTGACCTACGTCCTTCCGAATGGCGCCGACTTCCCCCGGTGCTGGCCGATTCTGCGGAAGTACTTCGGCGAGGTCCGTCCGGCCGCGATCATGATTTCCGCCGGCCTGGCGGATCCGCGGATGAAGATCGAAGTGGAAGTTACCGCTTACCGGGCGCCGGCGCGCTGAGCGCTCCCTGCCCACGCAGCCAGTACCTCGATCGGATCCTCGCTGGCGTTCAGTGTTCGTACTGTGGCGTTCGAGACGCCTTTGTATAGATCGCTGGCGGCGGTGCCCGCGGCGGCACCGACGGGGGTCACCGGGTCGAGCAGCAGCACCGGCCGGGGGGCCGCGGCACGAGCCACGTCAGGGAGATCGAATTCGCGGAGCACGCCGTACGCATAAATGCCGAATGGCTGTGAGTAGCGGTCAGCAACCGCGAGTGACCGGTAGTCCGAGATGGTCCGCCTGAGCGCCACGCCGGCGATCGCCGCGTCGAGTGCGGCGGCATAGAGGGCAATCACACCGTGCGGTCCGTCGCCGATGATTGAAACGGGCCCGTTCAGTCGCGAACGCAGATAGTCCATCGCACGAAGCGCGTCGTGGACCTGCCCACCGAGCAGCGGCCTCCCCAGCATCAACGTAAACCAGGTCAAGTACGCCTCGTCCGTGATCCGTTCGAAGAAGTACGCACGTCCCCGCTGTGGATAGGCAATTGCGCAGTCGCCTCGCCCGCGCACGTCGATGACGGCGACCCGGCAGCGCCCGGCCGCACAGAGCCGCTCGGCGAACGCGTCCTCGGCGGTTGAATTCCAGGCCGCTCCCTCGCCGATGTAGAGGACGGTGGGCGTCGCAGGGCCCGCGTCGTCCGGAGTCAGCAGCCAGCCTGGGATGCGGATCTCCTGCTCGCTCGCAAATTCGAACTGCTCCGCACGGTATGCCGGCTTCTGTATCGTCGCGAGGACCCGGCCGGCAAGTGGTCCGGCCGGCGTGCCCTCGAGGCTGAGCACCCGGCGAATCCGCGTGCGCAACTCCTCAGGCCCCCGCGCTTCGGGCGTGTGCAGCGCCTCCGCCATCTGCTGCGTCAGTGACAGCGCGGTTTCACCCCGGAGAGAAGTGGTTACGAATCCGGTCGGCGTGACGAACAGCGATCTCTCAGGTTCGACCGCCTGGGATGTCTCGGTGTCGTCAGCCTCCTTCATGTCGAGCCAGCGGTTGAACCAGCCGTAGGTGGCCCGCCGCATCTCGTAGACGTACCCGTGCCGCACGGTCGTCGCCTGCAGCGACACTCGATCTGCCGCATTCAGGATCCGATATGCACGTTTGTACTCGTCTGCAAAGTCGAGCGAGCCGGACACGTACTCCGGCGAGTAGGTGTGCCCGGCGTCGTGCAGTGTGATGCCAATCAGCACCGGCCTCGGCGCAAACGCGTAGAGTAAATCTGCCCTGTCGATCCCGTGGGCGAGCGCCGGCACGATATTCTGCTCGGCATCATCGGCGGAGCCAGGCGGCTCGACGTTGTTCTCCGCAAGGTCCTCGGTGTTGCCCATGGAGACGACGGCTGCGCGGATACGGCTGTCGAGCGCCGCGAGGAACTGCGTCAGCGTGCCGCCACCGGATTGGCCGCAGCAGCCGATTCGCTCCGCGTCAACTTCGGGCCGCGTCAGCAGATAGTCGATGCCTCGAATTCCGTCCCACGCTCTGAACAGGCCGAAGTTCGCACCGAGGAGGATGAGCCGACGGCCGGCGTACTCGTGCTCCCCGGTCCCTCCGCCTTCAATCAGCGACTCCCCGGGACGACTCCCCGGATATTCGATGCGCTCCCCCTGTCCGAACGGATCGTAGGCCAGGACGACGTAGCCCTTGCGTGCGAGATTGGAGAACAGTCGCTGGTAGCTCGGCCAGGCCTTGCCGTTCGTCGAGTGTCCAAGAGGCGCCAGGATCGCCGGATGGCGCCCTGGCGAGGAGGGCACGTAGAGATTCGCCGTCACGTAAAGGCGCCTTCGGCTCTCGAATGCCACCTTCTCGATCCGGTAGCCCGGCCGGTCGATCCTGCCGGTGACCTGCGGGTTGAGCGGCGTCCTCTCCGGCGTGTCTCCCAGCATCTTCCAGAGCTCCGCCACCACGGTCTTCTGCCGATCGAGAACATCCTGGCGGGTCGAGATGGCGCGGACGATGCGCTGCCGGCGTTCGCGTGCCTCGGTCGTGAGCCGAACGAGGTACCGTTCGAGATCGCGCGAATAGTCTGGCAGCCCCGAGCCATCCACCGCGAGCTCCACACCTGGAGCGCCCGAAATGGGCCGTGGTGCCGGAGATTGACCGGCAGCCCGGGCAGTGCGCGCGAGACCTCCCGCGGCAACAACGGATCCTGTGCACTCGAGGAAGCGGCGTCGGGTCAGTTTCATCGGGTAGTTGTCTCCGACGTATTCTTGCCGAAAACTTTACAATTGATGCAAGCGCCGCACAGGGCTCGAGCATCTGCCGCCACTCGGCCTCGTTTTTTTCAACAAGTCCGGACCGCGGAACTGGACGAAAATGGGCGGTCAGGGCCTTCTGCCATGTCGCGCGCGATCAGTGGCGGTCGACCGCACAACTCGACGCGACCAACAGTCATCCTCGGTCGGAGGAACATGCGTACATTACGCGGTTTGGTGATCTGCGTTGTCCTCGCCGGGCTGGTCGGCGTCACCGGAGTGACGACTGCCGGCCAGGACGCAGCGGGCGCGCAATTCGTGGGCACCTGGAGCGGCACGTGGGAGGGCGCTGACGCCGGAGGCGGGTTCGAGCTGACGATCGACACAAAGGACGGCGTCACTGGTGGAAGGGTTTCGGTGACCGGCGAACCCACCTATACCGCGACGTTCGCCGCGCTGTCTTTCGACGGCAACAAGATGACGGCCAGGTACGACTTCCCTGCGGCGGAAGGCGCCGAGATCGTGCTGCTGGGGACGTTCGAAGGGAGCCGCGTGACCGGCACGTGGTCGGCCCGCGAAAAAGCAAGCGGCACCGAGGCGGTCAGCGGGACCTGGAGCGCAACACGGAAGTGAGCCGATCGCAATGAGCCGGCCGGGGGAGCAGGCAGGGTGAGCGCACCACACGAGGCGATGGCGGCGGAGGACGCGTTTTTCGGGGCGCTGCTCTGCGGAGATGGTCCGGGCCTCGAATCGGTGCTGACGCCAGATTTTCTGCTCATCGACGTCATGTCTGGATCCGAAGTTCCGGCGCCTGTGCTGATCGGCCTCGTCAGCTCGAGACAGTTGCGTTTCGATTCGATCGAGCGCCTCGACTCGCGCGTGCGGGCCTACGGAGACGCGGCGGTGGTGACGGGGCAGACACGCATGCGCGGCGGCTTCGGGGACCAGCGGTTCGAGGCGCACAGCCGGTACGCGCATGTTTACGTCCGCAACGCCGGCAGATGGCAGCTGGCGTCGGCGCAAGGGACCCCCATTGCCGCCGCTCCCGAATGAGCAATCCCGCGTCACACAGCTTTTGGATCGACCAGCCAGCGGGCGTCGCACACCGAAGGCCACGCACCCTCGTACCCGAGTAAAGGGCATGAGGACGTTCAGCACGTCGATCGACATCGCGGCGTCAACCGACCGCGTCTGGCAGGTGATGAGCGACACGGACGCGTGGCGCGAATGGACCCCGTCCGTTACGAGCGTCAAGCGGCTGGGGGACCGGCCGTTTGCCGTCGACACCCGCGTGCTGATCCGTCAGCCGAAATTTCCTCCGGCGTTGTGGAAAGTCACAGCTATCGAGCGGGGCAGGAGCTTCACCTGGGTCAGCACCGCACCGGGACTCCGGGTGACAGGCCACCATGCGGTGGAACCGGGCGGGACGGGCAGCCGCGCGACGTTGTCTCTGCGGCTCGAGGGCCTCTTCAGCGGCCTCTTCGCCGCGTTGACGGGAAGCATCACCCAACGCTATATCGGCCTCGAAGCGGCAGGCCTGAAGGCGCGCAGCGAGAACCCCGTATTTCGCCACCGCCCGAATGTTCCGCGCTGATGCGCATCGGACACCTGCATGCCCACCCAGACGATCGTCACGGTCCCCTCGAGCACCGTCATCGGCGTCACCGCCAGAACGACGAATCGGGCCGAGGCCGATCCGTCCACCGCACGGATACCCGCGCTCTGGCGGCGATTCTTCGAGATCGAGCCGGCGATCCCGAACCGGACCGATCCGAACGTGGTGATCGCGGCGTACACGGCGTACGAAAGCGACCATACGGGCGAGTATTCCCTTGTTGTCGGCGCCGAAGTGAACAGCCCGGCCGAGGTTCCAGAAGGGCTCGTCCGGGTCATCCTGCCCTCAGCCAGATACCTCGTGTTCACGGCCGAAGGCGCCATGCCTGACGCACTGATCCGCACGTGGATGGACATCTGGCGGTATTTCTCGGAGGCCGCGCTGCATCGGCGCGCGTACACGACGGATTTCGAACGGTACGACAAGCGGCAGCCGGCGCGGGCCGATGTCTATGTTGCGATCGACTGACCCTTCGAGATGAGCCTGCCGAACGCATGCTGCCCCATAATGGTTCTCCGTGCGTACACTGAGCTGGTATTGGATTGCCCTCATGCTGACGGCACCGCCTGTCGTCAGCCTGATCGTGGCGTTTCCGTTCTGGCGCAAGGGCGGCATGATCTTCGGGAACATCGTCGGCACCGCCGTCATCTTCGGCACGTCCTTCAGCCTGATCATGCGTGAATACGTCGAGATCGATCGCGTGACGCAGGCCTGCCTCGACGCCGGAGAGGTCTGCTTCCCCGAGCCGAGTGCGTTCACCCGATTCGCGATATACGCCTTCATCGGCCTGATCGAGGTCTTTGCATTGTTTGCACTCAGCCTGCGGATCGAGAAGAAGCTGCGGGACAGGGACTACGCGCCCGAATGGCGGTGACGAGCACGGCTGCCTGCCCCCAATGCGGTTCGATGGCATCTGCGGGAGCACTCGAGTGTTCGCGATGCGGAGTGATCTTCGCGAAGTTCGAGCACCGTGTGGCCGAAGCGGCGGCAGATTCGCCTGATGTTGTTGCGCCGCCCGTCACGCCACGGTTTCAAGAGGATCCTCTCGCCGGCGCCTCCCGGGTCGGTCGTGGCGTGGTCCTCATCGCGCTCGCCGTGTGGACGTGGCAATTTGCCCGCGCACCGATGGGGGCCGGAGTAATGGACTCGGTGCTCCATCTGCCCAATCTCGTCTTCCACGAAGCCGGCCACGTTCTGTTCTCGCCGTTCGGACGGTTCATGACTGTCCTAGGCGGCAGTTTGTTCCAGGTGCTCGTTCCGGTGGCGTGCGCGACGGCATTCCTGAGGCAACGGGATGTGTTTGGTGCGGCGGTCTGCAGCTGGTGGGCCGGTCAGAACCTCCTCGATCTTGCCCCGTACATCGCCGATGCCCGCGCGCTGCAGCTCGTGCTCCTTGGCGGGCATACGGGCGCTGAAGTCGAGGGACACGACTGGGAGTATCTCCTCACGGCGCTCGGCTGGATGCAGCACGATCGCACACTGGGCTTGGCAGCTCACTGGACCGGGCTTGCGATCATGGCCGCCGCAATCGCCTGGGGCGCGAGGCATCTGGCACGTTCTGCCGGGCAGCGTTCTGGCCCCCCCGTGTTCTCCCAGCCCGCATTATTCCCGAACCCCGAGAATCGGCCGGAGTCGGAGCCGAAGGGCGGACGATTCGGGCCTTGAGGAATAGTCCGGGCTAGAATGAATCCGCCGTGCCTGCCGCGGCAGCGCCCACTCTATGAGTCGACACAGCTCCTCCGCCCCGACGCGCACCGCGTCGTCTGTCCACGCACGTCGCCGAATTCCCCTGCTCGATCCCACGCGGCTCATCACGAGCCCTGAGACCGGCCTCAGATACCAAATCGAACAATTGATAGGTGAAGGCGGATTCGGACAGGTGTATCGCGCACGCCGGCTGGGCCAGACGCCACGGGTGCCGGAGGTTGTCTGCATCAAGGTCAGCACCCGGATTGACGGCTGGGTGCGCGAAGCGTATTTCGGGCAGCTGTTGCAGGAAGACGCGCGTGCCATCCGGGTGTTCGATGCCTTCCCCTGCGTTCCCACGGACGGTCGCGGGTCTGTTCTGTACTGCCTCGCGCTCGAGTACGCGCGGCACGGCGATCTGAGTGCGTTCCTGGAGCAGTCCGGCAGGTGCTGGGCGGAGACCAGCGCCCGGCGTGAGATCGCGGGCATCCTGCAGGTGCTCGGCACGCTTCACCGCGGGCAGATGCTCCATCGCGACCTGACGCCGATGAATGTGTTCGTCTGCGACGGCCGGCGCTTGAAGCTCGGCGACTTCGGGATCGTGCGCCAGCAGAGCGACAGGCGCGGCATCACGGCACGCACGCTCAACCGGTCGATGGTCCCCAGTGATTTCCTCGAGGCCTCGGCCCCGAAGTGGCAGGCCCGCGACGATGTATATCAGGTCGGCCAGCTGCTTGCGATGCTCGTAAAGGGGGACGCCCGCGCGCGCGTGACGACGCAGGAAGTGCGCACGCTGCCGTGCAGCGATCACTTGCGAGAGATCGTGCATCGGTGCATCGGCGAACGCCGCAAGCGATATGAAAGCGCCGACGAGTTGATTGCCGCACTCCGCACGCCGCCGGCTCGCATGAAGGCGGGCGTGAAACGGACGCTCGAGGGCGTCCACCTTGCGTTCACCGGGATCCTGACGAAGCCGAGAGCGGAGGCCATCCGGGCCGCGCGTCGCGCCGGCGCGATCATCCACGGCATGCCGTCCATCCTGACGAGCGTGGTCGTGCGCGGCCGTCCCAACGCGCAGCAGGCCGCCGGGCGCGACGCAGGTTTGAAATTGATGGAAATCAAGAGGCTGCGGGACAAAGGCCACCGGATCACGCTGCTCAACGAGACGCAGTTCTGGAAGCTCGCAGCGCGGAAGCGGGTCCGTCACTAGGCCGACGCTCTTCGATGATTCGCCAGGATCCTCGGTTACACTCAGCGGCACACTATGCAGCCGGGCGCAGCCAGGCGCCAGCGGGGAGGCACTGATGGAATCGAGATCCAATCACCGGCGGGGCTTTCTGCAGGGGATGCTGAGCGCCGGTGCGCTGGCGGCAGCCGCTCCCGTCCGCGCCCAGGTCCAGACTTCGGGGGAGTTTTCCTTCCTGCCGCAATATGCCCGCGCGCAGCACTACAGGTCCCTGAAGCAATCGAGCTACGACAGAACCGGCGGCAACAGCGATCGCTGGCCTATTCCCGGCGGCGGTGTTCAGGAGGTCTTCAGCGCCTCGGGACCGGGTGTGATCACTCACATCTGGTTCACGATTTCCGCTCGCAGCGGCGATCACCTGAAGGAGCTCGTCCTCCGCGGGTACTGGGATGGAAACGCGAAGCCAAGTGTGGAGGTGCCGATCGGCGACTTCTTCGGCCTGAACCTCGCTTCGTACCAGATCTACGAGTCGCAGTACCTCGCCTGCTCACCGGGCAAGTCGCTGAACTGCTACTTCGCGATGCCGTACAGGAACTCGGCGAAGTTCACCGTCACCAACGAGGGCGCGCAGGAGGTCGGGTCGTTCTACTCGAACATCGACTACATGACTGTCCCGAAGCTGCCCGACGATGCGATGTACTTCCATGCGCAGTATCGCCAGCGCCCGGCCGTGGCGCGCGTGGCGGATCCGGCGGTGAAGCTGAATCCCGACGGCAAGGACAACTACGTGTACATGGAGACGCGAGGCCGCGGCCATCTGATGGGGGTCACACTCGGCGTGCTGCAGAACGCGAACGGCTGGTGGGGGGAAGGGGACGAAATGATCTTCGTGGACGACGAGTCCAAGCCGATCATCGTGGGAACGGGAACCGAGGACTACTTTCTGGGAAGCTGGAACTTCGGCGGCCGCGAAGGGGCGGTGCCGTTCAGCCATGCCATGTACGGCGCGCCAATCATCGTCAATCCGGAACGGACCGGCGGACGCTACTGCTGCTACCGCTGGCACGGCGACAACCCGGTGACGTTCGATCGGTACCTGAAACACACGATTGAGCACGGCCATGCCAACGACCGCTCCGATAGCTTTTTCTCCGCGGCCTACTGGTATCAATCCGCGCCGTTCACCGAATTTCCCCCGCTGCCGCCCGTTGCTGATCGCATCCCCCAGGTGAGGACCGCGTGAGGGGCGCCGTCACCGCAGAACCTTGTAGAATGCGCCCCATGCTGAGACCACACGCTCTTCTGCTGTTGCTGCTCTCGATCGCGACCCCCTCGGCGTCGTATGCGCAGGCCCAGCGCGCCTCCACGGCACCGGCGGCCCAGCAGGCGTTCGCCCCCGACCGCCTGGCGCGAATCGACACCGTCTTCAACCGGTATGTCGATGAGGCCCGCATCGGCGGCGCCGTCGTGCTCGTGCTGCGCGACGGACGACCGGTGTACGAGCGGGCCTTCGGCTGGAGCGACAAGGAGTCGGGCCGCCGGATGGCGCCGGACAGCATCTTCAGGATCGCGTCGCAATCCAAGGCGCTGACGAGCGTCGGCATCCTCTCGCTGATGGAGGAAGGGAAGCTCGCGCTGACGGATCCCGTGAGTCTGTTCATCCCTGCGTTCGCCAAAACGACGGTGCTCGTCGAGAAAGACGGCGCCGTGTCGACGATTCCGGCGAAGCGGGCGATCACCATCCGGGACCTGCTCACGCACACGGCCGGCATTTCGTACGGGACCGGATCCGCCGAGGCGCCCCTCTACCAGGCAAAGGGGCTCGGGCCTGCGGCTGGTTTCGGCTGGTACACGGCGGACAAAGACGAGCCGATCTGCGACACCATGGAGCGACTGGCGTCGCTTCCGTTCGCAGCGCACCCTGGCGAGTCGTATGTCTACGGCTACAACACGGACATCCTGGGATGCGTGATCGAACGAGCCTCGGGCATCCCGCTCGATCGCTTCCTCGCGCAGCGGATTACCGAGCCTTTGCACATGCAGGACACCCAGTTCTACCTGCTCCCGAGCCAGCACGAGCGTCTCACGGCGGTGTACGCCAGCGGTCCCGACGGTCGGATCACGCGGGCCCCGGACGGCGCCAGGGGGCAGGGCCACTATGTTGAGGGACCGCGCAAGAGCTTCGCCGGGGGGGCCGGCCTGCTATCCACCGCGCGCGACTACGCACGGTTCCTCGAGATGATCCGGAACGGCGGGGCGCTGGACGGCGTGCGGATCCTCTCGCCCCGGTCCGTGGCGCTGATGACGACCAACCAGGTGGGCACGCTGCACTCGGCGACAGGACTCGGGTTCGGACTCGGCTTCGAGACCACGGACCGGTACGGCGCGGCGGGCCTGGCCTCTGTCGGTTCCTACGGGTGGGGCGGCGCATATGGCTCCTCCTACCGCGTGGATCCGGATGCGGGCGTCGTCATGCTGCTCATGATTCAGCTGCTGCCGAGCAACTCCGACATCACGGCGAAATTTCCGACCCTGGTCTATCAGGCGCTCGTGGACGAGCCGAGGCGCGGCACGCAATAACCGAAATCGCAGCCGGCGCACCGGCCAGCGGAGAAGGAGTGGGCAATGGTGAGTCGCAGAGACGTGTGTGTGGCGGTCGTCGCCTCGGCGATCACCCTGGCGGCCGGAGCGGCTGTGCGCGGCGCGGCTCCCGTCATGGGATCCACTATTTTCGACTGGAACAGTCTGGCCGAACAGCCAAACAAGACCGGCACGGTCCGGAAAGTCGTCCAGGCGCCCACTGCCACCCTCGACGAGCTCGAGATCCACATCACGACGCTCAACAAAGGGGAGACTCCGCACCCGCCGCATCAGCATCCCGACGAGGAGCTGGTGATCATCAAGCAGGGCACGGTGGAATCCCTCGTCAACGGTCAGCTCAAACGTGTCGGGCCCGGCTCGATCATTTTCCAGGCGGCAAACCAGCTTCACAGCATCCGGAACGTTGGTGACGGACCCGCGGTATACCACGTCGTCAAATGGAACTCTCCGGGGATGTTGAAGGGGAAGCAATAAAAGGGGTGCCAGGGGTGCCAGGAGTGCCAGCGTGCCAACGGTGCCAGGGTGCGGGGAGAGATGATGGCCTCTGAAGCAGCAATCCGGCAGCACGTGGGGCGTCTTCTCGCATGGGAAGATGCGCACGCGGGATTCGATACGGCTGTCGAGGGGGTGCCGGCGGGGTCGTGGGGCGTGAAGCCGGAGGGGTTGCCCTACACACCCTGGCAGCTGCTCGAACACCTGCGGCGGACGCAGCACGACATCCTCGAGTTCTGCCGCAATCCCGAGTACCACGAGCTGAACTGGCCGGACGATTACTGGCCGGGGTCGCCCGAACCGCCCTCGCCAGCTGCGTGGGACGATTCGGTCGCACAGTTCCGGCAGGACCGGACGGCGCTGCAGCAGATGGCCACGGATCCCGATGTCGATCTCACGGCCACGATTCCCCACGGCTCAGGACAGACGTATCTGCGTGAGCTGCTCCTGGTCGCCGATCACTCGGCATACCACGTCGGAGAGCTCATCGTCGTGCGGCGGCTGCTCGGCATCTGGAAGTAGAAGCGGCCGTCCGCGACGTACCCGGGTTGTCCGCAATGGGCGTGCGCAGCCCATAACGCGGGGACCGGCGGGCCGACGACACACAGCCCACACGCAACATCGAAGGACGGACGTGAGTACAGGATCGAGGATCGCGCTCATCACCGGTGCGGGAAGCGGCATCGGCAAAGCCGTGGCGCTTGCGTTGTTGCGCGAGGGGTACTCGGTCGTGCTTGCGGGCCGCCGCCCGGCGCCGCTGAACAAGGCCGTGGACGAAGCGGGCGAGGCCGGGGTGCGCGCGGAGGTGGTCCGCGCAGACGTGAGCGAACCTGACTCTGTGCGGGCGCTCTTTGCGCGGACCCGCGACAGGTTCGGGAGACTCGACGTGCTGTTCAACAACGCCGGGATCAACGTGCCTGGCGTGCCGCTCGAAGAACTCTCGACGACGGCGTGGCGATCGGTCGTGGATACGAATCTCACAGGTGCGTTCCTGTGTACGCAACAAGCATTTGTGCTGATGAAGACGCAGACCCCGCGCGGCGGGCGCATCATCAACAACGGTTCAATTTCCGCCTATGCTCCGCGTCCCGATTCGATCGCGTACACGGCCACCAAGCACGCGGTCACGGGGCTGACGAAATCCACGTCGCTCGACGGCAGGAAATACGATATCGCCTGCAGCCAGATAGACATCGGCAATGCCGCGACCGAGATGACGACGCGCATGGCGAGGGGCGTGGCGCAGGCCAACGGCGAGCTGATGGTGGAACCATTACTCGATCTGGACCACGTTGCGAGGGCGGTCGTTTATATGGCGGGGCTGCCGCTCGAGGCGAACGTGCAGTTCATGACCGTGATGGCGACGAAGATGCCGTTCATCGGGAGGGGGTAGAAACTTCAACGTGCGACGTGCCACGTGCGACACGTGCAACGGTCAACAGGTCGGCTGTGCTACCAGCGGAGCGGCTCGGGGAAGAATTCCTTCACGAGATCTTCGTAGAAGGGCATCAGCTCCTGCACGTTGGGCCGCGCGCTTCCCTTCGAGTACAGATCGTAGCGGTTGAACGCCCGCACCCACTTCAGCATCGTCCGATCCCGATCGTCGAGCAGGTGCGAGTACTCCTCTTCCTTGTGCCACGGGTAGAAGGAGTGATACCGGAGCATGTAGAGGGCCTCGTCCGGGAGGTGATTTCTGACGGCGTGGTACACGTATTCGTCGTGACCCCAGGACATGTGGACGTTGTCGAGGCCGCACCCCGGCTCGTAGATGCCGTTCTCGGTCTGGTACTCCGGTACGAGGCGGTCCGGGTTCTCGCTGAAGAAGTGGCTGTATACGATTTTTGGCGACCAGCGGCACCCGACCGGGAACGTGTCCCCGACGACCGCCCACTGGGGCTCGCCGAACAGGCAGAGGATCTTTCCAAGGTCGTGCACGAGACCGGTCACGATGAACCAGCGCGGCTGGCCCGACGCACGAATCGATTCGGCGGTCTGCAGCGCGTGCTCGATCTGGGTGAAGTCGACGTCAGGATCGCTGTCGTCCACCAGCGTGTTCAGGAACTCGAGCGCCTCCCACACCGTGAACGTCTTCCGGTTCAGCGAGAGATACTCCCGCTTCTTCTCGAGCACGAAGGCGAGCGTCTGGTACTTGTGATTGGCAGCGTAAAACGCTTCGACCCGAGGCAGCGCGTGGTCGTAATCGCGGAACTGGGTGACGGACTTCCCGGATGCCGTGATGATCTGTTTTCCCACGTGATTTCTCCAGCCGGGGCTGCCGGCACCCCACCATATTACGCCTTTTTCCTGATGGGCCAGCCCGGCCCCCGTACGTAGGGGCGGAGCTTTAGCTCCGCCTAACCCGCAGCTGAAGCTGCGGGCTACGTACCCGGCGGTACCGCACGCAGGGCGGAGCTGTTGCTCCGCCCTACGTACTCCGTTTGCCGGGGCGCCGCGGCTGTGACATGCTGCGCCGCAATCCCCAGGGGTCGCGGAGCTAAAGCTCCGCACTCCGTACGAACGACCCCTGGCAGCGCAGAGACCCATGCAGATCATCAAATCGCCGCAGGTCCATCCGGTCGTGATCATCGGCAGCGGGGCGTCCGGCGGAATGGCGGCGTGGAACCTGACGAAGCAGGGCGTGAAAGTGCTCATGCTCGACGCGGGAACCCGCTTCGATCGGACGACCTTCTGGACGCACGTGCAGCCGTGGGAGGCGCGGGCGCGGGCCGCGCGCGGTGAACATCCGCCCCGGTTCTTCCTCGACCTGAAGGAGCAGCCATATCTCACACCCGACGACCGCCCGTTCGAGCTGACGCGCGTCTGGGGGCACGGCGGCAAGACGAACGTGTGGGGCCGGGTGAGCCTCCGGTA
>JBBWZJ010000319.1:0-3396 GCA_039648985.1 Acidobacteriota bacterium | reverse complement strand
AGGCGTCATGTGCTCCCTCATGGTTTGGTGGTGCGCTCGCGCTCGAAGGCGTCATACCGGTCCTGGACGACCCGCAGAAAGTCCGCCCGGCTGACCTGCAGGTGATGCGCCTGGACGACCGCCTCGTCCACGCGTTCGGTCAACAACTCCACCCGAACAGCCTTCTTGAATGGGGAGTGGTTTGCGCGAACGAAGCAGCCCTTCCCGGCCATCGTTTCGATCACCCCCTGCGACTCGAGCTCGGCGTATGCCTTCGCCACCGTGTTGCGGTTGACGCGCAGCTCCTCCGCGAGCGGCCGAATTGACGGCAGCACGTCGCCCGGGACGAGGGCGCCCGATGCCGCCGCCACTTTGACCTGATCGACGATCTGCAGGTAGACGGGCTTGCCCGACTTGAAGCTCAGTTGAAACCGCATGTAACTGTCATATGACAGTATGACAGTTGGGCGTCCGTGTCAAGTGCCAAAGCTGGCGCCGGGGAAATCGGTTCAAACCCCAGAAGCGCCTTAGCCGCGCCTCTTACAGGTTAGCCGGCGGGCTGAGGCATGGCCTCGGGCTGGCTATTGCTGCGACGGAGTGCCGCGGGCAGGAATTGGTCGAGATCCTGATCCGAGTACCCTCCCATGTGCGGACCCGAGAGGGCCTTCTGGGCGATGCGGTACGAATGGCGATCGTCCGGGGGGCCCTGGTCGAAGATCGCGCCGAACTCCCGGAGCAGTGCGTCCCGCCGTGCCGTGAT
The DNA here is from genome assembly GCA_039648985.1 of Acidobacteriota bacterium. GTDB lineage: Bacteria > Acidobacteriota > Vicinamibacteria > Vicinamibacterales > 2-12-FULL-66-21 > JALZOC01. The sequence continues at coordinate 2,657 of JBBWZJ010000319.1, read as the reverse complement.
CGTCGGCACGTCGACGAGCTCGTCCTGCACCTCGGTCAAGAGCGCGCGGTACTTTTCGCAGAGCGCCCACAGCCGCGACGCGCACGCGCGATGTCCATAGATTCGCGGCGTGGGTTCGAACGCGATGTGCACCGCCAGCGCCGCGAAGGCGATGGCCGCCAGAACCGCCGCTGTCACCTGGACGCCGTGGCCCTGTCGCAGCGCCAGCAGGTTCGCCGCCGCGCCCACTCCGAGAAGCGCGAGCGTGACGATCTTCGAATACCACCCCCACTGCGACAACCGCAGCGCAGCCGCCGTGTGTCCCTGGTAAGCGCCCACCGCGCTGCCGAAGCTCAGACGGATGTGATCGACGATGCTCAGTTGAAACATCTGCACCTCCCTGGGACGTGGTCAGGGCCCTCCGTGCAAAGACCGGGCCCGCGCGAAAGGCCCGTTTCACACGTCGTCCATGCATCCGATGCGTCGTCAGCGACGACATCGAGTGGAGTTATGGCACGACTGTCAGGCTTCAGATATCAGCTTTCAGCTCTCAGCTTTCAGCTCTCAATCTCGCCCTGAGGTCCGCCAGCTGGAGGCTGACGTCTGATGGCTGATAGCTGATAGCTGATCCCTCTACCGCCACCGAAAGAGGCGCAGCGCCAGCGCGAACGGGATGAGAGTCCAGCCGGCGAGCACGAGGAGCTGCCGTGCGACAGCCGGGAGGTGCGCACCTTCGAGCACCACCGCGCGCAGCGCATCCACCAGCGCCGTGAGCGGCAGCGCCTGGATGAACGGCTGGAACATCCGCGGGAAGTTCGATGACGAGAAGAACACGCCGCTCAGGAGCCACATCGGCAGCATGGCCATGTTCATCAGCCCCGAGACGGCTTCGAACGTGCGCGCCCGCGTGGCGAGCAACAGGCCGAACGCGCTGAAGGCCAGGGAGCCGGCCAGCGTGACGGCGACGATCGCGCCGAAGCTGCCGTTGATCGGCATCCCGAACGCGAGCGCGCCGAACGCGAGCGGCACGCCGACCTCGGGCGCAAGGAACAGCAGGCGCGCCAGGAGGTGGGCGAACAGGTATTCACGCTTCTGCATCGGGCTCGCCACCATGCGTTTCAGCAGCTTGCGCATGCGTGCCTGGACGATGGAGAACGCCACGCCCCACATGCCGTTGCTCATGATGCCCATCGCGACGAGCCCGGGGATGAGCCAGTCCACGTACCGCGATCCCGGCACCTGCACGCCTTCCTCGCGTGCCACCCACGGATCGACGCGCCCGGCCGCGCGCTTCAGCGCGTCGTCCACCACAAGCCGCGCCGTGCGGCTTTCGGCGCGGGCCGAGTCGAAGCGATAGGCTGGCGGGGTGGTCGGGACGACGATGACATGGACCTCGCCCTCGCGCAGGGCGCGCTGCTCACCGCCGGCCGGGATGTCCCTGAGCACGATGCCCGGCGATTGTGCAAGCGCCTGCCGGATGGATGCGGCCCCCGCGCCGCCCGCGACGCCGACAGGTACGGGCTGTGCGGTCCGGGAAGGGAACGCCATCGCCATGACGAGCGACATCACAATAGGGAAGACGAACGTCCAGAAGAGCGCTTCCGGTTCCCGGACGAACTCGCGGACACGCGTCAGCGTCAGCTCGATGACCGGGTGATGCGCGCCTCCCCGATCCGCGCTACTCATCGCGGAGGTGGCGTCCGGTCAACGACATGAACACATCCTCGAGCGTTCCCTGCTGCACGATCGTCTTCGGCGCCGCCAGCGCCTCGATGAGCTCGCGCGGCGAGCCCAGCGCGATCAGCTTGCCGTGATCGACGATCGCCACACGGTCGCAGAGCACCTGCGCTTCGTCCATGTAGTGTGTCGTCAGCACGATGGTCCCGCCGTCCGATCGAAAGCGTTCGAGGACGTCCCAGAGCTGACGCCGCGACTGCGGATCCAGACCTGTCGTCGGCTCGTCGAGGAACAGGAGGTCGGGATTCCCTGCGAGCGCGCATGCGACGGAGAGCCGCTGCTTCTGTCCCCCAGAGAGCGTTCCCACGCGACTTCCGCGCTTGCCCTCGAGCGCGACGATCTCGAGCAGCTCGCCGACCGGCCTGCCGCGCCGATAGAACGAGCGAAACAGGCGGAGCATTTCTTCGACCGTCAGCTTGTCGCTGAGCTGCGTTTCCTGCAGGTGGATGCCGAGCCGCTCGCGCAGCGCGCGCTCGCTCGTCTTCCAGGCGAGCCCGAGAACCTCCACCTCTCCGGCGTCGGGCGCGAGCAGCCCCTCGAGAATCTCGATCGTTGTCGTCTTGCCGGCGCCGTTCGGGCCGAGCAGCCCGAAGCACTCGCCGCGTCGGACGTGCAGCGACAGGCCAGCGACGGCGACGACGTCGCCGTAACGCTTCTCCAGTCTGTCGCATCTCACAGCAAGCTCGTGCACCCGCCTAGCGTATACCGCTCGGCAACGACCTCATCAGTGATAACTCATCAATACAAACTCCGTCTCGTTTAGATGAGCCGTGTTAGCATCCGCGGCGTGAATTCAGCCGCTCGACGTCCTGTTGCGCTCGGCGTCGCGGCTCTGGGGATCGCTGTCGCATCGTGCGGTGGCGGGAGCGGCGCGTCACCGGCGGCGCCGACACCCGTCACCACCGCTCCCGCACCGGTGACGAATACATGGTCCCTTGCCG
>JBBWZJ010000285.1:0-8171 GCA_039648985.1 Acidobacteriota bacterium | reverse complement strand
TTTCCTCGGCCGGAGAGGACGCGACAGGTCGGGCGGGACCCACATTCGCCGTCGGCGCCGCTCCGCCGCCGCCACCGCCGACGAGGGACAGGAAGTCAACGCCGGTCGCCCAGCTGAGCAGGAGCAGCACCACGACGCCGCCGATGCCAAGCGGCATGGCGCCCATTCCGCCACCTGAACTGCCACGCAGGTCCTCGATGTTGTCGCGATCGCCGGAGGTCCACTTCATCCTGCTGACTCCCTTCTCCGGGTGCTGCCTGCAAGAAGCGGGGCCGGCCTCAGCCGTCGCACCTCGTTCGGCTGAGCGGGGAATCAACGATCGCGACCGTCTTCATTCGACGCGGATCAGCCGCCATTTTCCCTGTTGGAAGCGAGCAACAGAGAGCAGGCAGCGGGTCGAGTGGCCGATGAGAATTGCGGTCCAGACGCCGGAGGCGTGCAGCGTTCCCGAGCGCTGCAGTGCAAAGCAGACACCCAGCGGCAGCAGCACCTGAGACACGAGCGTGATGTAGAGAGGGCTTCGTGTGTCGCCGGTCCCCTGCAGCCCGCCGGTGTACGTCAGCGCCACCGTGATGAAAAGGCCCGACACGCTCAGATACCTCAGGAGCTCCCGGCCGAGCCCGACGACAATGGGATCCTTCAACCCGAAGATCCCAAGCAGCTGTTCGGGAATGAGGAGGAACAGCGCACCGATCGTCGCCGCCACGCACAAACCGATCCGGGCCGTCAGGTGCACGGCACGCGCGCTCCGTTCCGGCTTGCCGGCTCCGAGGTTCTGGCCCGCCACCGCCGCCGCGGCTCCCATCAGCCCGACCGAGGTCCATGTGATGAGTGAGAACAGCTCGGCATAGCCGACCGCGTAAGCCGCCTGCGCCTCGGCGCTGTACTGGAGCGACCCGATGAACCGCAGCAGCATCACGCCCGCGACGTTCATGGCGACCCCCTGAATGCCGGCCGGCAATCCGAACCGGAAGAGCGATCGAATGACACTCAGGTCCGGCCGCCACGACATCGTCCTGGGGAAGTGCACGACGAGCCGCCCGGCGCAGAGCAGCCATACGGCGACCGACGACACGGTAATGCTGGCGATGACGGTGCCCATGGCGGCCCCGCGCGTGCCAAACGCCGGAATCGGACCCGCCCCGCTGATGAACACGACGTTGAGGCAGAAATTGAGGACCGTCATCGCGACGCCGAGCCGCAGCGGCGTACGCGCGTCCCCGGCGGCACGCAGCGCGCCGCCGAGCATGAAGAGCATGAGGAGGCCGATGCTGCCGGTGAACATGAGCCGCAGAAACGGGAGCGCCTCGGCGCGGACCGCGGGCGTCGCGTTGACGAGCGTCAGGAGTCTCGGTGCCAGAACGTACCCGAGCGGCGCCAGGACGACGAGCGACAGCACGAGTGCCGTGATGAAGGCTTGGTAAACCGTGCGGTTGACGCGCTCTTCGTCGTTCGCACCCGCGTAGCGTGCGACGAGGACTCCCATCCCGGTAAACAGGGAGCTGATGAAGACAATCACGACGAGGAAAATCTGCCAGCTCACGCCGATCGCCGCGTTCCCCGTGTAGCCCACGTAGTGACCCACGAGCGCGTGATCGACGATACCCTGCAGACCCCCGATCGCATTCTGGAGGACCGTCGGCCAGGCGAGCTTCCATACGGCCGGCAGTATCGGCCCGTCCACAATTGAGCGGTCGAAGGCGCGCCGCCGCACGCCGGGTGCAGCCGGAGCGCCTGCAAGGGAGGGGGTCACCGCGGACACGCCCGCCGCCGCAGCCGTTGGGGCGGCTGACGGCTGGATTTCTGAAGCCACGCGTCCGCGATCATAGCGTGCTATGGCTTCGCAGTTCAGCTCTCAGCTCGCAGTTTCAGCTCTCAGCTTCCAGCTCTCAGCTTCCAGCTTCCAGCTTCCGGCTTCCGGCTTCCAGCTTCCGGCTTCCGGCTTCCAGCTTCCGGCTTCCGGCTGACAGCGATCAGCTGACCCCGAACTGGCTGCTGCCCAAACCCCCGAAACTGGAGACTGAAAACTCCAGGCCGAAAACTGATAGCTGACGCCTGACTGCCGACAGTCAGCCCGCCTGACGGATGGACTTAATCGCGCGCCGCACGTCGGCGTGCGCGAGAACGACGGCGGGCTGCCGCTGGAGCGCGTCGAAGTAGCGGCGCTGAAAGCCTTCGCCGGTCTCGGACGCCGTCAGCAGATGCTCGACCTGGTCGATGAGCGCGCCGGCGTCGCCGTCGGTAGCGGGCGAGTCGGGTTCGGCGGTCTGGTCGATACGGACGATGAGCTCCGAAAGCGAATGGAGCCAGGCAAACCACGGATCGCTGATGACGAGCTGCAGAAGTGTCGCGTTCGAGCCGACCCGGCCGCGGTCCATTTCATAGGTCACGCGTGTGTCGTCCAGCAGCACCTTGTGAAGATGCAGAAGCCGTCCGCGGAGCGCCCGCAGCCGTGCGCGGTTCTCCTCGGACATCAGGGCATACGGCGACTGCGGCCCCGCCGCCCCGGCCGGCAGGCGCGCTTCGGCGAGGAGCGCCTCGAGGTCGAGCCGCCCCGTGATCATCTGCAGTGACCCGTCGGCATTCCGCGGCCATTGCGCGCGCGGTCGGTCCCAGTACAATTCGAGGCCGTTGCCGTCGGGGTCCCGCACATAGAGCGCCTCGCTCACGCCGTGATCGCTCGCACCCTCCAGCGGCACCGCAGCGTCTCGAAGGCGGCGGAGGGCGTCCCCGAGCGCCGGGCGGTCCGGGTAGCGGATCGCAAAGTGATACAACCCGGTGGTCCCGGGGGCCGCCGGACGGCCGCCCTGGCTTTCCCACGTGTTGAGGCCGATGTGGTGATGGTATCCACCGGCGCTCAGGAACGCCGCGGAGGGCCCCATGCGCTGTGTGAGCTCGAAGCCGAGTACCCCGGCATAGAACCCGAGAGCACGTTCGAGGTCGGCCACCTTGAGATGCACGTGGCCGATGTCAGTCCGGGGATCGATAGGGTTGGACATACGCTCATGATCGCGCACGTGCGGGGGGAGAAATCAAGCCGGCGTTCGCCCCGTCCCTCATCCCAGCCTTCGGCCGCACACTATAATCGGACGCATGATGCAGGTGATCCGTTGGATGATGGCGCTTTCCCTGATCGCGGGTCTCGCGCCCGCGGGTCTCGTGGCGCAGCAACAGGAACGCGCCACGATCCCCGAAAAATACCGTTGGAATCTCTCCGAGATTTATCCCGACGATCAGGCGTGGCGCGCGGCCAAGGACAAGCTCGTTGCCGAGATTCCGAGCGTCAAGCCGTTCAGGGGGACACTGGAGTCGTCGCCGCAGAAGCTCGCTGACGCGCTCGCGCTCGGCAGCCGCATCTCGAAGGAATTCGCGCGCCTGGCCGTGTACGCGGGCATGATGTCGGACCAGGACACGCGCGTGAGCACCTATCAGGGCATGCAGCAGGAGATCTCCCAGATAGGCGCAAACTTCGGAGCGGAGACGGCCTTCATCGAACCCGAGATCCTCAAGATCGATCCTGCCACCATCGACAAGTTCATCGCGGCGGAGCCGCGGTTGAAGGTCTACACGTTCTACCTCCACGACATTCTCCGGCGCCGCAGCCACACGCTGTCGGATCCCGAAGAGCGTCTCCTGGCGAACGCCTCCATCGTCGCGAGCGGGCCATCCAACATCTTCGGCATCCTGTCCGATGCCGACTTCCCATACCCGAGTGTGACCCTCGCGGACGGCAAGAGCGTCAAACTCGACAGCTCGGGGTTCAGCCTCTATCGCACCGTGCCCAATCGGGCCGACCGCGAGAAGGTGATGTCCACGTTCTTTGGTTCGCTCGGCGCGTTTCGCGGCACCTTCGGCGCGACCATGAACGCACAGGTGCAGAGCGACGAGTTCTACGCGAAGGCGCGGAACTACCAGAGCGCGCTCGAAGCGTCGCTCGACGGCGCGAACATTCCCACGTCCGTCTACATGCGGCTCATCGACGGGGTGAACCGGAATCTGCCGACGTTCCACCGCTATCTGGCGCTCCGCAAACGCATGATGGGGGTGCCGGAGCTCCATTACTACGATCTCTATGCGCCGCTCGTCGCGTCGGTGGACCTGAACTACACCGCGGAACAGGCCGAACAGCACGTCATGGCGTCCCTCCAGCCGCTTGGGGACGAGTACCAGACCGCAGCGAAGCGGGCGTTCACCGAGCGATGGATCGACCTGTACCCGACGCCGGGAAAACGGTCGGGAGCCTACTCGAACGGCGGCGCGTACGACGTGCACCCGTACATGCTGCTCAACTACAACGGCAAGTACAACGACGTCAGCACCGTCGCCCACGAGCTCGGGCACACGATGCAGTCCTATTTCTCCAACAAGACGCAGCCCTACCCGCTTTCGGGCTATCCGATCTTCGTCGCCGAGGTGGCCTCGACGTTCAACGAGGCGCTGCTCATCGATCACATGCTGAAGACGATCACCGACAACGACACGAAGCTGTCGCTGCTCGGCAACTACCTGGAGGGGATCAAAGGGACGGTCTTCCGTCAGACGCAGTTCGCGGAATTCGAGCTGCGCACGCACGAAATGGCGGAGAAGGGCGAGCCGCTGACCGGCGACGCGCTCTCAAAGCTGTATGCGGACATCACGAAGAAGTACTACGGCCACGACAAGGGAATCTGCATCGTGGACGACTACATCCAGCATGAATGGGCCTTCATCCCGCACTTCTACCGGAATTTCTACGTCTTCCAGTACGCGACATCATTCACCGCGTCCTCGGCGCTCTCCGAGAAAGTGCTCGCCGGGGATCCGGCGGCCACCAGCCGATATCTGGCGTTCCTCGGGGCGGGTGGATCGAAATACCCGATCGACCTGCTGAAGGACGCCGGAGTCGACATGACGACCGACGAACCCCTCGAGCTCACGATGCGGAAGATGAACCGCGTCATGGACGAGATCGAGAAAATTCTCGCGGCGAAGAAGTAGGCCGGGCGCCGCTACGAGGCGAGCTGCAGGCCGCTCTTCCGGGCGCCCCGCGTCGTCTCGCATTTGCCCTGGAGCACGGCGCCGTCGAGCATCTTCAGCGAGGGCGCGCTGACTTCCCCGACGACCTTCGATCCCGCGCCAAGCGTAATCAGCTCGGCCGCGCAGAGCACGCCGGAGACGCTTCCCTGCACGTCGATGGCGCGCGCGTCGACGTCCGCGACAAGGTGCGCGCCGGCACTGATGGTGAGCGCATGACCTTCGACCTTGATCGACCCTTCCACGCGGCCGCTGATCGACAGGTCTTCCTGCGCGCTGACCTGGCCTTTGATGACAATCGATGAACCAATCTCGGACTTGCCTTCCATGTTCCCTCCGTCAGGGGACGACGTGCCACGTGCGAGCGTGCATGCCGCGTTGGATGTGGGATGTGCACCGGTGCTGTGAGGTGCGCCGATGCGACGGGGCATCCGCAAATCACGTTCCGCTGCTGAATCGCCGCAGAGCAGAGATTTGGCGCGGGCATGCCGTGCGCGGCTCGCCGGCACCACATACAATTTCCGACCGGGGATTACAATCGCGTCAGCGCGTCTTGCTGCGCGATGCGAGCTCGCGTCGCGCACGAGCAAGCTCACGACGTTCGGGAGCCGTCAGCTTCGGCAACTCGAGGTCGAGCTGCTCGAGGGCATCGACGACAGCCGCCGCGACAACGTGATGCGCGAGCCATTTACGATCCGCGGGGACGACAACCCATGGAGCGTCGGCTGAACTGGTGTGGCGGATCATGTCCTCGTACGCGCCCATGTAGTCGTCCCAGCGCTCGCGCTCGTGGACATCGCCCATCGAGAATTTCCACTGTTTGGCGGGCTCATCGAGGCGTTTCAGGAAGCGCTGCCGCTGCTCCTCTTTCGAGACGTGCAGAAAGAACTTCCGGATGACGAAGCCGCTCCGCGCGAGGTGCCGTTCGAACGCGGTGATGTCCTCGAACCGCTCCTTCCAGATCTTCGGCGTGACGAGTGACGCGGGGAGTTTCTGGTTCGCCAGCAGCTCCGGATGCACGCGGGCGACGAGCACTTCTTCGTAATACGACCGGTTGAACACGCCGATCCGCCCCCGCTCCGGCAGCCGCGCCGTCGTCCGCCACAGGAAATCGTGGTTCAGTTCCTCGGATGACGGCACTTTGAAGGAAGCGACCTGGCATCCCTGGGGATTGATGCCGGAGAGCACGTGCTTGATGACGCTGTCCTTGCCGGCGGCGTCCATCGCCTGAAAGATGAGGAGCACGCCCCAGCGGTTGTGCGCATAGAGCTGCTCCTGGAGCGCCGCCAGTCGCGCCACCGTATCGGGCAGCTGCGCCGCGGCGTCTTCCTTCGAGAGTGACAGGTGGCTCGAGCCGCGCGGGTCCATGCGACGGAGCCGGAAGTGACGGCCGTCGGTTACGACAAAGGGGGAGGCTTCTGTAGGCACGCAGCCATCATGGCCTCAGACGCCCTCCGCCACCAGCGGTTTGGTCATGACGACGAAATGACACGGGCGTGTGGCCTCGGCCGCATCGGAGAACGGCGCCATCCCGTGCTCGCGGTACCCCAGGCGGCGGTAGAAGGCGGGCAGTTCTTCCCTGAGGTTCACGATGCGCAGGTCCGCATGCAGTGCCCCGTTCCGTCGACAGTAGTCCTCGGCCGCTGTCATGAGGGCACGGCCGTATCCGCGGCCCTGATGGTCAGGATCCACCGAGAGCATGCCGATATATCCGCGGTCGCCGCGCAGCTCGACGTACACCGTGCCCATCGGCGCGCCGTCCCGCTCGAGCAGGAGGAACGTCCCTTTCGCCTGCTGGCGCCGGACGCCCTCGGCGCTGATCCGATCTCCAACCTTGAAGAAACGCTCGACCACGAACGCAGCGTTGATCAGCCGCACCAGCGTCGAGACGTCGGACGGGGTGGCAACACGGATGTCCATGTCGTCAGAACTTTCGAAACGTCAGGTTGATCCGTCCCTCGAACGGCAGCCCTGCGGGTGCGGTCCCGGGGACGATGCCGGTCACCCCGTGATAACGGAGCCGTGAGGCGCCTCCGAAGACGAAGGCGTCTCCCGACTCGAGCAGCACCTTGGTGACGGGGTCGCGCCGTTTCAGGCCTCCAAACAGGAACTTCGCCGTGTCGCCGATCGAGAGGGACACGACGGGTGCGCCTGCGGCGATCGTCTCCGGGCTTTCGTCCTTGTCCTGGTGCAGGCCCATCCGGCTGCTTCCAGAGTACCAATTGACGATGCAGGTGTCGGGCGTGACGGAGAAGCCGGCGTCGCGAGCAGTGCGCGCGGCGAGGGCGGCCAGCCGCGGCGGGAGGGGAGGCGCGGGCAGGCCATCGATGTCGGAGCGCCGCTCTTCGTAGGTGTAAGTGCGCGCGTTCCAGTGGCGGCCGAGGCAGAGCATGCGGACACTCATCGTCCCGCCGCCGCGGACGATCGGCGTGTAGAACCCGGCGGGCTGTGCGTCGAGCGCGAGGCACTCAGCGGCGATTGCCTGCTGCTCGTCGAGCGTGAGGTAGTGGGGGAAGTGGTGGGCGCCGGGGGAGAGGGGGATGGGCATGGCTCTCATCGACCAGCTCTCAGCTCTCAGCTCTCAGCTCTCAGCTCTCAGCTCTCAGCTCTCAGCTCTCAAGCATTGTAGTTTCCAGTTCCCCGCACGTTTCTGGCCCTGGGTCGGTGGCATCAACTGATGGCTGAAAGCTGACAGCTGTCAGCTTTGTCTGAGAGCTGTGTACAAAAAAAGGCCGCTGTCTATTCGACAGCGGCCTTGGTAGAAATAATCCCGGCAGTGACCTACTCTCCCACACAGTTACCCATGCAGTACCATCGGCGGTAGAGAGCTTAACTTCCGTGTTCGGAATGGGAACGGGTGTGACCCCTCTCCTATGACCACCGGGAAAATGCCCTGCGGGGCGGGTGGCCACGCGCAGGGTGATGTGTGCTGCCTGGGGTTTGATGGCGTCTCCTGCCCGATATCGGCACGGCGCGTCATCAATCGTCCCAGACAATGTCAAAGAGCTTCTTGCTTCTCAGCTGTCAGCGCTCAGCCTGAGAGCCGACATCTGAAAGCTGAACGTTTCTTCTCCAATTACCCGCCGTCGCCAAGGCTTCGGCGGGTCCGCCATAGCCCCGCTGTAGCATCGAAGATGCGAAAGCGGGCGACGGCGGAA
>JBBWZJ010000257.1:0-5770 GCA_039648985.1 Acidobacteriota bacterium | reverse complement strand
CTTCGGTGGCGTCTATAGGCTGCGCGCGTCACAGCTCGCCGAGCGGCGCGAGTTCGTTCTCGAGATGGCGGGCCTGAAAGGGCGGGAGCGCCAGCTCGCGCGCGATCTCGCGGGCGGGTGGCGCCAGCGACTGGCGCTCGGCTGTGCCATCCTGCACCAGCCGGCCATCCTCTTCCTGGACGAACCTACCGGCGGCGTCGATCCGCTGTCACGCCGGCAGTTCTGGGCGCTCATCGACATGCTCGCGGCGTCCGGCGTGACGGTCCTCGTGACGACCCACTACCTCGACGAGGCCGAGCGGTGCCATCGTGTCGCGCTGATCCATGCCGGACGGATTGCGACGATCGGGACCACGACGGAGGTCAAACGGATCTTTGCCGGCCGCCCCATCGTCGAAGTGCGCTCCAGCCGTCCGGTGGATGCAATGCGCGCACTCGACCGGATGCCGGAGGTGGAGAAGACGAGCCTGTTCGGGACGGCGGTGCACGCGGTGCTCCGCCGCGAGGGGGTTACTCCGGAGGCGCTCGCCGGACAGGTTCGCGCGGCGGGGATCGACGTGGAGAGCGCGGGCCGGGTGTCGCCCTCACTCGAAGACGTTTTCCTGGACGTGGTCGAAACGGCAGAACGCGCGCGGGGGTCCGCCGCATGAGACAGGCGCTCGCGGTCTGTCGGAAAGAGCTGCGCCAGATCGCGCGGGATCGACGCACGCTCCTCATCCTGATCTTCGTTCCCGCATTTTTTCTGCTGCTGTATGGCTACGCCCTGAACTTCGACATCCGTCACGTGCGGCTCGCTGTCGAAGACCGCGACGGGACCCCCGAAAGCCGCGCCGTTGTCTCTGCGTTCGTCAACTCGGGGTACTTCGACCTCGTCGGGTCGTTCTACGCTCCGCGTGACGCCGAACGCCTCCTCGATTTGAACGACGCGAAAGCCGTGCTGGTGATTCCCGAAGGATTCGCGCGTGACGTGCGAACGCGGCGGCTGACGCCCGTGCAGGTGGTGATCAGCGGGGAGAACGCGAACACCGCGACGACCGTGCTCGGCTATGCCGGCAGCATCCTGCGCACCGCCGGAGTGCAGCTTGCGCCAGGTCCGCCCGTGCAGCCGCTGCTGTCCGCAGAGCCCAGGATCTGGTACAACCCCGAGCTTCGAAGCACGCTCTTCCTCGTGCCGGGTCTGATTGCGTACATCGCGATGATCACCGCTGTCGCGTCGACCGCGCTCTCGATCGTGCGCGAGAAGGAGAGCGGCACGATCGAGCAGGTCCGCATGGCGCCGCTGAATACGTCCTCGTTCATCGTCGGCAAGACCATTCCGTACTTCCTCATCGCGCTCGCGTCGGCGGCGCTCATCATCGGCGCGTCGATGCTCCTCTTCGGCCTGCCGATGCGCGGCAGCTGGCTGGCGCTGCTCTTCGCGCTCTCGCTCTTCCTCGTCGGCGCGCTCGCGACGGGCCTGCTCATCTCGACCGCGTCGGACACGCAGCAGGTTGCCTTTCAGCTGGCGCTGCTCATTTCATTTCTGCCGACGATCATGCTCTCGGGCTTCATCTTCCCGATCAGCAGCATGCCGGCGGCGCTGCAGCTCGTCACGTATCTGGTGCCGGCCCGATATTTCCTTGTGGCGCTTCGCGGCATCGTCCTGAAAGGCACGGCCGTAACGCACCTCCTCCCGCAGCTCGCCGCGCTCGCGCTCTATGCGGCCGCGATGCTCGCGCTTTCTTCTCTGCGCCTCGCGCGCGACGAGGCCTGACATGCAGCGCCTTCGCTGTCTCGTGCGGAAGGAATTTCAGGAGCTCCGCAGGAACCCGCGGCTCTTCGGCCTCGTCATCGTCGCGCCCATCGTGCAGCTGGCCATGCTCGGCTATGCGGCGACTACGGACGTTCGCGACGTGCCCGTCGTCGTCGCCGACGGGGATCGCTCGGCTGCGAGCCGCGAGCTCGTGGGCCGCTTCGACGCCTCTCCGAACTTCTCCGTCGTACGCACGGTGACGACAACCGGCGAGATCGAACCGTTCCTCGAGAGCGGCACGGCCTGGCTCGCGCTGTCGATTCCGGCGGGTTACGGGGATCTGGTCAGACGTGAACAGCCTGCGGTCGTGCAGGTCATTGCGGATGGCAGCGATTCGAACTCGACAAGCGTCGCACTCGGGTACGCGACGAGTCTCATCGGAGGGTATGCGCAGGAGCTGCAGCCCGCGGCTGGTCGCGGCGGGATCGACGCGCGGATCCGCATCTGGTTCAATCCGCGGCTCGAAAGCCGCCACTTCATGATTCCCGGCGTGCTCGCCCTGGTGCTGCTTGTCGTCACGGCGAATCTGGCGGCGATGGCGATCGTCCGCGAGAAGGAGCTGGGCACCCTGGAGCAGTTGAACGTGACGCCGCTGCGGCGCTGGGAGCTCATCGTCGGCAAGCTCGTGCCGTACGGCGTCATCGGCATGATCGACGTTCTTCTTGTCGTCGCCGTCGCGGTCTTCTGGTTCGAGGTGCCGCTGCGGGGCAGCTTCGCGCTGCTCTTCGCGCTGAGCCTCGTCTACGTCCTCTGTACGCTGTCGCTGGGGCTCTTCATCTCGACCGTGTCGGACACGCAGCAGCAGGCGATGATGACCGCGACGTTCTTCTTCCTGACGCCGATGATCTACTTGTCCGGATTCATTTTCCCGATCGAGAACATGCCGGCCGCCATCCAGCCGTTCACGTATCTGATCCCGCTGCGGTACTTTCTCGTGATCGTCCGGGGGATTTTCCTGAAAGGGATCGGGCTGGATCTGTTATGGCCCCAGGCGGCGGCGCTCGCCGCCTGGGGGATCGTCGTGCTGTCGCTGGCTGTGGCACGCAGCCGCAAGCGTGCGAACTGAGCCAGTTACTTCGCGGGTGCGATTGTGAGGGCGTCCACCACGCGGGTCACGCCCTTGGTGCTCTTGGCGAGCGCGACCGCCCGGGCGCGCCCGGCGGCCGAGGGTACCGTGCCCTTCAGCGTGACGACGTGGTTGTTCGTGTCCACGTTGATGTCGCTGCCCTTCAGCGCGTCTTCGTTGACGAAGTTCGACTTCACCTTCGTCGTGATCCACGCGTCGTTGATGTTCGCATCGACGTCGATCACGTCGTCCTTGCCCTTCTTGGTCGCCGGCTTGCTGGCGGTCCCGGTCGTGCCGGACTTCGCGGTTTTGTCGTCGTTCTCGATCTTGATGCCCGCCTTTTCGAGCACCTTCTCCGTCTTGTGGCCGGCCTTCTGCGCGGTGCTCGCGCTCTTCTCGCCCGCCTTGTCAGCCTTGCTGGCCGACTTGTCGATGGCCTTGTCCGTCTTGGCGGCGGACTTGTCGATGGCCTTGTCGGTCTTGTCGCCGGCCTTGTCCATCGCGCGCGTGGTCTTGCTGTCGACCGTCAGTTTGTTCTCGACGTTCGTGACGCCGGTGACCTTCGCGAGGCTCCGGGCGCGCATGCTCTGCGCCTCCGAATGCACCGTGCCGGTGAGCGTGACGACGCCGTTGTTGACGTCCACGGAAATGTCGTCGCCCTTGAGCGACGCACTGTTCTTGAGGCGCGTCTCGATCCGGCTCTTCAGTGCGGAGTCGTCCACTTTTGCCGTCGTGGTCGAACCGGCTGTGCTGCTGGCCTGAGCAAGGGCGGCCTGCGGCGCGAGTGCAAGACCCGCCACGGCCATCGCCCCGATGAAGTTGCGAACTTTCATTCTGTCCTCCTGAGTAATCACGCGTTCCACAGAGACTCGATGCAACAGGCGGTCCAGTTCAAATCGCTGATCCTCCCTTGTTTTCCGGGTGGTTTCGCGGTGGACCGTGTCTGGATGCTGGTCGCCTGGAGAGATTTCGCCGGCAGGCCGCCACAGCTGGGCCATTGCGCGCCCCCCGCCCGAACGGTATAAGTGAGCGCATGCGACCTGTCCGAGGATTCGACCGGCCGGTACTGCAATGGGCGTTCGTCGCGATCGGGCTGCTGCTCGTGGCGATCGCGGCGGGTGAGGCGGTCGGACTGCGGCGGGCGCAGTCGGTGATTGCCGCGTTGCGCGCAGCGGACCTCAATGCGCGCACGGAGCGTCAGCAGCTCGATACGCGGCTCGCCCGCGAGCAGGCGGCGCGCGAGTCGTTCGCGCTCGAGCTCGGTCGCGTCCGCGGAGCCGCGACGGCGAGTACGCCGGAGCCGACGCTCACACTCGCACCGCTCTCGGTTCGCCGGGCAACTCCCCCGGATGCCACCGTGGCGGTTCCCGCTCCAGCGCAGACGATCCTGCTCCGCTTGCTGCTGCCGGGCGGGCGCGTTGCGTCAGTGAAGCGCTATGCCGTCGCGCTGCGAACGTGGTCCAACGGCGATGTCGTGTGGTCGCGGTCGGATCTGCGTACGGCTTCTGCCGATGGCAAGGCCGCGGTCACCGCGAGGCTGACTGGCGACGTGCTCGTTCCCGGGGCCTATGAGGTCCGCCTGACGGACGTGAGCCAGGAAGGCTCCCCGGTGGACGTCGCGTTTTACGAGATCGCCGTGGCGCCGTCCGGCTCCTGATCCGGTCGCCGCGTTGGCGTTCGTCCCTGGATTCCAGCCGTTCGTCCCAGCTGACGTGCCGCGCCCCGGCGCCTCCACCGCGACGCATTTGTAACCCGCGTGCCGAATCGGCACATCCGCTCCGCACACCGGCTACCTTCCTCGACATTTCGACTGTTCGTCCGCCGGCCGCGCTTCCGGCCGAGGTGGCACACCCCGTGCTCCAGGGTCAGGTACCCCGGCTTGTATTCGTCCCAAGCAGCATTCAAGGAGCACGTCCGTCATGAGCCGTTTATTCCGCCTGTCGATCGTCCCCGCGCTGATCTGTCTCGCTCCCGTGGCGTCGTTCGCCCAGGGGCAGCAGTCAGGCGCGCTCAGCGGCCGCGTGTCGTCCGCGGACCGGCTGCCTCTGCCAGGCGTCACCGTAACGGTGAGCTCCGCGGCACTACAGGGCCAGCGTGTGGGGACGACGGATGTCAACGGCGTGTACTCGCTGCCGGGCCTGCCGCCTGGCCGCTACACCATCAAGTTCACGCTCAACGGAATGACGAGCGTTGAGCGCGGCGCGGATGTGCCGCTCGGAAACGTGGCGGTGGTGGATCAGCAGCTCGCCCTCGCCGCGGTGACCGAAGTCGTTGACGTGCGCGGCGCGGCGCCAGCGGCGGTGACGTCGCGGCATGCGGTCAACATCATGGCCGCCGACATTGCGGTGCTGCCCATCGGGCGGACGCCGTTCCTCGTGGCCGAAACGGCCGGCGGATTGACGGACAACACGCCGAGCGCGTCGCAGGTGACGCTGTCCGGCGCATTCGCCTACGACAACGTGTTCCTGATGAACGGCGTGGACATCAATGACAACGTGCTCGGCACGGCGAACAATCTCTTCATCGAGGATGCGATCCAGGAAGTGCAGGTCGTCACGTCGGGCATCTCGCCCGAATACGGCCGCTTCAGCGGCGGCGTGATCAACGTAATCACGCGCAGCGGAGGGAACGCGTTCTCCGGCGGGTTCCGAACGAACCTGACGAACCCCGCGTGGAGCGCCGAGACCCCGCTCGAGGCCTCAGCCGGTACGTCGCGGGCGAGCAAGCTCTCGCACACGTTCGAGGGCACGGCCGGCGGCCCGCTCGTGCACGATCGCCTCTGGTTCTTCGGCGGCGCGCGGGCCGAGCGCACGACAACGCAGAGCTCGTTCGCACAGACGAAGATTCCGTTCACGACCACCAACGACAACACGCGGGTTGAAGGCAAGCTGACCGGCACGATTGCGCGCGGGC
>JBBWZJ010000238.1:0-22550 GCA_039648985.1 Acidobacteriota bacterium | reverse complement strand
CAGCGCCGTTGTGATGTCTGGTGCGTGCATGGTCTCTGACCGAGACGTCAATCCGATGCGCCGCCGGCCGATCTCCGGCAGTTCGGCAACCCTGGCTACTTCGCCTTCCAGCGCGTCGTCGATCCGGTGTCCTCGAGAACGATGCCCCGCGAATCGAGGTCCTTGCGGATCCGATCGGCCTCCGCGAAATTGCGTGCCTGCCGGGCGGCGCGGCGTGCGGAGATCATCGCTTCGATCTCTTCGACCGGAACGGGCGGCCGCTCGTCCTCGAGCCGCCGCAGCACGAGCACACCGAGGACTCTATCGAACCGATCGAACGTCGCGCGGACCTCCGGGGCGTCCCCCTCGGTCAGCTCCCCGGCATCGATGGACGAATTGAGGGCGCGAACGAGATCGAACATCACGCCAATCGCGGCCGCGGTATTGACGTCGTGCGCGATATGTGCGCCGAATGCCTCTTCAGCCTCGCGCAGCTTCGCGACCACATCGGCGTGGGCCTCTCCGGAGCGGAGCGCGGAGAGACGCGCCAGGAAGTCGGTCAGCCGCTTGATCGCTTCCTCGGCCTGCGCCATCGCGGTCCAGGAAAACTTCAGCTGCTTGCGATAGTGGACGCCGAGATACAGATACCGCAGCGCCGACGGCCGGAAGCCGCGCTCGACGATGTCGCGGAGGTTGTAGACGTTGCCCAGGGACTTCGACATCTTCTCGGCCCCCTTCGTCGTCCCATCCTCGTCGTCGATCATCAGGTGCTCGACGTGGACCCAGAAGCGCGAGAACTGCTTGCCGGTGGCGCCTTCGCTCTGGGCGATTTCGTTCTCGTGATGGGGGAAGATGAGGTCCACGCCGCCGGCGTGGACGTCGATCGGCGCTTCGCCGAGGAGCCGCAGCGCCATGGCGGAGCACTCGATGTGCCACCCCGGACGTCCGGGCCCGATGCCGGGATCCCACGTGGGCTCCCCTTCTTTCGTCGCCTTCCAGAGGACGAAGTCGCGCGCATTCTCCTTGTCGTACTTGTCCGAATCGATGCGGGCGCCGCTCTTGATCCCCGAGTGATCGAGGTGCGCGAGCTTGCCGTAGTCCGGAAACGTCGAAATCTTGAAGTAGATCGAGCCGTCGCTCGCGTACGTATGACCGTTCCGCTCGAGCGCCTTGATCGTGTCGCCCATCGCGGCCAGATTCTCGGGATCCGTCGCGCGGGGGTTTTCCTCGACCGGCTCGAGCCCGAGCGCCGCCGCATCCTCCCGGAACGCGTCGATGTACCGCCCGGTGTATTCGCGCAGCGGCACGCCGACTTTCTGCGCTTCGACGATCGTGCGGTCGTCCACGTCCGTGAAGTTCATGACCTGCCGGACTTGGAAACCGGCCTGATATTTGAGAGCGCGGCGAAGCACGTCGAGCGCCACGAACGTACGGAAGTTGCCGATGTGCCCCCTGGCGTAGACCGTCAGCCCGCAGGTATACATGCGCACGACGTTGCCCCTGGCGGGCGCGAACGCCTCTTCTCGGCGGGTCAGGGTGTTGTACAGGAGCATCGGATCAGGGGAGCTGGCTGGCGCGACACACGCTCAGGCGGGCAGGGGGCAACGGACCTCGGAGCATCGGCTGCCGCACCGCGCCTCGATCAGCAACTCCCCGTCGACCTGCCGGAAATCGAACTCGATGTCAGCGTCGACGCCACCGGGCGCCACGCGCGCCGCCACACCCTCGAGCGCGGACGAAACGGTCGCGGCATCGAGCGGCTTTTCTCCGAGGTACTCGGCCACGCGCACGGCAAGCTCGGACGCGACGACGCGCAACACGCCTTCCGCCGGAACGGACAATCGAAGGACGAGCGCGCCGGGAGCGGGCATACGGGACGATTCTACAGCGAAATGCGCCCGAACAGCCGACGAGCGCTCCTGCAGTCCGCATCGATCTGCGCGCGAAGCGCATCGACGTCGGGGAACGCGCGTTCGTCCCTCAACCGCTGGACGAAGGACAGCCGCAGGCCCATGTCGTAGAGGTCCCGATTCACGTCGAAAATGTGCGTTTCGACGACCGGGTGCTCGACGTCCGCGAAGGTGGGACGCATGCCGATGTTGGTGATCGACGGATGCACGATCCCCTCAATCGTCACCGTCGTGGCATACACACCCGCGGGCGGCACGAGCTCGTTCGGGGTGGCGATGTTCGCGGTGGGGAATCCCAGCTCCCGGCCGCGGCCTGCGCCCCGCGCCACGACACCGTCCACGAAGTAGTGGTGACCGAGGAGCGCACCCGCTTCGTCCACGCGACCTTCTGCGAGGAGCCGGCGAATCCGGGTGCTGCTGACAACGAAATCCTTGTAGCGGACGGGATCGATCTTCTCGGTCCGGAAGCCGTACCGGGCGCCGAGGCTCCGAAGCACGGTGAACGTCCCGGCCCGCTCATGGCCGAACAGAAAGTTCGCGCCGACCCACACCTCGGCGACGTGCAGCCATTCGACGAGCACCGTCCGAACGAACGCTTCGGGATCCCACCGGGACACCTCCTCGGTGAAACGCACGACCGCGACCCCCTGCATGCCGGAGCGCGCGAGCGCCTCGATCTTCTGATCCGGGGTCATCAGCAGCGCCGGCGCCCGGTCCGGACGAAGCACGCGCGGGGGATGCGGCTCGAACGTCATCGCCGCGGGCGTGCCGGCCCGCTCGCCCGCCCGGCGGCGGACGCGATCGATGATCTTCATGTGCCCGCGGTGGAGCCCGTCGAAATTCCCGAGGGCCAGCACGGGCTGGGGCCAGCGCGGCGGCGGATCGTCTGGAAAGTAGGCGGTCTGCAATACGGTTCTCAGTTATGCGGTATCAGGCTTCAGACCTCAAAGCCTGTGCAAAAGCGGGAATTCACTCAGTCGATCGCAAGAGGCAGTCAGCCGCCGGCACTCGAGTCTTGTTCGGGACCAGATGACCGCCCCGAGGACCGATGCCCGACGACTGCCGGCTGACAGCTGACGGGTGATCGCGCTCACAGCGTCAGCACCAGGCCATCATAGGCCAGCTCGATGCCGGGAGGGAGGCCGGCGCACGTCCCGGCGTGCCCCAGGTGGTGCGACATGTGCGTGAAATAGGTCCGCCCGGCGCCGATCCGGCGCGCCGCCTCCACCGCCTCCTCGAGCGAGAAGTGCGTCGGATGCGGTTCCTCGCGGAGCGCGTCCAACACGAGCGCGTCGAGGCCTGACAGCAGGGCCCAGGACCCTTCCGGGATCCGGCTGCAATCGGTCAGGTAGGCGAACGAGCCGAACCTGAAGCCGAGGAGCGGCCGGCTGCCGTGGAAAATCGGCACCGGGACGACTTCCTGCGCCCCGACGCAGAACGGCCCCTGGATTGTGAAGAGATCGAGCTGGGGAATGCCGCCGCCGCGCGGCGTCGCCGGGTCGAATGCGTACGCGAAGACTTTCCGGATTTCACTGACCGTGATGTCGTCCGCGAAGCCGGGCATGGCCGAACCCTGCAGCGTGTTGAACCGTCGGATCTCGTCGAGTCCGAGGATGTGGTCCGCGTGGCCGTGCGTGAAGAGCAGCGCATCGACGCGGCGGATGCCGAACGCCAGCGCCTGGGCGCGAAGGTCGGGACCGGAGTCGATCAACAGGCACAGCCCGTCGGCGGTCTCGACCAGCACTGAGGGACGCAGCCGCTTGTCGCGCGGGTCAGTCGACCGGCAGACGGCACAGTCGCACCCGATCATCGGCACGCCGGTGGACGTGCCCGTGCCGAGGAAAGTGACTTTCACAAGGGAACGCTTACGGCTGGATGATGCGTTTCTCGCCCTGCTGGGCCTGGACGAAGCGCAGGCGGAGCTCGTACAGCAGGTCGTCCACGAGGCGTTCCTCGGGCTCGATCAGGTTGCCCTTGGTCCGCTCCTGCAGCATTGCGATGAGCTCGATCATCTGTGCGGCGGCAGCGAGATTCGGTTCGGCGCGCTCGCCGGTATTGGGGTCGGCAATGTCGCCGAAATGCACGGCGGCCGTTGTCGCCAGCGACAGGATGAAGCCGCTGAACGTCAGGCCGGTCTCGGGGGTCTCCACGCCCAAATGCTAGCATAGTCACCTATGGCGAAACGCTCGCGCGACGCGGCCGCGGCACCGTCCGACGCCCGCCCGGACCGCGGCTCCAGCGCGGCTCCGGGGCCGTCCGCGCGGGCATCCGCAGGGAATGCTTTTCAGGAACTCGTCGACATCATGGCGCGGCTGCGCGGACCGGGTGGGTGCCCGTGGGACCGCGAGCAGACCCTCGAGTCGCTGCGGGGGTTCGTGCTCGAAGAAACTTACGAAGTCCTCGACGCCATCGACCGCGCCGACCATGACGCGCTGCGGGGGGAGATCGGCGACCTGCTGTTCGAGGGGGTGTTCCTGGCGCAGATCGAGGCAGACGAGGGGCGTTTCAGCGTCGCCGATTCGCTGCGGGCCATCACCGCAAAGCTCATTCGGCGCCACCCCCACGTCTTTGGCGATGGGCAGAGCGCCGTCAATACGCCCGGGCAGGTCCTGGAGCAATGGGAAGCAATCAAGTCCCGCGAGCAGAAGGACGCGGGCGAACGGCGGTCATTGCTCCGCGGCATTCCGAAGAACCTGCCATCCCTGCTGCGCGCGCATGAGATCGGGAGCCGCGTCGGGGCGGTCGGGTTCGAATGGGCTCGTACCGAGGACGTGGTCGCAAAGATCCAGGAAGAGGCGGCGGAAGTCCGCCGCGCGGTTGACGCCGAAGGGCCCGTCCGCACCGAAGAGGAGATCGGCGACCTGCTGTTCTCGATTGCGAACCTCGCACGCCGCCTTGGCGTCGAGCCTGAATCGGCACTTCGCAAGGCCAACGAGAAGTTCAGCTCGCGCTTCGACGCGGTCGAGCGCGCGCTCGAGGCGCGCGGACGGTCGGTGCACGACTCCTCGCTCGAGGAAATGGACACCGAATGGAATCGCGTCAAGGACCGCGAGCGTCTCGAGTAGCCGGCGCCTGCCGCATTCCTCGATGCGCACGACACCGACGCCGGCTCGAGCTCGTAACCGCGACGCCGGTGGCAGATGGTCACGGACCGCGTAACGTCAGTCGCCTGCCGCTCCTGGTTGAGATCTCGACCGTCCCTCCGTCGGTGTCCATCGTGATGGCGCCATCTTCGTCCGTCCTGAACACCAGCGATCCCGCTCCGACATAACGATCGACCACCACTTGCGCCGGGTGCCCGAAGCGATTCCCCCGTCCAGCGCTGAATACGACAACAGCCGGATGCGCGGCGTGGACAAACGGCACGGTGCTGGACGTCGCGCTCCCGTGGTGCGGTGCTTTGACTACGGCAATGGGCGCGAGCGACAGGTCTGGAACGACCGCGCGTTCCCCTTCCGCACCGATATCGCCGGGCAACACGATGGACACCCGGCCCATCCTGAGCTCGATGACAACCGAATCATCGTTGCGGACGCGCTGGCGCTCCCAGTCGGGCGGCGGCGGGTGGAGAACGCGAATCTCGACCGGCCCGTTCCGCTCGCGATCGCGCGCCTGCACCGTTCGCCAGACGGCGTGCCCGGCGCCGGCAGCGGCGGCCAGCTCGCCGAGCTTCACGTGCGACGGAACCGGGACCCCTTCCCAGACACTGCGCGGCCGGAAGCGCCGCAGCACGGCCGGTGCGCCGCCGATATGATCGGGATCCCCGTGCGTAAGGACCAGCGTATCGAGGCTGCGCATGCCGAACGCACGCAGCGCGGGGACGACGACGCGTTCGCCGACGTCGAAGGAGGACCCGGGGGCTCCTCCCGTGTCCACCATGATCATCCGCCCATCCGGCATGCGCACCATCGTCGCATCACCCTGGCCGACGTCCAGGAACACAACACGCAGCGTTCCCGCCGCCGGCGGGGTCACGGCGCCCGCCGTAAAGCCCGCAGGTCCGATCAGGATCACGGCGACACAAACCACGAGCCCTGCGGCGCCGAGCCGAGCGAACCTGGCGCCTGACAAGCACGCGGCGCAGCACGCGTAGTAGACGGCCACGAGGCCCCACGCCGGAGGTGCCACGTCGCGCGCGAGCCACGGTGCGAGATCCACGAGCCGCGCCGAGCCGATCAACCAGCGGGCGGCGACATGCGTGATGTATCCGGCGAACCATGCAAGCCCGTGAACCGCGGGGGCGGCGGCAAGCGTGAGCATCGAGGCCGCCTGCACGGCGGCCATGAGCGGAATCGCGGCGAAGTTGAGGACGAGACCGGCGAACGTCACCCGCGAGAACACCGCGGCGCTCACGGGGAACAGCGCGAGCTCCGCGCAGATGGTCGCGACCAGGAGCGTGGCGCCTGCGACGATTGCCTGCGCGTGGATGTGCCGCGCGTCTCGCGCCGGCAGAACCCGCTGCATCATCCGCGGCGCCCCGAGAAGGATTCCGAGCGTTGCGCCGAACGAGAGGATGAATCCCGCGTCGGACACCGCCACCGGCGAGAGCGCCACGCCGGCAACCGCGGCGATCGCAAGGGCGTTCAGCGCAGGACCTCGATGATCGAGGATCCTGCCGGTCAGAAACACACAGGCCCCGGTCACCGCCCTGGCGACGGAAGCGCTCGAACCCGTCAGCTGTCCGTACAAGAGCAGCACGGGGATCGCGATGGCCGCCGCTGCGCGGGCAGGGACGCGCGCGAGCCGCAGTCCCGCGAGAAGGATCCCGGTGAGCACGGCGATGTTCCCGCCGGAAATGGCTATGACGTGATAGGTGCCGGCTTCCTGCAGCCGCCGCTGGTCCTCGTCCGAGAGTCCCGACCGATCGCCAATCAGGATGGCGGCGGCAAGTGCGCCCGAATCGGGACTCCAGCGGCCGACATATTCGGCAAGCCGGCCCCGCGCCCACTCGCGCGCGGCGGAAAATGCCTCCTCGAGCGGACTCCCCCGCGCGACCACGTCGACGAGTGCGGCGCTCTTAACGGATCCCACGAGCACGATGCCACGGCGGGCCAGAGCCCGCAACTCGTCGGGCACGCCGGGATCCGCGTACGTTGCCGGCAGCCGGAGGATTGCGGGCAGCGAAACCGTGCGTCCCGCGCGCCATGCCGCGACCGCTCCTGCCGCCGACATGCCACCGACCGAAAGGCGTACTCCTCCCCTGGACGGTCGTTTGTCCACGGCGGTGACGTCGATGGTCAGCGAAACACCGAGGGGATTAGGGGCGGCGTCTTCCCGCAGCACGCCGGTGACCTGCGCCGGGCCGGTGCGCTCTGAAGTACCGAGGCCATCGAACCACGCGCGCAACGGCGGTGCGTAGGTCTCGTGCGCCGACGTGACCCCGAGGGACGCCCCACTCAGCGCGCACCCGGCGGCGACCGCCAGGGCGAGCACGGGATCGCCGTCACCGTAGACGGTGCCGCATCCCGCGATCAGCGCGACGACAGCGGCCCCGGCGAGCCGGAGCGCGAGCGCGTCCGACGTTGCTGGAAGAAGAAGCCCTGCCGCGGCGCCGGCCAAAAGGGGAACAGCGACGAGCGACGCGGGCGTGCGCACCATGGTGGCCGTGCAAGATGCGCGGCACGTCCGGGGTATTGATATTGGCGTGATTCCGCCGTCGTCAGCGCGGAGGGCGCAGGAACTGCGGTGCGGTCAGGTCCGTCGAATCGCAGCTTCTGCGTGGTACTCCTGCAGCGTTCGGACGGTGAGCCCCTCGGTGCGAAGTGCCTTGATCGCATTCACGGCAGCGGCTGCGCCCGTCAGCGTGGTGATCGACGGGACGCCGTGCATCATCGCGATCCGCCTGACGGTGCGGTCGTCGAAGAACGACTCGCGCCCGAGCGGCGTGTTGATGACGAGCTGAATCTTGTTGTTGAGGATCTCGTCGCCGACGTGCGGACGCCCTTCGTTCACCTTGAACACGATCTCGACGTCCAGCTTGTGTGCGCGGAGGTAATTCGCCGTCCCGCGCGTCGCGAGCAGGCGGAAGCCGAGGTCGCTCAGGTCGCGGGCAATCTGGACGACCGCCGGCTTGTCATGATTGTTGACGCTGATGAACGCGGTGCCGTCCGGCGGCAGCCGGACGCCGGCGGCGAGCTGGGCCTTGGCAAAGGCGCTCCCGAAGGTGGACGCGCCGCCCATCACCTCGCCTGTGGATTTCATCTCGGGGCCGAGAATCGTGTCCACGCCGGGGAACCGCACGAACGGGAACACCGGAGTCTTCACGAAGAACCCGGACACCTCGAGATCCTCAGTGAGCCCGAGCTGCGCCAGCGTCCGCCCGATCATCACCCGCGCCGCGATCTTCGCGAGCGGCACACCCGTCGCCTTGGAGAGGTAGGGCACCGTCCGCGAGGCGCGCGGGTTCACTTCGAGGACGTAAATCGTGTCTTCCTTGATCGCGAACTGGGCGTTCATGAGACCGACGACCTTCAGCGCGCGGGCGATGCGGCGCGTGTAATCGCGGATGAGCGCGACGTGGCGGTCGATCACCTTGTGCGGAGGGATCACGCACGAACTGTCGCCGGAATGGATGCCGGCCTCCTCGATGTGCTCCATGATCCCGCCGATCACGACAGCACCGGTCGCGTCCGCCACCGCGTCAACGTCGAGCTCGACGGCATCCTCGAGGAATTTGTCGATCAGGATCGGGTGGCCCGGAGAAGCCGACACGGCCGTAACCATGTAGCGATCGAGCGTGGCCATATCGTAGACAATGGCCATGGCCCGGCCGCCCAGCACATAGGAGGGTCGGACGACGAGCGGAAATCCGATCTTCGCGGCCACATCCCTCGCCTCTTCGGGTGTGGTGGCGACGCCGCTTGGCGCCTGGGGAATGCCGAGATCCCAGAGCAGCTTCGCGAACCGTTCTCGATCCTCCGCGAGGTCGATCGAATCGGGGGACGTGCCGATGATCCGGATGCCCGCCTCCTGAAGCGACAGCGCCAGCTTCAGCGGCGTCTGGCCGCCGTACTGCACGACGCAGGCAATATCCCCGCCGGCCTCCCGCTCCCGCTCGATGATCGACGAGACGTCTTCGAACGTCAGCGGCTCGAAGTACAACCGGTCCACGGTGTCGTAATCGGTCGACACGGTTTCCGGGTTGCAGTTGATCATGATCGTCTCGAACCCCTCTTCCCGCAGCGCGAACGCGGCGTGGCAGCAGCAGTAGTCGAATTCGAGCCCCTGCCCGATGCGGTTCGGGCCGCTGCCGAGGATCACCACTTTCTGCCGCGGGGTCGGATCCGCCTCGCACTCGTTTTCGTACGTGCCGTACATGTAGGGGGTGAACGACTCGAATTCGGCGGCGCACGTGTCGATCCGCTTGTACGCCGACTTGATGCCGTGCTCGAGGCGGACGGACTTGATGGAGGCCTCGTCAGCCCCAAGAATCCCGGCGAGCTCGCTGTCGCCGAACCCCGAACGCTTCAGCGTCCGCAGCATGTCGCGCGAGATGCCGCGGAGTCCGACGAGGCTCGCGGATCGCTGCAGCTCGACGATCTGGGAGAACTGGACGAGAAACCAGGTGTCGATTTTCGTGAGGTCGTGGAGCTCCTCGACCGTCCAGCCACGATCGAGCGCCCGGAATATCGCCCACATGCGCCTGTCGTTCGGCACGCTCAGCTCCCGCTGCAGCGCGCCCTCTTCTTCTTCCACCGTGAGGCCGAGATCGGTCCGCCGCGTGTTCTGGCCGAACAGGAACCCGCTGTTGCCCAGCTCGAGCGAGTGGAACGCCTTCATGAAGGCTTCCTTGAACGTCCGCCCGATCGCCATGACTTCCCCGACCGATTTCATCTGCGTGGTCAGCGTCCGGTCCGCGCGCGGGAACTTCTCGAAGGCCCAGCGGGGAACCTTGACGACGACGTAGTCGATCGTCGGCTCGAAGGACGCAGGCGTCAGGCGCGTGATGTCATTCGGGATTTCGTCGAGCGTGTAGCCGAGCGCCAGCTTGGCGGCAATCTTCGCGATTGGAAACCCTGTCGCCTTCGATGCGAGCGCCGACGAACGCGACACGCGCGGGTTCATCTCGATGACGATGATGCGGCCGTCGGCGGGGTTGATCGCGAACTGGATATTCGACCCGCCGGTCTCGACCCCGACGCGCCGGATGATGCGGCGCCCGAGATCGCGCATGCGCTGATACTCGCGATCCGTCAGCGTGAGCGCGGGCGCGACCGTGATGCTGTCGCCGGTGTGGACGCCCATCGGATCCACGTTCTCGATCGAGCAGATGACGACGAAGTTGTCTGCGCAGTCGCGCATCACCTCGAGCTCGTACTCCTTCCAGCCGATCACGGATTCTTCGACGAGGATCTCGTGGACCGGGCTCAGATCGATGCCGCGGCCGGCGAGCTCCCGGTACTCCTCGATGTTGTACGCGATGCCTCCGCCGACGCCGCCGAGCGTGAACGACGGCCGGATGATGATGGGGAACCCGATCACCTCCGCGGCGGCAATGGCCTCTTCCATCGACCGGACGTACCGGCTCTCCGGCATGTCGCAGCCGATCTCGCGCATCGCGTCGCGGAACTTGAGCCGGTCTTCCGCCACCATGATGGCGGGAATCTGCGCGCCGATGAGCTCTGTGCCGTACTTCGCGAGCGTGCCGTTCTCCGACAGCGCCACCGCGAGATTGAGCGCGGTCTGGCCGCCGACCGTCGGCAGGATCGCGTCCGGCCGCTCGCGTTCGATGATCTTCGCGAGGAATTCCGGCGTAAGGGGCTCGACGTAAGTGCGGTCCGCAATCTCCGGGTCGGTCATGATCGTCGCCGGGTTGCTGTTGACCAGGATGACCTCGAGCCCCTCGTCCTTGAGCGCCTTGCAGGCCTGCGTGCCCGAGTAGTCGAACTCGCAGCCCTGGCCGATGACGATCGGACCGGACCCGATGACGAGAACGCGCTTGATGTCGGTGCGTTTAGGCATGTTGATGTGTGCGGCGGAGCTGAAGCTCCGCCCTACGTACCGAATCGCCGCATGATCCTGCGTCCTTCGTCGCGCGGACCTTCAGCTCCGCGTTGCCCCGCGCCCTTCCTAGCGCCGAGCTTCAGCCCCGCGGCCGGCGTCAGCCCCGTTCTTCCATGACGTCGAGAAATTGCCGGAACAGGTAGTCCGCATCGTGCGGACCCGGGGCCGCTTCGGGGTGATACTGCACGCAGAAGACCGGCCGCGTTTCGTGCCGCAGCCCTTCAACGGTGCCGTCGTACAGGTTCACGTGCGTGATCCTGACATCTTTCGGCAGCGACTCCGGGTCGACGGCGAACCCATGGTTCTGGGACGTGATCTCGACCTTCCCTGTCTCGAGCTCCTTGACCGGGTGGTTCGCGCCGCGGTGTCCGAACTTGAGCTTGTACGTCGATCCGCCGAGCGCAAGCGACACCAGCTGATGCCCGAGACAGATCCCGAAGACCGGCACATCCGAGTTGACCAGCTCGCGTGCATTCTCGACCGCGTATCCGAGTGCCGCGGGGTCGCCGGGGCCGTTGCTGAGGAACACGCCGTCCGGGTTCGAGGCGAGCAGTTCCGAGGCGGGGGCGGTCGCCGGATAGACGCGGACGTCGCACCCGTACGCGGTAAAGCGGCGCAGGATGTTCCACTTCATCCCGAAGTCGTAGGCGGCGATGCGCAGCGCCCGGCGCGGCTGGCGTTCGGCCAGAGGCGTGAACTCGTCCGACACGACAGGCGTCCAGTCGAACGCGGCGTCGCACGTCACGCCGCGGACGAGGTCCGACCCCTCCATCAACGGAAGCGCCCGCGCCTTCTCCACGAGCGTGCGTGGATCTGCCTCGCCGGTTGCGATGACGCCCCGCATCACACCGGCCGAACGCAGCACGCGCGTCAGGGCGCGCGTGTCGACGTCCGAAATGGCGACGATCTTGTGGCGAATCAGATAATCGCGCAGCGTGCTATCCGAGCGCCAGTTGCTCGCCACCGGTGACTCGTCGCGAATGATGAAGCCGGCCACCTTCGGGGCACGCGATTCGCCGTCTTCCGGCGAGATCCCGTAGTTGCCGATCTCGGGGCACGTCATGGTGACGATCTGCCCGGCATAGGACGGGTCGGTGAGCACTTCCTGGTACCCGGTCATGCTGGTGTTGAACACCACCTCGCCGCCGGTTTCGCCGGGCGCGCCTGCCGCTTCCCCTTCGTACCAGAGTCCGTTTTCGAGTGCGAGCGTTGCCTTCATGGTATCCGTTCGAGAGAGCCTGTCACGCGGGTCTCCTCCCCCGCCGCCACCCGCGTGCTCACCGTCCACGGGCGATGCTCGGCGAGCTCGAGCCGGACGACGTGCGACCCGATGCTGATTTCGGGGATTCGCGCGGGGGTCGTCCCGGCGAGGCGGCCGTCGAGAAGGATGCGGGCACCGCTCGGGCGGGAATCCACATAGATCGATCCGGTCAACGCGCCACCGGGCGCCTGCCGTGCCGGAGCCGTCTGGGCACCACGGGCGGGCGTCGCCGAACGCGCGGGAGCGGCCGGCTGCGCCGTGCCGGTCCGCTGCAGGCGCACGGCAACCGTCCGGATCGGGTTCGAGGCGGAGAGCGCCACGTCTTCGCGGGCGACGCCGAATCCGGCCAGAATCACGCGGACGTTGTACGACCCGAACTTCAACGCATTCAGCGTGAGCGGAGTCCGGCCGCGCCACCGCCCATTCACAGTCACGGCCGCGCGCGACGGCGTCGAGGTCACGAGGATCCGCCCCTGGGTGGGCGTCGCGGCGGAGGATCGCGTGCGCTCGTCGCGCGCCGCAGGCGCCCCCTCGTCCGGAACTGCGGGCGGTATCGCGGGTGGCTGCGCGACGGCCTGCTCACTGTACTCGCGACCGGCAGGCTTGCCCGCCTCGGTACCGGCCGCAGGTGTGCCGGTGTCGCCGGCGCGAGTCTGCGCCGCCGGGGCAGGGGCGGATGTGGATGGAGCGGTGGCGACAACGGTCCGGTTCGCCGCGTCCCGCCCGCCGGCCCAGAATCCCGCGGCAAAGCCGACCAGGAGACCCAGGATGAGCGTGACAGCGATCGGCAGCACCGCCGTTCGTGGCCGCTCGGACTCGGCCGCTGCTGAATCCCCGGACGAATAGCTGCCGTCCTCGCTCCCGGACAGTGCGTAGTGCCCTGTGTCCCTGCCTGACCGGGCGGAGGACACCTCGCGACCCGGGTCGGCCTCGTGCTCCCAGAGACGGCCCGGCGCGACTGCGGCATCCGAGCGCTCGAACGCGAGGTCACCCTCCGCTTCCTCGTCAAAGAGCGTCCGCGGCTGCTCTTCCCTGTCGGCGTGGATGACTTCGTAATGCGCGGCGTCCTCGTCGCGTTCCATCGCGATGGCGTCGTCGTCCGGCTCCTCCAGATCGCGATCCAGCGCCGTCAAACGCAGGTCGTCGGCCGCGTCGTGCGCTTCGGCAGGCGTGGCGCCAAGCGCCGCTGCGGCCGCAAGCGTGAGACTCGGCTCCGTCACATCGACTCGCGTTCGTGCACCCGGCGCCGTCGCCTCAGTGATGGCCCCGACTGCCGTCACCGCTTCGGTGACTCGTCCGCCTCGGGCCGCGGCTTCGAGCGCCGAGGCAAATGCCAGGCCCGTGGGGTATCGCCGCGCCGGATCTTCGTCCATCGCGCGCGCGAGAACGGCCCGCATGCCCGCGCCGAACTCCAGCAGGTGGTCCCCTGTCAGAGGCCCCATCTGGTCGCCCGTGCCGGACGGCCGCCGGCCCGTCAAGAGCTCGTACGTGATCGCCGCGAGCGAGAACACGTCGGCTGGCGTGCCCCAGGCCTCGCCAGCGATCCGCTCCGGCGCACTGTACGGCCGCCGCACAGGAGCGCGGAGGCCGACGCGTTCGAGGGCCTCCACGACCCCGAAGCCGCTGGCCCGCGCTTCTTCGGGGGTCACGAAAATGTCCCGCAGGTGGAGCGCTCCATGGCCGATGCCCGCCGTGCGCGCGAAGTCGATCGCCCCGGCCAGCTGCGTCAGGAACGGCAGCGTCTTGTCGAGCGGCGCCGGCGCGTAGTGGCGGATGGCGGCGTCGAGCGATTCCGCCGCCACGTACTCCTCCGCGCGGTACGCGACGCTTCCCTCCACGCCGGCGGCAATCGGTTCGACAATCGAGGGATGGAACAGACCTGCGTCGGAGGCGCGCGCGAGCTCGTCCGCGAGGACCTGCGCCTGTTCCGGCGTGATGTCGAGCCTGAAGACCTTGACGGCGACCAGCCGGTCACGCGTCGGCTCGTACGTGCGGAATACCGGGCCCAGGGCGCCAATGCCGATTTGATGCAGGACCCGGAACGGGCCGAACGCGGGAGGTGGGGCGAATGCGACCGGGTCGTCTATAGCCATTCCGGGAGGGACAAAAAAATGTAACACATTTCCCGCGATTCTCCTTGCGGCATCGGGGTCCGGGGCATCGCGTGGACGCTCGCGCCAGCGGCCGGCGCCCCCATCATGTTCGTATGTCCCGTGTGCTCCAGTTCGGCCGTCGAACCCGCCGGGCGCACGGAGACGTATCAGTCTCTCGTGTGCGCCGACTGCCACGCGTGGTCCACCGTCCGCATCGAACCGCCGCCGGCCAGGAAGCCGGTGATCGCGGCGACGCCGCCGGAACGCCCCTGACCCGCCTGAACCCTTCGTGCCGGGCGCGGCGTCGAAGCGGCAGTCTTCCTTGACAGGCTTTGGAAGGCTCTGAGAGAGTACCAGCGGTGTCAGCCGAGCCAGTCACATCCGTCCCAGCCGAGGCGCCGTCGCGCGAGGTCCCGGGCTCGTCATCCCCTGTCGGGATCGATGTCCGCGAGCTGCCATGGATTCGCCCCCTGATGGGTGATTACGCGTTCGACTTCGAGAAGATAGCCGCGTTGTACGCCGGGAACCCGGCGCTGCCGCAGGCCTGGCGCGATGCGGTCGCCCGCCGGCACGCCCATTCGGCGAGCACGCTCGCCATCGCGGACGTGCTGGCGGCACAGCAGGCGCAGCGTGGCGCGCCGCGCGAGGCGCTGGACGCGGCGGCGGCGCTCGCGGATCCACGGACCGTCGCGATTGTCACCGGACAGCAGGCGGGCGCGTTCGGCGGGCCATTGTTCACGCTGCTCAAGGCCGTCACCGCCATTCAGCTTGCGCGGCGGGCATCCGCCGATCTCGGGATCCCGGCCGTGGCGGTGTTCTGGGTCGATGCCGAGGATCACGACTGGGAAGAGGTGCGGTCGTGTACCGTCCTCGATGCAGAGTTCCAGCCGTCAGCCGTTACATTGGCCGACCTGGAGGGTGCCGGCGAGCTGCCGGTGGCGGCGCTGACGCTCGATCAACGGATCGAGGAGAGCCTGACCGCCCTCTTCGCCTCGCTGCCAGACACGGATTTTTCGGAAGCGCTCGCCGCGTCTCTCCGCGCGGCGTACCGGCCCGGGAACGGAATGGCGGCCGCGTTCGCGACGTGGATCGAAGCGCTCCTCGGCAAGCACGGCCTTGTGGTATTCGAGTCCGCGGATCCGGCAGCCAAGCAGCTCGCGGCGCCAGTCTTCCTTCGTGAACTGCGAGAACCGGGCCGCACGTCGTCGCTCGCGCTGGCCGCAGGTCAGCAGCTGGCCGAACGAGGCCACGAACCGCAGGTGATGCCGCAACCGGACAACCTGGCCTTGTTCCACCTGAACGGCGTGCGGCGCGCGATCCGTCGTCAGGGCAATCAGTTCGTGATTGGCGACGCGCACGTCACCGCGGAGGCGCTCGTGCGCGAGGCGGAAACCGATCCCACGCGCTTCAGCCCGAACGTGTTGCTGCGCCCGATCGTGCAGGACACGCTCTTCCCGACCATCTGTTATGTCGCCGGTCCGAGCGAGCTCGCGTATCTGGGACAGCTCGGCGGGATCTATCGCCACTTCGACGTCCCGATGCCGCTCATGTTCCCGCGCGGAAGCGCCACGCTCGTCGATTCCGCGACCGCGCGATTCCTGAGCAAGTACGACTTCCCGCTGGCCGATTTGCGTCCCCAGGACGAGTCCGGACTGAACCGGCTGCTGCAGGCGCAACTGCCTCCCGAAGTCGA
This sequence comes from Acidobacteriota bacterium, assembly GCA_039648985.1. Lineage (GTDB taxonomy): Bacteria > Acidobacteriota > Vicinamibacteria > Vicinamibacterales > 2-12-FULL-66-21 > JALZOC01. The sequence continues at coordinate 6,611 of JBBWZJ010000238.1, read as the reverse complement.
GCAGTCGCTCGCGGATGCCGACGCCACCATCCGGGCCGCCCTGCAGCGCGTCAACGATGCGATGCCCGCGCTCGACCCGACGCTCGCCGGCGCCGCCAAGACCACAGTCGGCAAAATGGAGCACGACCTCCGGTCGCTCCACTCGAAGGTGATTCAGGCCGCGAAACGGCGCGACGACACGCTCCGGCGCCAGTTCACGCGCGCGCAGGCGCAGATTTTTCCGCTCGGACATCCCCAGGAGCGCACGCTTGGTGTGGTGTTCTTCCTCAACCGCTACGGCCCGGCGCTCGTCGACCGCCTGCTCCAGGACCTGCCGGTCGAAATGGGCCGCCACTGGGTCCTGACGATCTGACCTCGCAAACGTCGCACGTGCAGCGCGTCGCACGTTGTACGTGTTGCACCTCGCTCGTTGAACGTCGCACGTGTCGCACGTGGCACGTGGCACGTGTTTGGGGCGTCAAGTTGAGCGTAAACCTATGGAGCGCTCGTAGAACGCTTCGTACTGCGGGACGACGCTGTCGCGGCAATACCTGTCGAGTACGGCGCGGCGTGCGGCAGCGGCCACGCGCCCGTGGAGGGCGCCGTCGGTGAGAAGGGCCGCCCCGCTGTCAGCCATCCCCTGCAGATCGTCCGGCGGATGCAGAAATCCGGTCACCCCATCGTCAATGACTTCGTGCAGTCCTCCGACACGGGACGCCACCACCGGCACTTCGCACGCCATGGCCTCCAGGGCCGCCAGGCCGAAGCTCTCCTGCGCCGAGGGGAGCAGGAAGAGATCGGCAATGGAAAGGAGCGGGACGATCTGGTCCTGCTCTCCCAGCGATTCGACCTGCTTCGCGATCCCGAGCGCCCTCGCCGCATCGAGCGCGGCCGTCAGCTCCGGCCCGTCCCCGACCAGCAGCAGTCGTGACGGCACGCGCGAGGCGATCCGCGCGAACACGTCCACGACGGCGGGCACGCGCTTCACCGGCCGGAAGTTCGACACGTGGATCACCAGCTTCTCGCATCCCGGAGGGCAATAGCGCGCCCGCAGCGCCGGGTTCGGGATGCGGCGGTAAGCATCGCAATCGAGGAAGTTCGGAATGACGACGATCTCGTTGCGCACCGGGAGCACGCGATACGTGTCGGCACGAAGGCTGGCGGACACCGCCGTGACGCCGTCTGATTGATCGATCGAGAACGCGACCGTTTCCGCATACGAGTGGTCGCTCCCGACGAGTGTGATGTCCGTCCCATGCAGCGTCGTGATGACCTGCGGCACGGGGTGGGCGGCACCCGACAGCAGAATCTGTTTCGCCAGGTAGGCGGCCGTCGCATGCGGCACGGCGTAGTGGGCGTGCACGATGTCGAGCCTGAACTCGCGCGAGACCTGGACGACCCGCGTCGCGAGCGCGAGGACATACTGCGTCTCGCGAAAGAGCGGGTACGCGGGAGTCGACACGCGGTGGAAGGTCAGACCGGCCTGATACGTGCCGAACCGGAACGGCGTGTCGGCGCTGAGCACGTGCACGTCGTGCCCGCGGGCGGCGAGTGATTTCGCCAGCTCGGTGGCGACAATCCCGCTCCCGCCGACCGAGGCGTAGCAGACGATGCCGACGTTCACTCGATGCTGCGGGGTCGCACGGCCGCCGCGCTCCAGTCCTTGAACAGGTGCGGACGCAGGATCGTCTCGCGGACGATGATGCCCTCCGCGAAACCCACGCCGGTGCGCGCACCGAGATACGCGTCCCGGCTCTCGATCAGCTGGCGGAAGTGCGGGGCCGTCAGGCGCGTCGCCACGCTTCCCGAACCGGACGGCGTGAACTGCGTCCGATGACACGCGAGCGCCTGCCGCTTCGTCTCGTAATGGGCCGTGACGTCCATGGCGAATGACGCCGGGTCCGCATCGTTGATGAAGTAGTAGCAGAGCCAGTCGGCCCGCCACGCCGGGGGACCCTCGGGTTCGAACCGGCGCAGCCCGCTCTTGAACGCGGCGTTCGTCAGCACCTCGCTCGCGGCCCGATGGTCCGGATGCCGATCGTTGCCGTGCGGCAACGCGATAGTCCTCGGCCGCACGGTGCGTATCAACCGCACCACGTCGGCGATCTGCGAGTCGCTGCCGACAATGCCCCCGTCGGGCCAGTTCAGATTCGTCCGCCAGGCGGCGCCGAGCACCAGGCGCGCGGCTTCGGCTTCGGCCGCCCGCTCGTCCGGCGTGCCGTTCGAGCCCAGCTCCCCCCGCGTCAGGTCGCAGAGACCCACCGCGTAGCCGAGCGCGGCATGCATCGCGAGCGTTCCGCCCAGACCAATTTCGAGGTCGTCGGGATGAGGGCCGAACACGAGCAGGTCTACGGGATCGGGCACGTGATATGTCCGTATTCGTTAGCGGTGACTGGTGGTTGCAGGTTGTCGCGTCCGGACGGGTTACACGCTGTCTCCCGGGTCGAGGGCGTCGGTTCTCGAGGTACGACACGCCCTTCTGTGCTCCCCAACGCGACTCCCGGAAAGCGAGTCATGGTCAGATCATCGCCGATCGGCGGCGGAGCGCCTCGTGTGCGGCTGCGAGACGGGCGCGCGTGATGCCGAGCCATTCTTCGTCTGCTGCCAGCAGCCGTCGGGACACCGTCACGGCACGGGCGGTCTCTACCGGCGCGGGTCCGCCGGGCGTCGTTCTTACCTCGACGAAATGACGCGCGCTCAGCACGGTTGCGAGCGAAGCTTCGTCGTACTCGATCGTCCGCCCGAGGACGGCGGTCGAGACATCGCGCAGGACCGCCGAGCGCAGGTCCGACGGGCGCCTGTCGCATTCGGCCACGAACCGCACGGCGACCCTGTGGCTCGCCTTGAAAGGAACGCCGTGGTCCCGCACGAGCGTGTCGGCGAGCTCCGTGACGGTGATCCATCCCTGCCCCGCGCGCTCGGCCAGGCGGGCGCGATTGAACTGCGCCGGCCCCATCGCTGCCGCAACGAGCCGCACGGCACGAGTGGCGTCCTTGAACATCGAGGCGACCAGCGGCTGCAGGTCGTCTTCGGTGTCCACGATGTCGCCGAACGGCGTGTTGTGGACGCTCATGACGATCGCGGTCGCCTGCCCGAGCGACTTGCTCGCGATCGCGCGGGCATGTTCGAGTGCCACAGGGTTGCGCTTCTGCGGCATGATGCTGCTGCCCTGGACGAAGCCGTCGGTGAGACGCAGATAGCCGAACTCCGTCGTACACCATAGCAGCAGATCCTGGAGCACGCGACCGAGCCCGGCGAGAAGAACGGCGGCCGCGGACACGCTCTCGAGCAGGTAATCGACAGTCGCGATGCTTCCGTACGTGTTGCCGGTCGGCGCATCGAACCCGAGCAGCTCCGTCGTCCGGGCACGATCGATTGGAAAGCCCGTCCCGGTAATCGCGCACGACCCGAGCGGATTCAGGTTCGTGGCGGCATACGCGGCGCGGAGGCGGACCGTGTCGCGCTCGAGCTGTTCGACAACCGCCAGCAGGTAATGCGCAATCGTGGACGGCTGCGCCGGCTGCGTATGGGTGTGGGCGGCGAACACGTCCTCCCTGTGCGCGTCGGCCAGCTCGATCAGGACTCCTCGAAGGCGCAAAGCCCCCTCGACCAGGCCGGCCACCATCTCCCGCTGCTGCATCCGGTACATCGTCATGTCGATGTCGTTCCGGGAGCGCGCGGTATGCAGCCGTCCTGCGGCCTCTTCGCCGCAGGCCTGCACGATCAGGCCCTCGACGAAGAAGAAGAGGTCTTCGCACGTGCCGTCATACCGGACGTGTTCGACTTGCCCCGGAGAGATGCCGTCGAGGGCGAGCCGGATGGCGTGCGCCTCGGCGGCCGGAATGATCGACGCCTCCGTCAGCATCGCCAGGTGCGCGTAATGGATGCTCATCAGCGGCGCGAGGAATTGCGCCTTCGCGTCCTCGAAGTTCTCGTTGAGGACGCAGGCGACGTACTCGGCGTCGAACCGCATGGGGCTGATTACCGCTTTCCGAGGCTCAACAGGTTCGCCATCAACTGGTAGGCGCCCTCGGTTCCGGCGGGCAGCTGACGCCACAACACGAGGCCGACATAAATCCAGCGTCCTTTTCCGTACCGCGCTTCGACGAGCGCGCCGGTCTTCGGCCCCGCGTTGTAGGGAAACGGATCCGTGGAGCGGACGAGATCGACGTAGCGCGAGTCCCGATCGGCGAGGAAGTACGTCCCCCGCTCCTGGACCCATCCCGCCCACGCCTCCGGTCCAATCTTATTCGGCGTGTTGAAGACCGGGTGTGACGGCACCAGCACTTCGACCGGGGCGTTCTCGTCCGTGATCCGATCGGTCCCCGTCTTGACCGGATACGGCCCGTACTGCGCCTGGTTGAACTCCTGCTTGTTGTACTGGACGATGACCGTCCCCCCGTTTTCCACGTATTGGAGGAGCCGGTTGTTGTTCGCCCGGAGATCCGGCCGGCGCTCGTACGCGCGCACGCCCGTGACGATCACGTTATAGCGGGACAGATCCCCGGAGGCCATCTCCGCGGCATCAATCATGTGCACGTCCGCCCCGAGCTGCTCGATTGCCGCGGGCACGGCATCCCCGACGCCCATGACATAGCCGACGCGGAGGCCCTGTGCAATCTTCACGTCGATGACCTTCACCCGCGTTTGCGCGGGTTCCACGACGTGGCGGCGATGGATGTGGGGATACTCGACAACCTCGTATCCCGACGAGGAGGATATGCCGCTGCCCGCCGCGACTTCGGCCCCGACGGCGTACTCACCCGTTCTGGCGGCTGAGGGCGGTGTGACGCTGAACTTCACCGTCGCGTCCTCGTTCTCGCGTTCGAACTTCACCGGGATCGACAACGGGGTCGCGCGCCAGCCGTCCGGCAGATGCAGCGACGCCATCGCGGCCGCGGGGCCCTTCTGGTTGTTGCTGACCGTGACCTCGATCGTGCGCACGTGCACCACCGGGTGCATCAGCGTCTGGGGAGAAATCCGTCGCACGGGCGCCGGGGTCGGAACCACAGCAATCTCCGGCGATACACGGACGTTGAACGTGGGCACCACCTGCAGCTCCATCCGCTTCTCGCCTGCGAACAGATCGCTGTATCGATACTCGACGGGCCGCTCGATCGAAACGTCAGCCCCACCGATCGACATCACGAGTGCCGCCCGGAACGGCGTGGGCCTGAACGGGGCTCCGAACGGCACGCCCGGCTCGAAGTCGTACCGCGCGGCGTCCTTTCGCGGCGTCCAGTACGGCGTCGATGGAGGCGCATCCCCGACGCGCAGTTCGTTGGCGCAGGTCAGTGCGTGTCCACTTTGAATCGCGCCGGCACACGCCGCGGGATCACCGCTCAGACCGGCGAACTGCACACTCTTGACCACGACGTCAGCCGGTCCGTTGTTACCGGCGACCAGGGACACCTTGATCGGCTGTCCGGGTACCACCACTCCATCGTCTGCGAGCACCTCAATACGGACGCCGTGCGTGAGCACGAGCGCGTCCTGGAACTGCCGCTCCTTCGGCGCGAGTCGAAAGTCGATTTCAAACCGTGCGGCGTCCGACAGCCCCATCGACCCGAGCCTGGCGCGAAGATCGCGGACGGCAGCGAGGCCCGAGACGAGCGGCGGCGCGGCAGCGGCGGGTCCTTTGGCATCGAGCGCCTGCGAGGCCATCTCGACGCTTGCGGCGATCGTCTGCAGGGCGGCCGCCAGCGCGGCCGGCGGCTGGCCCCCGACGTAACCGGCGAGGCCGGGGATCGAGGTGTCTATCCCTTGGAACATGTCCTTCGGCGCGACGCCTTGTTCACCGATCGCCGTGTCCTTGAGCCGGTACAACCGCGAGAATGACGCACCCGGCAACAGCAGGAGCTGCGACGTGCCCTGGCACTTGTGCATGCTCCGGGCTTCGAGGCCAAGCTCGCTGTACGTCCGGCCGAGGACCGGATCGAATTCGGACGGATTGACGCGGAGCAGGTCGCGGGAGGAGGCAGCCGCGGGCTGCCCGGGCGCGGCGAACCCCTCGGTGCAGAACACGCGCTTCGCCTGCCAGGGACGCAGGCCATCTCGGATCTGCTCGGGATAGCGGGCGGGATCGGCGGCGGCGCGGAAGGCTTCGATGGTCAGGCGGGCCGATGCCTGGTGATGCTGCCCCCCGCCTGTTCCGCCGCAGAGGAATCCGGCGATGACGTCCGGCCGGATCGCCCGGATGTGGCGCACGAAATCGCCAAGGATTTCATCGTGGCCCCACTTCTCGATGCTCTCCTCGATGCTGAAGGAGAAGCCGAAGTCGATGGCACGCGTGAAGTACTGCTCGGCGCCGTCGAACCGGTGCACCGCGAGCAGTTCTTCTGTCCTGAGAACGCCGAGCGCCTGGAAGATTTCGGGGCCGATTTCGTTCTGGCCACCGTCACCCCGCGTCGCCGTCACCAGCGTCGTCCGCATGCCGCGGCCGTGACTCATCAGCGCCAGCAACGGGTTGTCCTCGTCGTCCGGGTGCGCGGTCGTCTCCATGAAGCTGCCGACCGACTTCAGTTGCCGGAGCGCGAGCTTGAGCGAGGCGTCGCCGGGGAGCTCTCCGACCGGCCTGATACGCAACTGCGCCGGGAGCGGAACGGAGACGAGCAGGAGGAGGATGGCGACTG
>JBBWZJ010000229.1:0-3530 GCA_039648985.1 Acidobacteriota bacterium | reverse complement strand
GCGAGCGTCACCGCCGACGGACTCACGTTGCAGGTCTCCACGCACACCATGCCGGGCCACTCGTCCTCACCGAAGTCCGGCATCGCGCGAGCCTTGTCGATCCACGGGTTCCACACCACGGTGGAGTCGGACGCAGTCTTCGCGATCGAGATGCGCCGTCGTCCGCCTGGATCGTCGATCACGCAGGTCGCATGGGTGTTCAGGTACACGCGATCGGTTTCGCCCGCGAAGCGGATCGCATCGGGCCCCTGCCGTGCGCGGCGGAGCCCGCCGACCTTGTCGATGTATTCAGTGTCCTCCAGCCCCCCAATGGCGGTTCCGCGGATGTCCTGCACGGCAAAGTAGGAGTGCAGCGCCTCTTCGAAGGTGAACGCGCCGGCGCCTGCGTTCTCGACCTCCAGGGCGAGGCGGAGTACGGCGCCGATGGTGATGCGATACGTCAGGCGGAAGCGGTGGGGCCAGAGCGGCGACACGTCACCGCCCGCCAGTTCCATCGCAAGCGTGACGACCCCTGACGCGTCCTCGGCCGCCTCCACGAGTCTCCATTCGCTGATGCGTGCGAATCCATGTGCGGGTGCAGAGGCGGCGGCGGGGTGCGGTCCGAACCACGGGAAACAGATCGGCACGCCTCCGCGAATCGGTTTGCCCGGTTCGAAGATGGCAAATCGGCTCATCCAGAGAACCGGTTCCGTCGCCAGGGCCGGCCGCCACGCGGTCACGTGGGCGCCGTGGAAGTACACCTCCGCGGTCCCCTGCGGGCTGTCGACGGTGAGGCGCGGCAGGGGCCCGGCGTGCAGGCGAACCGACGAGGGCAACCGGGTGGCAACCAGATGCGTGAGGTCCGTCATATCAGTGCAGTGCGATCCGCTGCCGAGCCTATTGGGAGCGCCGACGCCTCGCGTGCCACGAGCGCCTGATGACGAGCGCCGCCGAGATGAACACCAGCAGCCAGAGCGCCGCGGCGGGTCCGGCGCGCATCAGGGCGAGGATCGTCCAGAAGACGCTCTCCATTGCGAGATCGAGTCCCTCGGCCGCGGCGACTCGGAACCGGCTCGCCAGCGAGAGCTGACCAGGGACGAGCCCCGGCTTTCGCTCCTCGACCACTTCCAACGTCACCGTGGCGTAGCTCACGCGGCGCCCGAGGTTCGTGCGCTCGGCGTCCATCCGCTCGATCTGGAGGCGGACCCGCGCGAGCTCGCGTTCCACGTCGAGTATGTCAGAGAGCCTGGCCGTGCGGTTCCTGAGCAGGTCCGTGAGGCGGCTCTCGGTTGTGCGCGCGCTCGCGAGCCGGACGTCCAGATCGACCTGCTGGTCGGTGACGTCTTCGGACTGCTGGGTATCCTCGACGACCTGCCCGAGCTGTCGCAGCCGGTCCAGCGTGTCGGCGAGGTGGGTGGACGGCACGCGGAGCGTGGCCCGCAATGTTCGAGGCGACCCGGTTTCCGCCACCGCGGTCATGTAATCCGCAAACCCGCCTGCCTCGCCGACGATCCGTTCCACGGCTCCTCGGATGCTCCCGAGATCCTTCGCGACCAGCCGCAGGGTTGCCGTGCGGACAATCGCGGGCGTCCTGACGAGCGGCTCACTCGCGCCGTCGCGGACAGCCCCCGGATCGATTGTCCCCGGCGGGACCAATGCGAGTTCGGCCCTGCGATTGGCCGTCGCGAAGTCGCGGGGCGGCGCGCTGCGCGCCGGCGGGAGCTGCGCAGCCCATGTCGCCCTGGGCTGCTCCATCGCTGCCCGCTCACCGCCCCGAGGGTTCACTGGCCGCCCGATCGGGCCGTTCAGCCCCACGATCAGCAGCGTGGCAGCGGCGGCGCCGAGTGCCGCGGTCGCAAGACGCGAGGGACGCCAGGAGCCCCACGCGAGGCCAGGAAAGCGCCGACGCGGTGGAGGGGCGTGGAGCGACGCCGGCGCACGAGGGACCCGCCACGCGCGGATATCGTCCGCGAGGCGGCGCTGTTCGGCGACAACGACCCGGCACGCCGCGCACTGCGTGATGTGGCTCTCCATCGCGGCGCGCGCGTGGACCGTCCCTTCCCCATCCAGGTACTCCATGATCTCTTCGGGGCGCGGCGAGTGCATGTGGTCAGCGATCGCCATGGGTCGTCCTCACTCCCTCCGGTGCGCGTGTCTCGAGCGCGGCCTTGAGCGCGATGCGGGCGCGGAACAGTTGTGAGCGGACCGTGTTCAAGAGCGTGCCGCGCACGTCCGCGATTTCCTGATACGAGAGCTGCTCGTATTCGCGCAGCATCAGGATCTCGCGCTCGTCCTCGTCCAGCGTCGCCAGCGCGTCCCTGACCCAGATGCCGGGATCCGGATCGAACGGTTCGAGGTCCACCGGCTCGTCGTCGAGGCTATCCGTTGTGCGATGGGTGGCCTTCCGTCGGTCGGCGAGCAGGACGTTGTAGGCAATGCCAAACAGGTACGACCTGAACACGCTGCGGTGCGCGTAGCGGCCGGCGCCTTCAAGCACCGCGACGAAGGTGTCCTGCGCGAGCTCCTCGGCGACTTGTGAGCTTCGCGTCCGCCGGCGGAAGAACTGCCAGACAGGCTCGCGGTAGCGTTCGAAGAGCACCTCGAACGCCGCGCGCGATCCTTTCCCGATCCCCGCGATCAACTCTTCGTCGCTCTTCACATATGCCGCCCGTTACCCCGGTAGTGTCTCGACACGCGGAAATAGTTTCAGCACGAGCGCCGGCGAAAATGGCGCCGGATGCGGGGGGCTGCGGTCAGGTATCAACACGCAGTATGGCTAGATTCGCGTATCGCATCCGTATAAAGTGGGCGCATTGCGCGTGCGGCGGCGCCGCTACGCCGCTCCGGCCCAGTCGGGCACTCGCTCACGAATGGGAGACTTATGCGTCGATTTGCCTTTTCACAGCTGATTCTCGTGCTCGTGCTGGTGGCGGGCGCGCCCCAGCAGGCGTTCGGACCACCGCAGGGGCAAGCCGCCCAGCCGCCAGCCGGCGCACCTGCGGCCCCCACGCCTGCGGCACCCCCACCGCCTGTTCAGATTCCGCTCGAGCTCTTCCACGTTCCCGAGGGCTTCGAAGTCACACTCTGGGCGGCGACGCCGCTTCTGCACAATCCGACCAATATCGACATCGACCGCGACGGACGCATCTGGGTCGCCGAGGGTGTCCGCTATCGCTCGCACTACAACCGGCAGCCCGAGGGCGACCGTATCGTCATTCTCGAGGACACGGACGGAGACGGCAAAGCCGACACGACCCGCACCTTCGTGCAGGAACCGGCGCTCATTGCGCCGCTCGGCGTGGCCGTGATCGACAACAAGATTGTTGTCTCGCAGCCCCCTGACCTCATCGTTTATACGGACGTCGACCGGAACCTGCGGTTCGATCCGGCTGTGGACAAGCGCGAGGTGCTGCTCAACGGCTTCCAGGGCATCAATCACGATCATTCGCTCCACTCGGTGATCGTGGGCCCCGACGGCAAGTGGGTGTTCAATTCGGGCAATACCGGGGCGATGTTCACGGATCGATCGGAAAAGACGTTCCGCATTTTCG
>JBBWZJ010000211.1:0-2615 GCA_039648985.1 Acidobacteriota bacterium | reverse complement strand
CCGAATCCCGAGTCCCGAATCCCGAGTCCCGAATCCCGAGTCCCGAGTCCCGAGTCCCAAGTCCCGAGTCCCGAATCCCGGATCCCGAGTCCAGGTCAGGATGCCTGGCACACAGGGCACCAGTACGTGAGCCGCGCATCCGGTCCCTGCTTCCTGACCATGATCGGCGTGCCGCAGCGGCGGCAGGGCAAACGCCCACGGCCGTACACCCACAGCCGCTCGGTCGGCGCATCGCGGCCGGTCGTCCTGCGAAACCCTGTAAACGTCGTCATCGGGGCGATCGTCTCGGAGACATTCGCCAGGAGCACACGGCGAGCGGTCTTGACGATCGCGGCCAGCGTGGCGGCATCGAGCGTACGGACTGGCGCGAACGGATGCACTCCGCACATGAACAGCACTTCGGACTTGTAAACGTTGCCAAGCCCGGCGAGCGCGCGCTGATTCAGCAGCGCGTCGGCGATCGGCGTATCGGCGTGCTGCCCGAGGCGGCTGATCGCTTCCTCTGGTGCAAATGCCTCCGACAGGATGTCCGGGCCGAGCCTGCGGAGTGCCTCGTGACGGGCGATGTCCTGTGCCCGGATGAACTCTGCGACCGGAATCCTGAATCCCACCGCTTCGAATTCCTCCGTTGCGACGAGCACCCGCATGTCACGCCTCGCACGCTGCCAGCGCTCGCCGGGCCGGTAGACGTGCCAGCTCCCGTTCATGCGCATGTGCGTCCGCAGCACGAGGCCGCCCGAAAAATGCATCAGCAGGTGCTTGCCGGATGCGCGCACCTGCTCGATGATCCGCCCGGTGATGGGTGACTGGTCGTGAACGCGGTCGAGAGCGGGCAGCATCGACTCGAAACGGACGACGCGTTTGCCCGCCAGCGCGCGGTGCAGCGTCCGCGCCGCGCGGAAGATTGTGTCTCCTTCAGGCATGCCTGCCCGCACGCGTCGCGGGTTCGAGTGCGGACTGGCGCGGGGCCGGCGACGGGGGCACCTGGCGCCGCAGCTGGAAGCCCATGCCGGAAGGGCTGAACCCTGCGTCGATCAGGAACACCGCGAACGGATGATCGGCCGCCGGTAGACCATTGATCTCCGCCACCAGGAGCCCGGCTCCGCCGCCTTCCGGGCGCGCAAACTGCGCGAGCTTCGCCGCGAGCGCACGCCCGACGACTGTGCGGGCCGGCTCGTCGTCCGGGAGGTAGACCGTCAGTTGTCGTGCACCACGGCTGATATAGGACGCGAGCGAGCCGTTCACGAGTACGACGAGCGCGCCGACCGTTCGGGTCGGTCCACGTCCGGCTGCCGTGTCGCCGTCGGCCTGGACCGGCCATTTCAGCATCGTGCCGAATGGATTTGCCGGATCTGTTGCCGCCAGCACGATCGTCTCCGCCGCCTCGGGCGGCTCCGCAAGCGAGCGCATCAGCTCCAGTGCGGCGGGCAGGGCGAACTGGGTCGCGCCGACGTCGGCGACGAAGTACCCGCGGCGGATGCGGCCGGCATCCTCGAGCGCCTTGAGGACGTCGTAGACCGCGCTGAAGCCTCCGGCGATCCCCTCCGCCCCCGCGACCTCGCGCGTGAGCACGCCGTAACGGGCGAGCAGCTGCTGCGCGGTGGAGGTGGACCATTCCGTCGGCGACACGCGCGCGCCGGTCCGGTCCTCCACGAGTGACCACCGTCCTTCGGCGGACGGCGGGGCCACGCGCCGTGTGCGGAAGGTACGGCGCGCCGCGGGTTTGCGCTGCCCGCGATCAGGCGGGCGCGTGAATGCGCGGAGTGCATGGAACGTGTCGTTCGTGATGAGCCCCTTCCAGACAAGGTCCCAGAGTGTCTCGACGGTGTCACCTGGAAACCCGCCTCCGCCGGCATCGTGGAGCGCCGTGAAGAACGAGGCCCCTTCCGCCTCGAGATGGGCGAGAATTCCACGCGCGCGGGGCGGCAGATCGCCGGGCGATGGACCGCGGCGAAGACGTGACAGATGATCGGTGAGGTACAGGGCGAGGCGGCCGTCGCGATCGCCGATCGGCTCGAGGCCGCACCAGACGACTTCCCCGGCCGCGACGAGGGCATCGAGGTCCGAGGCGCTGTAACCGGCCACGCGCGCGGCGAGGATTTCAGATTCGAAGATTGATGCCGGGAGCGGCGCCCCCTGCAAATTCTCGATCGCATCGAGAAGCGCATCGAGGCCGACGCGGGGTCGCACCACTCCCTGCCAGGCGGTGAGGAGACGGCCGAACACCGCTGGATCGACAGGTTCGACCTGCTTGCGCAGCCGCGCGAGCGATCGCCGGCGGATCGACTGGAGGACGTCAGGGTCGCACCACTCGCGGCCGGATCCCCCCGGTCTGAACTCGCCTTCGAGCAGTCTGCCGGCCGCCGACAGCGCCTTGAGGATTCCCTCGGCTGTCCCGCGGCCCAGGGCGTAGCGCGCCGCGAAATCGGCCGTGGTGAAGGGGCCGTGCGTGCGCGAATACCGCCGCGCCAGTTCGCTTGCGGCGTTCGGGGAAAACGCCAGAAGAGATTCCGGCAGTCCGACCGGCAGCGGAACCCCCAGCGCGTCTCTGTAACGTCCCGCGTACTCCACCGGAACCGCGCGAGTCTCGCCTCCGATGCCGATCGTGAGCGCGC
>JBBWZJ010000203.1:0-13214 GCA_039648985.1 Acidobacteriota bacterium | reverse complement strand
AGGGCGCCGGTGAATTCAAGCGGCCGCTGAATCTGGCCACCGCGTCGATTCGCGCCGGTCAGTCATGCCGGTTGGACGTTGCGCTGAAGAATCTGATGGTGCGGCGGCGCAGCGAAGTGAGCGTCGCCGGTGCCCCTGCTCCGGAGCCCTCCGCGCTCGACCTGCTGGAACTCCTCAAAGCAGGGCAGGAGAGCCCCAGGGCAGAGGATCCGTTGAACCGGACGCTCCACGAGATCGTGACCGAGATGGTGCCGGCTCTGAATCGCGCCGAGCCCGCGGCGCTGCTGCGCTCCCGGCTGGAGGCGCGCCTGCGACGTGCAGTGCCCGTTGCGGGAATCGCAATTGGCTCCGCGCCGGTCCAGGCGTCTCCGGGGACGGAGACGATCTACTTCGAAACGCAGGGAACCGCTCCCGGGGTGCTGAACGTCCAGTTCCCCGCGGGTTACCGGGTTCCCGACTGGGAGTTCCGGCTGCTGCAAGCCGGGAGTTACCTCCTCGAACTGCTTCCTGCCGGCTCCGACCCTGCCGGCGAAAGGCGCGCCGATCCGCTCCGCGACGACCAGCCGTGCGAACCCGGTGCTGCAACGGCGGCGTCCATCGCCGGGGAGCCGACGCCGAGATGGAAAAAGATCGTCGTGCGGTACCGCGATGGTCGCCTGTCGAAGGGGTTCACGCAGGACTTCCATCCCTCGCGACCGCAGTTCATCCTCTGGCCTTCCATCGATGCCGCCCCCGCCGAACGGATGTTCGTCCCCACATCCCAGCTCAAGGCCGTTTTCTTCGTGCGCGACTTCGACGGCAACGCCGATCATGTCGATCGACGGACGTTCGAGTCGCCGGTCGAGGGGCGACGGATCGAAGTCACCTTCGCCGACGACGAGGTGTTGCTCGGCGCCACGTTGAATTACCGCGCGGACGGCCTCGGGTTCTTTCTCACGCCCGCCGACCCGCGCGGAAACAACCGCCGCGTGTTCGTCGTGTCGAGCGCCATCCGCCACGTACGGTTCCTCTGATTTCGACCGCTCACGAGATTTACCCCTTCTGCCCGCCCATTAGCTGCTAGAATGCGCGGGCTGCGACAGACTTCGCTCAACGATGTTCGCATCCCCGTCCCAACGGCTCACAGGAGAACGCCCTATGCCTCCTCGTATTCTGGTCGTTGACGACGATGAGGGCTATCTTGCGGGGATGCGGGAACTGCTGGAACTGCGCGGATACGACCCGCTGCTGGCTAGGACGTTCGAGGAAGGGCAGCGCGCCCTCAAGAACGAAGCCCCGGATCTGCTGATTGCCGACGTGCGGCTCGGTCCGTTCAACGGGCTGCAGTTGATCGCGATGGGGACCGTCCGGATCCCGACGATCGTGGTGAGCGGCTTCGACGATCCGGTTCTGCACGCCGACGCACGGGCCTTCGGCGCGGATTATCTGGTGAAGCCGGTCCAGGCCGCGGCGCTGCTGGCATTGATCGATCAGAAGCTTGCGCTGCGCGCGGTGCCCCTGCTCGCCCCCGCGGCGCCACATCTCGATACCCGAAGGCTCTGAGTTTCCGCCGCCATAGCGGCCGGCCGATCTGAAATCCGTCAGCGAGGTCCGGGCGACACTGTCGTCCGCGGGATCGCCCGGCGTTCGGCGATCGACCACACCTCGCCACAATCCGAGCAGCGCAGGTACACGAACCGTTCCGCGAGACTGGCGGCCGCGACACGCGTGCTCGCGCATGCCGGACACGTCGCCGGGGACGGGCGCTCTCGAGAGGACTCCAGCCGATCAGGCATGTGCGACTCTGACGATGCCATAGCTCGTCCGTTTATGCAATCTGCCCATTGAGCGCACGGGTGAGGGATAATCCGCCAGTGGACATCGTGCAGAACATCCAGATCGCGGCCGCGCCGGCCGACGTGGCAGCGGTGATGTTCGATCCTGCGCGGGATCGCGAGTGGATGACGTCGGTGACCGCGACTTCTCCACGGACCGCGGGGATCACCGTCGGCGCCGAAGTCGATCGGACGAGCATTGTCGCGGGCCAGCCGGTCCGGTGGGTGACCCAGGTGTCGGGGTTCCATTTTCCGCACGTGCTGCGCCTCCGAATCACCGGGGGACAGTCCGGTGCCGTGCATTACGAAGTGCAGCGGGCGGGGACGGGTTCCATGGCGGTGGTGCGCGCCGCGAGCGAGGTCGACCTCTTTGGGTTCGACCTGCAGCGATTGAAGGCGCTCGTCGAAGCCGGCGGCAGCGCGTGACGCCGCGCTCGTGCGCTCGAGGAATCTGAGTTAAGCTGCGGCCAGCAAGCATTCCTGGAGGACAAACCATGGTTCGCAACGCGTTTCCGTGGCGCCCCTTGACCGATGAGCGCTCCCTGTGGCAGCCCTCCGATCGCAGCCACGCAGGGGCGCGGGGTCCCCGCGACGGCGCTCGCGCATCGGCTTCCACACCCGAAGACCCTGACGCCCCTTCTTACCCAGGCGGCGTTCGCGAGCGATCGGAGTCGCTGCGCACCAGGGCGGACGAACTGCTGGACCGGTCGGCCGCGCTCGTTGAACGCTCGCGCGCCCTGCGTCAGCGCATCGGACGCCCGGACTGGTCTGACATCGCGGTCCTGAACGTTGAGGATCATGAGCCGGCCCGTTTTCTCCGGACCCGCATCCTCGAGAATGCGGGCTACACCGTCAGGGAAGCAGACTCCGTCGCCGACGCGATGGACTCGGCGGCAGCCGACCCGCCGATCAGACTGGTGCTTGTCGATGTCGGGCTGCCTGACGGCACCGGTTTCCAATTGTGCGAGCAGATCAAGAGCCGTCGGGCCGATGTCCCCGTCGTCATGATCACGTCAATCTACCGTTCGGCGTCGTCGCGTCGCCAGGGGCTCGATCTTGGCGCGGACGAGTACCTCCTCGAGCCGCTGCCAGGCCATCGGCTGGTCGGGGCGGTCGACCGCCTGCTGATGGATGCACCTCCAGGGTCGAAGCCAGCCGTCATCACGACCGACGGCTACGGCGTGATCCAGTCGCTCAACGACGCCGCGGCGCGCCTGTTGAACCTGTCGGTACGAGGTGCCCTCGGCCGCAGCCTGCTGCTCTTCGTCGGCGCCGAGCGCGATCGTGTCGCCCGGGCGCTGCAACTGGCCGCGTCGGGACAAGTGGTGCAGGATGAAATGACGCTGGTGCCGCGCGAGCGCAAGCGTCTGGCGGTGGAAGTGGATCTGAGCGGATCGAACGAATCGAGCCACGCCGCCGTCGAGTGGAAGATTCAGCCGCGCTCAGTGGGTGGCTGCCCACCTGATGGCGCCGGGCGATCGTAGCGGTCGCGGGGGATCGGAGCGTGGTCGCGGCGGGTCGTAGCGCGGGACTTCAGTCGCGCGTGGGTCCGCGCCGCTAAAGCGGCGCGCTACGAGTCGCGCGCGGCTCGCGCGCTAAGCGGCCCGCTACGAGGGGGGTCGGCGCGCCTACCCGAGCAGCGCGTGGCCGATGAGGAGCGGCGTCACCACGAAAAGCGTGACGATCCAGGCCAGGACCGCCGCGATGAGACACACGATGATCGCCCGCGCCGTGCTTGTATAGTCCAGCACCTCGCGCACGGCAATCACCCCGATCACGAGCGTCCAGATCGCAATCACGAACGAGATCAGCGGCCCGAGGAAGGGGACGATGGCGAACACCCGGAACACTCCCGGGGCCGTCGTGAAGCCGATCACCCGGAAGGCCTCGCTGAAGTTCGCCTTCGTCGCTGGCTCCGGCATGAGCTTCGTCCCGACCAGAACGATGAGGAGGGACCAGATCGCATAGCTGACGAGAGATACGATGAGCGCGGTGATCCCGCCAAAGACGCCCTCCCGGAAAATATTCCCGATCAGCGCCGCGGCGCCGGCAATGACAATGACGGTGACCGCCTGACCCAATGCGGCGGGGTCAGCCTCGATCTCCTGGATCGTCTTGACGTCCGCCTTCATCACGCCTGCCATCCGCGCTCCAAGACTGGCCATGGATCCTCCTGGCCGGGCGGGACGGTGCCGGCGGCGCCAGTGTAGCAGAGCCGGCACTGGTCACTCCGGAGGGCGTAAAATAACCGGATGAAGACACTACCCATACTTGCCGTACTGCTCGCGATGCCCCTGTCCGCTGCGGCGCCGTCGGCGCAGGGGACGTTGAACACCGCCGCGATCGATCAGGCGCTCGGTCGATCGGGTCAGATGCAGGGGGACGTCTACCGCGTGGCCTTTCCGCGCACGGACCTGAGCGTCACGCTCGACGGCGTGAAGCTCAGGTCCGGCTTCGCCCTCGGCAGCTGGGGCGCGTTCCGGTCGGCCGGGGCGGACGCGATCGCGCACGGCGATCTGGTGCTGACTGAGGCGGAGGTCGATGCCGTCATCTCGAAGCTCTTCGAAGGCGGCCTCGAGATCACGGCCGTGCACAACCATCTGGTCGGCGAATCGCCGCGCATCATGTACGTGCACTTCTGGGGGCGCGGAGACGCCGCGAAGCTGGCGACCGCGCTCCACGGCGCGCTGACTGCGACCGCCACCCCACCCGCCGCGTCACCGGCGCCGACGGGAGCAGGCGCTGCGGCTCCCGCTGCCGATCCCGACCTGAAGGGTGCCGTGATTCAGCGGGTGCTCGGCCGCACGGGGACCGAGCGCGGAGGCGTGTTGTCCATCTCGATACCACGCCCGGAGCCGATCACGATGATGGGGGTTGCGATGCCGCCGGCGATGGGCATGGCCACCGCCTTCAACTTCCAGGCGGCGGGGGGCGGCAACGTCGCGGCGACGGGAGACTTCGTGATGACGGGCGACGAGGTGAATCCCGTTGCGCGCGCGCTGCGGCAGAACGGGATCGGGGTCCGCGCCCTGCACAACCACATGATTCACGGCACGCCCGAGCTGTACTTCATGCACTTCTGGGCAGTCGGGACGCCGGACAAGGTCGCCTCGGGCCTTCGAGCCGCCGCCGATCTGCTGAAGAAGTGAGGGCGCCCGCGCTTACGTGATCCGCAGCGCCATCATCGTGGCGTCGTCGAACAGCTCGACTTTGCCGCGGAAGTCGGCGACCTGCTGCTCGATGTGCCGCAGCACGTCCTCGATTTCACCGGCCTGTTCCGACGCCAGCATGGCCTGGAGCCGCTCGTCGCCGATCATGTCGCCCGCGGCGTTCTCCGCTTCGACGAGGCCGTCCGTATAGAAGAAGAGCAGATCGCCCCCTTCGAGACTCACCTGTGACGCGGCATACCCGTGGCCCGCGTAAAGCGCGATCGGCATGCCGGTGGAGCTCATGGCGGCGATGCCTCCGCCGCGGCGAACCACGAACTGCGGATTGTGTCCGGCGTTCACATAGTGGAGCAGCCGGCCGTCGGCCTCCAGAATGCCGAGGAACAGCGTCAGGTAGACGCCGCCCGGTGTGTTCTGATCCAGCTCGCGATCGAGCCGGTCGGCGAGCTGCGCCAGATTCGTTTCGTGTGGCAGGCGGGCCCGCAGCGTCGCCTGGATGTTCGCCATCAGGAGCGCGGCGCTGACGCCCTTCCCGGAGACGTCGCCGATGAGCAGCGCCAGCCGCCCATCGGGCAGGACGAAGTAGTTGAAGAAGTCGCCGCCCACCTGGCGGGCTGGAATCGAGACGCCGGCAATTTCGGCGGCGCCGGCGCGAAGGGGAGCGCGCGGGAGCATTTCCGTCTGGATCAGCCGCGACAGCTCCAGCTCGCGCCGCATCCGTTCCTGTTCGACCGCCGCTGCCTCGTGACGCTCGAGGTCTTCCGCCATCTGGTTGAACGCCCCCGCGAGCGCGCCGAATTCGTCGTTCGACCGGACACGAACGCGCGTGTGGAAATCCCCGCCGGCGAGCTGACGCACGCCGCTCGTGAGGGTGGCGAGATGCTGGGTCATCCGGTGGGAAATGGGAACGATGCCGATGAACGCGAGCGAGATCACGAGCATGCCGAGGCCGAGATTGCGGACCGACGCGCGGCGGATGTCGCGCAGCGATTCGCCGACCGGGCGTGCAATCCCGAATATGATGCCGCCGGGTGCGCGGCGCGCGACGATGATCCAGTCGCCGGTCCTCCGGGGCGTGCCCTCGGCCGCGACGAGCGCGGTGCGTTCGACGCCGAGTGACTGGAGGCGCGGCTTGTCTTTGGTCTCCGACGTATACAGCGTGCCGGTTCGATCGATCGCGAACGAAATCTCTCCCTGATCCCGGCGCGCGAAGCCGAGCACCATCCGCAGGGTGCGATCCATGTTGAGCATGGCGTTCGCGCGGCCGATGACACGGCCGTCCTTCTGGACCGCCACTTCGACGCTGCGGCCCTGGACATCGACAGCGACACGCGAGGCGTCGACCCGCGACGCCGCCTCGCGGGTGAGCGTCTCCGCAATCTTCGTCAGGTTTGCCTGGTTGGCCGCGAGCTGCTGTTCGATCCGCTTCTCGACGAGCTGCCCGATCTTCGGATCCGCGGGAGCGACACCGGCCGCCACGGCGGCACGCGTCGCTTCCTCCACAATCCGCGGAATGTCCATCACGATGACCTCGGAGCCCGGAGGGGGCGGCCCCCGACGGCCCTCGCGCGGCGCGCCATCCGGTCCGCCACGGCCGCGTCGCGGCATCGAGGGAGGAATCGGGATTGGCGTGCTGTCGGTGGCCACCGCAGGTGGCTGCGGCGCGCCGGGAACGTCGGGCGCAGGATGGAATTCGACGCGGTCGACCAGGGCCGCGGTGTCGCCGAGCAGTGGGGCCACACTCTCGCGGACAGTCTGCGGATCCGGATTGAACGGCCGCTGCGGAGAGCCAGTGCCGGCGACGAACAGCCGGTCCATCCGCCGGCCCACGTCGGCGGTCACCATCTCCATGCGCCGGCTGACGTCGGTCGCACTCTCCGTCGCCTCCCGCTGCGCGGCCTGTTCGAACGCTCTGACGGAGGAGGTGTACGACAGGAACGTCACGGCGGAAAGCGGCACCACCGAGAGCAGGAGAAAGGCGATGATCAACCGTGTTCGGAGAGACATGGGGACAAGCGGCTCAGCCGCCCGCACATGCAGTCTAATGTAGGCCGGCGCAAATTGCGCCCGCTGCTGCGCGACGATAGCTCGTCGCATCCTGTCCATCCTTCATACGACGGGCGTCCGCGCCCATGACTACTGGCCCCTCGGCAGCGTCGCGGCCGCTTGCGTCACCTCTGCCGCCGCGAGCCGTGGGCTCCCGCCCGCGCAAGCCAATCAACTTCGCCTGACGCACGCACCAGCACATCCGCACCCGCGAGGCGTGCACGTGCATCACATGTTTACGCGCGGCCGGGACCGACGTGCGGTCAGGGCCGCAGTCGCGCGAGTGTTCAAAACAGCCCTCCGTCGCTGCCGCGCACACATGCCGCGTGGCTGATGGCCGGCGGTCACTCGCCACGTGGCGGGCTCGCCGACGGCGAATCTCATCCATGTTGCAGGCACGGATGATGCTTCGTGTGGGACAGCGTGTTTTGGGCATTATTCACGGAGGCTTGAAGATGAGAATCGTTCGGCATTCAGTCGCAATGTGTCTGGCGGTCCTGTTCATGGCGCCGCTCGCCAGTGCGCAGGATCATGTGATCGGCAAGTCCGCGCTCGACAAAGCCGTCCAGCAGCGCGTGAACAGCGAGCAGGCAGACCGGGACGCGATCCTGACGCTGCTGCAGCGCGCCGAGGTCCGTGACGTGGCGGCGAAGGCTGGTCTGTCGCTCGACAAGGCTCAGGCGGCTGTCTCAACGCTGCAGGGCCGCGATCTCCAGCAGGCCGCCTCGCAGGCGCGCCAGGTCCAGAATGATCTCGCCGGTGGCGCCTCGACGATCGTGATTTCAACCACGACGATCATCATCGTGCTCCTGATCGTCCTGATCGTCGCGCTGGCTGGTTGATCAGTCCCGGACCACATCTGTTCGCCACCGTCGCCGTCATCCTGACGGCGGCGGTGCCTGTCCCATCGGCCGACGCTCAGCCGGCCGGTGCGCCCGTCCATTTGCTCGACGTGCCGTACCTGCCGCAAAGCGAGGCGCTCTGCGGCGGCGCCGCCGTCGCGATGGTCATGCGCTTCTTCGGCGCAGCCGACGTCTACGCCGAGACGTTCAGTGCCCTCGTCGATCCGAGCGCCGGGGGAATACGCGGTCAGGATCTGCTCGCGGCGCTCGATGCGCGGGGCTGGCACGCGCAGTCGCTCCGCGGCGATCCCGCCCTCGTCCAATCTCATCTCGCTGCGGCCCACCCTCCCGTTGCCCTGATCCAGGATCGGCCCGGACGCTTTCACTACGTCGTCATTGTCGGCTGGGCAGGTGGCCGGGTCATCGTCCACGATCCCGCGCGTGCGCCATTCCGACTCCTCGATGAGAAGCAGTTTACCGATGCATGGGCGCAGTCGGGCTACTGGACGCTCGTGGCGACTCCCCCCGCCGCGGACCGCACCCGGGTGCTGGAGCCTGTACCGGGGCTTCGCGATGCTGCTGTGCCGGCGCCGCCCGGCATCGACGGCGCGTGCGGCGCAATGGTTGACGAGGGGGTGCGACTGTCGGGCGGCGGCGACCTGGATGCGGCGCGGCGGCTTCTCGAAGTCGCCGCGACCGAATGCCCGGCGTCCGCCGCGCCCTGGCGCGAAATGGCGGGGCTGCATGCGCTCAAAGCCGAATGGCCCGGAGCCGCGGCCGACGCGCGCCGCGCGCTCGCGCACGACCCGACGGATGCGCTCGCCTCCCGGATCCTTGCCACGGCCCTCTATCTGGACGGCGAGCCCGACGAGGCCCTGGAGGCCTGGAACGCTGTCGGCGAGCCGGTCATCGACCTGGTGAATGTGACGGGGCTCGAACGTACGCGGTATGCCGTGGCCGCGCGCGCCATGGCTCTCCACCCTCGCGACCTGCTCACGCTTCCGGCGCTGCGGGCGGCGCGACGCCGACTCGCTGAAGTTCCGGCGGCGCAGACCACGCGACTGAGTTTCCGCCCTGGCGAGAACGGGCGCACGCAGGTGGACGCGGTCCTGCTCGAACGCCCCATGCTGCCGACCAGCCCGCCGTCTATTGCCGCCGCCGTGGTGCATACGATCAGCGAACGTGAACTGGCCGGCGCCGTCGCGAGTCCCACCGGTGGCGGCGAGTTGTGGACCGCATCCTGGCGGTGGTGGGAGCACCGGCCGCGCGTGGCTGCTGGCTTTGCCGCGCCATCGCCGTTCGGAGGCGTGTGGCGCACCGAAGGTTTCGCTGAACGACAGTCCTACGGCCGCAGTGGGGCCGTGGTCGAAGAGCGCCGGCGCCGTGTTGCTTTCCAGGTCAGCGACTGGACCCGGATCGGCATGCGGTGGGCGCTCGAAGCGGGCCTCGATTCCTGGAGCGGCACCGCACGATCGTTCTCGCTTGGCGTGACGGGGGAGCAGCGGCTCGATCACGATCGGTTGTCGGTGCAGGCGCGGACCGCCGCGTGGCGCGGGGGCGTACAGACGTGGACGCTGGGCGCGGGCGCCGACTGGCGATCCAAGCCGCGCAACGAAGGTGACGTGTGGCTCGCACGCCTCGCGCTCGACACCGTCGGCGGGGGCGCACCACTGGCTTTGTGGGCAGGGGCCGGCACCGGACAGGGGCGGGACGTTCTCCTGCGCGCTCATCCGCTGCTGCACGACGGCATCATCGAGAACGGCGTCTTCGGCCGCAGGCTCGGTCATGCGGGCGCGGAGTGGCGCCGTTGGACCGCCTTTCACGGCAAGCCGATCCGGCTCGCGCCTGCGATCTTCGTCGACGCGGCACGGGCGGGTGGCGTGCTCGCCGGCGCCGACGGCCGGGCGCAGGTCGACGCCGGCGCAGGCTTGCGGATTGCCCTCCCGGGCGCCGGCATCATCCGGATTGATGTGGCGCGGGGATTGCGCGACGGGGCCGGCGCGCTCTCGATCGGATGGACGAAATAGCGAAGGCAGGGTAGTCGGCGCTATAGCGTGCGGCCGATCCGATCCTGCAGCTTCTCCCGATACCCCCGGCTGAGCGTCAGGCGCGCGCCGCTCTTCAGGCAGACCATGTACTCGCCGTTGAACGACGGCTGCAGCTCGCGCACACGTTCGATGTTCACGATGTGCGACCGGTGGATCCGGTAGAAGAGGTCCGGATCGAGCTTGTCCTCGACAGCGTTCATGGTCTCGCGGAACAGGTGCGACTCGGCCCCGACGTGCAGCTTGACGTAGTTGCCGGCGGCTTCGATCCACTCGATCTCGCTCGCGCGGACGAAGAAGACGCGGCCGCTCGCCTTGACGACGAAGCGCTCCAGCAGGTGCGCCGCCGGTTTCAGACCATCCACGAGCTCGCGCAGCCGGCGTTGGAGATCCCCGTTCGACCGCCCGTCGATGTGTTCCTTTGCCCGGGTCAGCGCGGCGTGGAAGCGCTCGCGGTCGAACGGCTTCAGCAGGTAATCGAGCGCGCGGACGCCGAAGGCGCGAAGGGCGTAGGTGTCGAACGCGGTCACGAAGATGACGAACGGCATGCGCTCGGGGCCGATCTTGTCGATCAGATCGAATCCCGAAGCGCCTGGCATTTCGACGTCGAGAAACACAAGGTCGGGTCGCAGGGTTTGGATCGCCGTAAAGGCCGACGGTCCGTCCGCGCATTCGGCGACGACCTCGACACCGCCTTCCTGCGCGAGGAGCATCAGCAGGCGCTGCCGCGCGAGCGGCTCGTCGTCTGCGATCACGATGCGGATGACGCGATCCGGAGCTGCCGTCATGCCACTCGGGCCGGTTCAGTGCCGCCGGCCGCCAGCCGTGAAAACGGGAAATGCATCCGCACCGTCAGCCCCTCGCCGCTCTCGACGAACGCGAGCCCGTGGTTCGTTCCATAAAGGCACTCGAGCCTGTCGCGGGTATTGGACAGACCGATGCCGCGGTGAAGCTTGGCGCGCGCGCTGCCGGTCAGCCCCGGGCCGTTGTCGCGGACCTCGAGGCGCAATTCGCCAGCCTCGCGGGCGGCGACGATTTGAATCGTGCCGGGACCGCTCCGGGGAGCGATGCCGTGCTTGATCGCGTTCTCGACGATCGGCTGCAGGATCATGCGTGGCACTTCGGCGTCGAGCGTGTCGGGATCGATCTCGTACGACACAGTGAGACGATCCTGGAACCGGGTCTGTTCAATCTCCAGGTACTTCTGCAGGAACTCGAGCTCCTCCTGCAGGGGGATGCGCGCCGCACCCGTCCGGGCGAAGGTGATTCGAAGCAGATCGCTCAGGCGGCTGATCATGCGATCGGCGGCCTCGGGCTGGACGTGAATCAGCGTCGAGATCGCGTGCAGGGTGTTGAAGAGGAAATGCGGGTGAAGCTCCGCTTCGAGCGTCTTCAGACGGGCCTCGGCGAGCCGCGCCTCCAGGTACGCCGCCGTGATGGCGCGCCCGTGTGACTCACGCTGGAACCGCAGCGCGTAGCTCAGACCGGCGATCGCGGCGTACGTCATGAGCGTCCAGTCGAGGTTCGTGAGGTACTCTCGCTGCGCGTACGTGGTGTACGCAACGGTGTACGGGTGGCTCATGCCAGGCCAGAGCAGAGCACGCACGCTCAGCATGCAGGCGACGTGCACAATCGAGAACACGAAGGCCGCGACGGTGTGCGCCCCGAGCGCTGCGCGCCGCCCGTCTTCGAGCGCATACCGGTCAGAGAGGCGGAAGACGATGGGCGTGATCGCGGCCGCGACGTACCAGAGGGCGAGGTTGAGGAGAAGGAGACGGCCGATTTCTATCGGCATCCCGCTGCTCGTCACGTTGAGGGTGCGGAGCCGATAGGCCTGGAGCGTCGAGAAACAGCCGAGCACCGTCGCCGCGCCGAAAACCAGGCGGACCGGCGGCGTCCAGACTCTTTCCATTCGTCCCACTATCGGGCGAGCTGAACACGCGCGTCAAGGGCGGATTTTGCAGGCGCGGGGAGCCGATCGCGGTCCGACGCAGCAGCTGCAGATTCGGTCCCTCCTGCGGCGCAGTTCGTCCCTCGCAGACGTCTGTTCGTCCCGGAAAGTCGAACCCGGAACCCGGAACCCGGAACCCGGAACCCCGAACCCCGAACCAGCTATCGCCCCCGCTATCGTACCATCGCCGCTGCGCCGATAACCCCCGCATGGTGTGGTTCTTCGAGCGGGAACAGGCGAAATTACACTACGAAATCAGGCGGCAGAGTGACGGTGACGCCTACGAGCTCGTCATCACCTGGCCAGACGGGCACCAGGAAGTCGAGCAGTACTATGAGTGCGGCACCCTGATCCAGCGCTCGACGGTGCTCGAATGCCGACTCGCCGAACAGGGATGGACCCCGCGGCAGACGCGCGCTCGCCACGGCGCTGTTGCGCAGCGCGCCTACTGACGACGGCCTGTCTTCTGCGATCCCGCACGCCGCACGCTGATCTCTCCCCCGAACGACTCCAGGTCCACGTCCGCGCCGCCGGACCCGAGCGTGTACGACACGCGCTTGCCGCGGCGCACCCCCGACGGGTCCGGTCCCTTCAGGGCCAGCGTCGTACTGAATTCCCCGTTGTACGTGCGGACGTTGAACGTCGCGTTGGACGTTTCCGGCACGGTCAGGACGATATCGCCGTTGTGACTGTTGAAGCTGTAGCGCCCGTTGTCCGAGAGTGTGCCGTCGAACGTGACGTCGCCGTTGATCGTCGCCACATCTACGCTCGTCGCGTCGATGCGGGCCAGCCGGATCGACCCGTTCGTTGTCTCGGCCGAGATCTCCCCGCCCGCGCCCGTGATGGTGATGCCTTCGTTCACCGAACTGACGTCCACCTTGCCGCGCGCCCCCTCGACGACGACCTGGCCCTCGATGGTCTTGGCGGTCACCGAGCTCGAGCCCCCCCGGATCGTGATGTCTCCGCGGACGGTCTCAACCGACACGTCCCCCCGGGTCCCCTCAATCGTCACGTCATCGTACTGACCCTCGATCCTCATCGCCATCCATGAGGGGGCGGTGATGTCGTAGTCGACCGAACCCGCTGGCCCGCCGCTCGCGGAGGCGGTGATCGTCACGGCGTTCTCTCCGGTCCGGATGAGGACCTTTGTGCGCGAGGCATGCCGTGCCTGGATACGAACGGCATCCGAGTCCCACGCGTGGATTTCGACGCTGCCGGCCGCGTTCTCGAGCGCCAGGCGCATGCCTCGGGATGCGGGCACCGTCTCGTCCGTCTCCGCGGGCCGCGCGTGCCGGTTCTGCGCTGCGTCACCAGACGCCGCGACCAGGCAGATCAGCGCGGCTACTCCG
>JBBWZJ010000194.1:0-5692 GCA_039648985.1 Acidobacteriota bacterium | reverse complement strand
GAGCGCCTCGTGGACAGGCGTAACCCGCACGGCGCCGGGCGAAACGCTGATCGGAGAGCTCGTGGATGGTCGTCCGTCACGCGCGTGGCAGTACGGCGCCGCTGGCAGTCCCGTGAACTGGACCGGCGTCGAGATGGCATTCTGGGCGACGGACCAGATCCCGGTGACGTCCCGCATCGACATCGATGCGGGCCTGCGTGGGGCCACGACCGCCGGGTCACGGGCCGGCTCGCCGGCGCACATTCCCTGGCGCGCGGTGTCCCCGAGCGTTCAGGGGACGTGGCGGGCGCTGCCCAATGGGCGTCTGACGCTCATCGCCGGCTACGCCCGGTATAGCTCGCGGCTGCCGCTCGACTATCTGAGCTGGGGCGATCCCAACAGTCTCTCCGGCACCGTGCACGCCTGGAGCGATCGCAACGGCGACCGCATCCCCCAGCAGGGCGAGATGGGCGCCCTCCTTGCGCGCGTGGGTCCGTGCTGCGCTGGCGGGCGGCTGAACACCATCGCGCCGGACCTGCATGCGCCGCGGACCAACGAGGTTCTGCTCGGTGTGCACACCCGCATCGGGTCGCATCTGATGCTGCGTCTTGGCAGCACGGACCGGCGCCAGTACGACCTGATCGAGCCCGTCGATGCCGCCGACATTCGGTCCAATTACACGCTGACGCACGTCTCCGATCCCGGGCTCGACATGGCGCGCACCGAGGACGACCAGTTGCTGCCCGTTTTCGAGCGCCTGCCCGCAAGTTTCGGCACCGATCGCTACACGCTCCAGAACGTCGCGAACAATTCGGCCCGGGATCACGGCGTGGACCTCGTGGTCGAGCGCACGTTCGATGGACGCTGGGGCATGCTCATCGGCGGCACGGCCCACCAGTCCGAAGGCGCGGGCGGAAATCGGGGATACAGGGCCGACGAGAACGATCAGGGCGTCCTCGGCGAGGTGTTCACCGACCCGAATGCGGAAACCAATGCGCGCGGCCGCCTGTTCTTCGAGCGTGGGTATGTCGTCAAATGGTCGGGGGTCTGGCGGCTGCCTCACGGTCTGCAGGGCGCGGCGGCGGCGCGGTACCAGGACGGGCAGCACTTCACGCGGGTCGTGCTCGCACCAGCGCTCGATCAGGGGCTCGACGCGATTCCCGCGCTGCCGCGCGGCCGGACGCGCTTCACCTACGCGTTTACGCTGGATGCTCGGATTGAAAAGCAGGTCGCACTCGGCGCCCGTCGCGCGACGGTGCTCCTCGAGGCCTACAACCTGCTGAACACGAACAACGAGGTCGAGGAAGACGTGATCACCGGGCCCACGTTCCGCTCTCCCACGGCCGTGCAGCCGCCCCGGTCGATCCGGCTTGGACTACGCTATTCCTTCTGACACGCGGACGGGCGGAGACACGGGCGACCGGACACAGATGCCAATTCGTGTCGTACTGGCCGACGATCACCAGATCGTCCTGCACGGGTTGCAGCAGCTCTTCGATCGCCAGGACGATCTCGAGGTCGTCGCATGCTGCCGCGACGCCGCGTCAGCGATCCGGGCAGTCGAGGACCTGGCGCCCGACATCCTCGTGCTCGACCTGCGGATGCCGCAACACGGCGGACTCGATGTCCTTCGAGCGCTCGCCGGAAAGCACGGCGGCTGCCGGCGCATCCTGCTGACCGCCGCCATCCAGGACGACGAGGTGATGGAAGCTGTCACGCTTGGCGCAACGGGGCTCGTGTTGAAGGAATCGCCGCCGGAAGCCCTGCTCGATTGCGTGCGGGCCGTGCACGCCGGCACGCACTCAATCGACGGTGAGACGCTGGCGCGCGCGTTCCGCTCCGTCGCGGATCGCGAGCGGGCCCCGAAGGCAGCCGATGCGCTGACGCCCCGCGAGGCTGAGCTCGTTCGCATGGTTTCGCAGGGCCTTCGCAACAAGGCAATCGCCGAACGTCTCGCAATCTCGGAGGGAACGGTGAAGGTCCATCTCCACAACATCTACGAAAAACTTGGCGTGGACGGCCGTCTCGAGCTGATGCTCGCGGCTCAGCTGAGAGGGCTGGTCTGAACCGGCAGCAGCATTTCGAGGCGCGAACCGACCGCCATCGACTCGATCGCCAGTGAGCCTCCCACCGAGACCAGTCGTTCGCGGAGGCTGACCGGCCCGCCACCCGAGGCCACGAGCTGCGCGTGCGTCCGGCGTCCGCTGAACCCGAACCCCCGGCCGTCGTTCGAGACGACCACGCGCAGAGCGCCCGGCTCGGGCGCGTCGATTTCCACCGACACTCTCGAGGGCTGCGCGTGCTTGAGCGCATTGACGACCGCCTCCTGCACGAGCAGGCGGACAGTCTGTTCGGCACCTGGCGGCGCGCTCAGGTTGTCCGGGGTCACCCGCACCGCGATGGGGGTTTTCCACTCGGCCGCGAGCCGATCCCGCAGCTGATCGAGCAGGTGGACGAGCAAACCGTCCCCGGCCACCCGGCGGGATTGGGGCTTGAGGCCGTCGATGAACAGCCGCAGCTCGCGCTGTTCGCTGGCAATTCCGCGTTCGACAGCCAGCAGTCCGGCCCGGGCCTCGGAGGACGCTTCCGGATGGTCCGCCAGCGTCTGGACCCGCAGGCGAATGCCGGTGAGCGACTGCAGGACGCCGTCGTGGAGATCCCTGGCCACGCGAATGCGCTCTTCGCGCACGGCCACCTGCTGCAGCCGGTCGTGCAGATACAGCCGCTCGAGTGACGTCCCCACTTCGTGGGCGACGACATTGACGAGGGGGACGATTTCGAGGCCCGCGCCGCTCAGACCGCTGCAGAACAACCGGCCGGTCAGATGCTCCAGCCTGAAAGGGGCCGAGGCCACGCCCCGGCCGGCGAGCCGAGACGAGACGTCCGGAGCCAGCAGCGACCCCTCCCAGGTCGTCACCGCCCCCGCTCCGCTCACCGATGCATGCACTGCGTCCGCCGCGGGATCGTTCGACACGAACGCCGCGTCCTGGAGCTCTCGAGGAACGGCGACGGCAAGCGCTGTCGGAGGGAATTTGACGATCCCTTCCTGCTCGCCGGCCGACGAAGCGAGATAGATCCACGGCTCGTCGTCCGCTTCCCACGTCGCAACGACCCGCTCGCACGCCATGACCGAGGCGGCGTGGGCCAGAAGCTGCCAGGCCGCACCCGCGAAGCTGACATCGACGAACACCGGCCAGCCGCTCACCTTCCGCAACGTCCCAAGCGCGGTCCGCAGGTCCGCCACCGCCCGGCGCTGGGCCTGGTCGGCACGCCGGCGGGCCGAGCTGATCGAACCGCCCACGACAGCGACGATGCTGAACGCCGTCAGCCGGACCGCGTCGTCGGCCCCGATATCGGTGATGGTGTAGGGAGGGACGAAATAATGCGCCAGCGCCAGGGTGGAGAGGACCGTCGCCACGAGAGCGGGACCGGAGCCTCCGTAAATCGCGGTCAACAGGACCGCGGGAAAGAAGAGGATGGAGACGCTGGTCCCCATCAGCCCGTGCAGCGCGGTTGTGCCCACGATTGCGGCGAGGACCGCGCCAGCCGCCGCGATGTACCGAAGCGCCCGCGACATCTTCAAGACGTCATGCCCTGGCGACAGATACTCGCACGTTTGTGAGTAAACCTTTGCCGTAAAAGGCTGAGGCCGCGCCGTTCCCGCCCGCCAACCTTCCTATGTCTTTCGATACAGGGCTCGCGCAGTCCCGCAGACCTCCGCGTTTGCTCAGCAAATCGGCAGATCACCTTTGGGCTGCGAGACGGTCCGGCTGGCACAAGGACCGCATATGGCTGGGGCGGACAGGACCCGGAGGATGGTGGAAATGGCGCGACAGCACGTCTCGAGGATGGCGTTCACACTGCTTGCGGCCGCGGCGCTGCTGCTTTCTGCGGCGCCTGCGCGGGCGCAGGAGTGGCTCTGCGACGCCTCCTACGAGAACTGCCGGACGCCGCTCATCGATCTGATTCGCAACGAGAACGTCGGGCTCGACGTCGCGTTCTGGTTCATGGAGGACGGCCGCATCTCCGCGGAGATCGTCAAGCGGTGGCAGGCACGCGTGCCCGTGCGCGTCATCATGGACCAGCGCGCGCTGCCGGCCTACGGCGGCACGCACCCTGTCGAAGTCACGATCCTGCAGCAGCTCGTGGATGCCGGGATCCCGATCCGCCAGCGGGCGTTGACGACGTCCGACATCCTGCACTGGAAGATGATGATTTTCTCCGGGCAGAACATCGTGGAGTTCAGCGGCGCCAACTACAGTCCGACCGCCTTCGTCCCCGAGGATCCCTACGTCAACTTCGAAGACGAAGCCATTCTCTTCACCGACGACGCGAAGGTGGTGAACAGCTTCCGGACCAAGTACGACGACCTGTGGGTCGACACGACGATTTACAAGGACTACGCGAACATCTTGAATCCGCCGGTGCGCGTCTATCCCGTGTATACGAAGGATCCCGAGCTGAACTTTCCACAGCAGGAGAGTTATGCGAACCGGCTGCTCGGGAAGTATCCGAAAGAGACGAAGGCGATCGACGTGATCATGTTCCGGATTACCGACGAGCGTGAGACCAATGCGGTCATCGCCGCGGTGCAGCGGGGTATTCCCGTGCGGCTCATCACCGATCTGGACGAGTATCGAGTGCCGAAGCGGCAGTGGGTCTCGTACAACCTCGACAAGCTGTGGGCGGCGGGTGTGAAGTTCCGCGTGCGCGCGCACCTCGGGCTGAACCACCAGAAGCTGGTGCTGTTCTCGGGCCAGCGACTCACCGTTTTCGGGTCCTCGAACTGGACCACGCCCTCCGACAACAAGCAGCAGGAGCACAACTACTTCACGGTCAAGCCGTGGATCTTCGACTACTTCACCGCGCAGTTTCAGAGGAAGTGGTGCTCGGGCCCGTGGGCGAGCGGGCTTCCGGACGACTGTGTCGGCCGACAGAACCCGGTGGGCTCCGCGGAGACGACGGATTTCGTGCCGTTGCCGGCCGACAAGCCGGCGAATACGAGCCCCGCGAACAACGCGCTGGCGGTGGCCACGACAGCCACGAAGCTCAAATGGGACGGCGGGTATTACGCCCACTACTACGACGTGTATTTCGGCCTGGATCCGAATCCGCCGCTGTTCCAGGCGAACCTCCACCTCGGACCGAAGGACTTCGCGACGAACGCCGCGCAGTCGCTCGTGCTTCCGACACTGCAGCCCGGGACGACGTACTACTGGCGGATCGTGTCACGGACCATTGCGGGCCTCCAGACCGCCGGACCGACGTGGTCCTTCACGACGAAAGGTGTGCCCCCTCCGCCCCCGCCCCCCCCGCCGTCGGCTGTGACGCAGGTGATCTGGGCGGCCGAAGTCCTTCCGGCGAGCGTCTACGGACGATGGAGCATGCTGCCGGATCCGACGGCCGCGGGAAGCGTGGCGCTCTGGAATCCCGACAAGGCGAACGCGAAAATTGTGCCCGCGCTCGCGGCGCCCGCGAACTACTTCGAGGCGACGTTCAACGCGATGGGCGGCGTGCCGTACCACATCTGGGTCCGGCTGCGCGCGCAGGCCAACTCCCTGTCGAACAACTCGGTCCACGTGCAGTTCAGCGATTCGGTGGACCCGTTCGGGACGATGAGTTATCGCATCGGCACGGCGGCGAGTCAGGAGATCGTGCTGCAGGGCACGTCCCTCGTGGGTTGGGGATGGGCCGATAACTCGACGGCGACGAG
>JBBWZJ010000157.1:0-5890 GCA_039648985.1 Acidobacteriota bacterium | reverse complement strand
GCACGTGGCACGTGGCACGTGGCACGTCGGACGTCGGACGACGCACGTGAAGCGTTCCCGCCGTTCGAGGCGTCTATAGATTCTGGTGTCCTCGATCGTGCGCCGAGGGGCGGGCGGGTAACCTCGTCAGCATCACCAATCGCCGTTCTGGGCGTGCCTCCCGGTCGGATATCCTGTTAGATGAACATGCGACGATTTCAATCGGCCGTGATGGCCGCTGCTGCGCTTCTTGCGACAGCCGGCTGCAGAGAAAGCCGCCAGACCGCGGCGGCGGCGGCGCCAGCCCCCCCGGCCGTCGGCGTCGTGGCCGTGTCGCCCGAACGCGTCGAGGTCACTGGCGAGTGGCTCGCCACCCTCGATGGCAACGTCAACGCCCAGATCCGGCCGCAGGTGTCCGGATACCTGATCAAGCGCAACTACAGCGAGGGCACACGGGTCAGGCGGGGGGATGTCCTCTTCGAGATCGACAGGCGGCCTTTCGAGAGCGCGTTGTCGCAGGCGCGCGCGCACCTCGCGGAGAGCCGCGCGCAGCTCGCAAAGGCTGAGCGCGATCTCGCCCGCGACCGCCCGCTGGCGGAGCAGCGCGCGATTGCGCAGAGTCAGCTCGACAACGACATGAGCGCCCATGACGCGGCGCAAGCAGCCGTCGAGTCGGCACAGGCCGCAGTCGAGGCCGCCCAGCTCAATGTCGGCTTCACCCGGGTGACGTCCCTCATCGATGGCGTCGCGGCGATCGCGACGGCCCAGATTGGCGACCTCGTCGGCCCGCAGACGCTGCTCACGACTGTCTCCCAGCTCGATCCGATCAAGGTGTACTTCCCGTTGAGCGAACGCGAGTATCTGGGCATCGCCGGAGAGCTGCGAGGTCCCGGTGGACCCGCACGACTGTGGCAGGCGCAGGGCGGGCTGACGCTCGTGCTCGCCGACGGCAGCACCTACCCGCACAAAGGCGCCGTCCTCGCGGTCGACCGTGAGGTCGATCCCAAGATGGGAACCATTCGGGTGAGCGCGCGCTTCCCGAATCCCGGCAACGTGCTCCGTCCGGGCCAGGGCGCGCGGATCCGCGCGACGACGTCGGTCAGGACCGACGCGCTGCTCGTGCCGCAGCGTGCCGTGTCGGAGCTGCAGAACGGCTACCAGCTCCGGGTGCTCGCGCGGGGCAACCAGGTGGTGATGCGCACGGTCAATCTCGGTGCGCGCGTGGGGACCCGGTGGGTCGTCGAGTCGGGCCTCACGCCCGGAGACCAGGTGATCGTGGACGGACCGGCGGTCAAGGACGGCACGATCGTCGCCCCGCACCCGTACACCGCCGCCCAGGGAGCGCAGTAGACCGTGTCGCGCTTCTTCATCGGCCGCCCCATCGTCGCGATCGTCATCGCCATCGTGACGGTTCTCGGCGGCCTCGTCTCGCTCTCCGGGCTGCCGATTTCCCAGTTTCCGCAGATAGTCCCGCCGCAGATCAGCGTCATCTCGAACTATCCGGGCGCCGATTCGCTCACGATCGAACAGTCCGTCGCGACTCCGCTCGAGCAGCAGATCAACGGCGTGGACGACATGCTGTACATGCAGTCGAGCAACGCCAACGACGGCACGATGACGCTCACGGTCACGTTCGATGTGGACACGGTGCCCAACATCGACCAGGTCAACGTGCAGAACCGGATGGCCCAGGCGCAGCCGAACCTTCCTCCGGAGGTGAGCCAGTTCGGACTGACCATGCGCAAGCAGACCGGCTTGCCCATGATGATCATCTCGCTGTCGTCGCCGAAGCGCTCGTACGACGCGCTCTTTCTCGCCAACTACGCCAACATCAACATTCTCGATGCGCTGTACCGGGTGCCCGGCGTCGGCGAGGCGCGTATCTTCGGCGCGGGCGACTATGCGATGCGCATCTGGGTCAAGCCCGATGCGCTCGCGCGGCTCTCGCTGACGGTTCCGGAAATCGCGAACGCCATCCGCCAGCAGAGCACGGTCAACCCCGCCGGGCAGGTCGGGCAGATGCCGGTGCCCGCCGGGCAGGAAATGACGTACACCGTCCGCGCCCAGGGCCGCCTCCAGACCGAGCAGGAGTTCGGCGCGATCACCGTCCGGTCGAATCCTGATGGTTCGGTGATCCGCCTGAAGGACGTGGCGCGCATCCAGCTGGGCGCGTTGAATTACCAGCAGATCGGCCGCGCCAACGGACAGCCGGGCTGTGCGATTGCCGTGTTCCAGGCGCCCGGCTCGAATGCGCTGGATGTCGCGGCCGGGGTGCAGAAAGTCATGGCGGAGCTGCGCGGCCGCTTCCCGGAAGATCTCGACTACGGCTACACGCTCGACACGACCCGCGCCGTCTCGCAAGGCATCCGCGAAATCCTCCTCACGCTCGCCGAAGCGATGGTGCTCGTCGTCTTCGTCGTGTACCTGTTCCTGCAGAACTGGCGCGCGACGCTCATCCCGACGGTCGCCGTCCCCGTTTCGCTCATCGGGACGTTCGCCGTTTTCCCCGCGCTCGGCTTCTCGGTCAACACGCTTTCCCTTTTCGGCCTCGTCCTCGCCATCGGCCTCGTCGTGGACGACGCGATCGTCGTCGTCGAGGCGGTCGAGCACCATATCGAGGAGGGCATGGCCCCGCGCGCGGCAACCCTCAAGGCGATGGAGGAAGTCTCGGGCCCTGTGGTCAGCATCGCGCTCATCCTCGCGACCGTGTTTCTGCCCGTCGCCTTCATGAGCGGCATTCAGGGACGCCTCAACAAGCAGTTCGCGCTGACGATCGCGATCTCGGTGCTGATCTCCGCGTTCAACGCGCTGACGCTGTCCCCGGCGCTCGCCGCGATGTGGCTGCGGCCCCGGACCCACACGCGCTGGGGCGGACGGTTCTTTGGCGCCTTCAACCGGACGTTCGATCGCGCCTCCCGCGGCTACGTGAGCCTGAGTCACACGCTCATCCGCAAGGCATTCGTCGGCATCGCGCTGCTCGTGGGCTTTGCCCTGCTTGCCGGCGGACTCGGCCGCGCGCTGCCGTCCAGTTTCGTCCCGGAAGAAGACTACGGTTACTTCCTGTTGAACGTGCAGCTGCCCGCGGCCGCCTCGCTCCAGCGAACCGACGATGTGTGCCGGAAGGTGGATGCGATGCTCTCGAGCACCCCGGGCGTCAGCGCGTATAACTCGATCGTCGGGTTCAGCCTGCTGACGCGTGTCACCGCGCCGAACTACGGCTTCTATTTCGTGGGACTGAAGCCCTGGGGCGAGCGCGACACATCGGACCTCGATGCGCGGTCCATCGTCAATCGCCTCAACGCGCGCTTCAGGGCGGAGATCCCCGAGGCCTCCGTGTCGGCCACGATGCCACCCTCGATTCCGGGGCTGGGGTCGCAGGGGGGCTTTTCGTTCTGGCTGCAGGACCGGAGCGGCGGCTCGATCGAGTTCCTCGACACGAACGTGCAGAAGTTCCTGGCCGCGGCGCAGAAGCGGCCGGAGCTCGCCAATGTCAACTCCTCCTTCAGTGCGTCGATCCCGCAACTGTTCGTCGATGTCGATCGCGACAAGGTGCTCAAGCAGGGCATTGCGCTCGGCGACGTGTACCAGACCATGCAGGCCTATCTCGGAGGCCTGTATGTGAACCAGTTCAACCGGTTCGGCCGGCAGTGGCGCGTGTTCCTCCAGGCCGAAGGGCAGGAGCGGGCGACCCCCGAGAGCATCGGCGAGTTCTACGTGCGCAACAACGACGGGCACATGGTGCCGATGTCGTCGCTCGAGACGAACCGGCGGATCTTCGGGCCGCAGTACACGAACCGCTTCAACGTGTTTCGCGCCGGGCAGGTCACCGGTGCGGCCGCGCCGGGCTACAGTTCGGGCCAGGCGCTCGACGCGCTCGAAGAGGTGGCGCGCACGACGCTGCCGCCGGAGATCAGTTACGACTGGTCCGACCTGTCCTACCAGGAGCGCAAGGCGTCTGGCAATGCGGGGACGCTGTTCGGCCTCTCTATCGTGTTCGTGTTCCTGATCCTGGCGGCGCTGTACGAGAGCTGGACGCTGCCGTTCTCGGTGCTCCTGTCGGTGCCGGTCGCGGTGGTGGGCGCCCTCGCGGGACTGCTCCTGCGCGGGTTCGACTTCGATGTCTACGCGCAGATCGGGGTCGTGATGCTCATCGGCCTCGCGGCGAAGAACGCGATCCTGATCGTCGAGTTCGCGAAGTCGCGCCGGGAGCATGGATCGAGCCTGGTCGAGTCGGCGCTCGAGGGCGCGCGCATCCGGCTGCGCCCGATTCTGATGACGTCGTTCGCGTTCATTTTCGGGTGCCTGCCGCTCTGGATGGCCACCGGTGCAGGCGCCGCGTCGCGGCGGATTCTGGGCACGGTCGTCATCAGCGGCATGCTGACTGCGACGTTCGTCGCCATCTTCCTCATCCCCATGCTGTTCGTCGTCATCGAGCGCCTCGGCGAACGCAAGCCGCTGCACGGCAGGACGGCCGTTGCGCCGGAGCCGGATCCCTCGGCCTCATGATGCGTCGTCGATTGTGGCCGCGGCTCCCGGTGCTGGCCGTGTGCCTCCTCGAGGGGGCATGCCTGGTCGGACCCAATCACGTGAAGCCGGCGCTGCCGGTGCCCGAGACGTTCCGCGGTGCGTCGGTTGCCGGGCCCGCGGCGCTCGCCGACGCGAGGTGGTGGGATGTGTTCGCGGACGAGCAGCTCCAGGCGCTGGTCCGCACAGCGACGACAGGCAACTACGACGTGCGCATCGCGGCCGCGCGGATCGAGCAGGCCGAGGCGCAGGTCGGCATCACGCGCTCGAATCAGTATCCGTCGGTCGGCCTCGACGTGCAGGCGGGGGGGCAGCGGACGCCAGCCCTCGGCACGAGCGAGGCGCGCACCGCGGCGGCGGTCCTCGTCCGGGGGCGCGCGGCGTGGGAGCTCGATTTCTGGGGACGCTATCGGCGCGGAACCGAGGCGGCGCGCGCGCGGCTCCTCGCGACCGAGTGGGGGCAGCGGGCGGTCATGTCGACCCTGGTCAGCCGCGTCGCCGACGGCTATTTCACTCTGCGGGCGCTCGATCTCGAGCTCGACATCGCGCGGCGCACGCTCGCATCGCGCAGGGAGTCGCTCGACCTCGCGCGCATCCGCGAGCAGGGGGGCGCTACGTCCCTCGTCGATGTCCGTCAGGCCGAGCAGCTTGTCTATTCGGCCGCCGGCACCATCGCCGAATTCGAGCGCCGCGTCGAGCAGCAGGAGAACTTCCTGTCCGTACTGCTCGGCGGCTTTCCGGGGCCGGTGGCCAGAGGGCGCGAGCTGACGGCGCAGCCGCACGCCCCAGAGGTGCCCGCCGGACTGCCCTCGGCGCTTCTGGAGCGGCGGCCGGATATCCAGGCGGCCGAACAGGAGATCATCGCGGCCAATGCGGAGATCGGAGTCGCGCGCGCGGCGTATTTTCCGTCCATCACCCTGACCGGGATGGGTGGTCTTCAGAGCACCGCGCTCGGCGCGCTCTTCAGCGGCGGCGCTGTCGGGTGGACCGCCGCGGCGGGCCTTGCGCAGCCACTCTTCACGGGGGGCCGGACGCGGTCACAGGTCGCATTCGCGGAAGCCGCGCGCACCGAGGCCACGCTCGCGTACGAACGCACGGTCAAGCAGGCGTTCCTGGAGGTCTCGGACGCGCTGGTCGGCTATCGTAAAGCGCAGGAGTTCCGCGCGCAGCAGGAACTGCTCGTCGACGCGGCGCAGGATGGACGCCGCCTCGCCGACATCCGCTATCGCGGCGGGGCGACAAGCTACCTGGAAGTGCTCGACGCGGAAACGCGGCTCTTCAACGCGGAGCTCTCCCTGGCGGATGCGCGGCTCTCGGAGTTAGCCGATTTCGTGGAGCTCTATCGGGCACTCGGCGGCGGCTGGGAGAAACAGTAAAAAGGGTGCCA
>JBBWZJ010000142.1:0-20475 GCA_039648985.1 Acidobacteriota bacterium | reverse complement strand
GCAGTAGCAGGTGGCACGTAGCACGTCGCACGTCCCACGTTTTTTTATCCCTCGTGCAGATACGCTTCTTCGCCGTGCAGACTGACGTCGAGCCCTGAGCTCTCGTCGGTTTCCGAGGCACGAAGCGGCATGACCAGACCGATCAGCTTCAACAGGATGAAGCTCACGATGCCGCTGTAGGCGAGCACCGCGAGAACCGCGCTCCCCTGAATCACCAGCTGATACGGGTTGCCGAAGAGTGCACCGTCGGCGACGCCATTGAGGCTCTTCTGCGCGAAGACGCCAGTCAACAGCGCACCGACGGTGCCGCCGACGCCGTGCGCCGCGACGACGTCCAGCGAGTCGTCGAGCGAAGTCTTCACGCGCACCATCAGTCCGAGGTAGCTGGGCACCGCCGCGATCGCCCCAAGCGCGATGGCGCTCATCGGGCTGATGAAACCTGCCGCCGGCGTGATCGCGACAAGGCCGACCACGATCGCCGTCGCCGCGCCGACGGCCGTCGGTTTTCCGGATCGGAGCAGGTCGAGGAACGTCCACACGACGAGTGTGGCTGCGGGGGCCAGCATTGTCGTCACGAACGCCAGTGCCGCGATCGGGCTCGCTGCGAGCGCACTCCCCGCGTTGAACCCGAACCAGCCGAACCACAGGACGCCGGCGCCAAGCAGCGTGAACGGAATGTTGTGCGGCAGGAGTGACGCCGACGGATAGTCCTGCCGCTTTCCGAGCAGGATCGCCGCCACCAGCGCGGCGATCGCGGCATTGACATGGACGACAGTGCCGCCGGCAAAATCAAGTGCGCCCCATTTCGCCAGCCACCCTCCGCCCCAGACCCAGTGCGCGACCGGGCTGTAGACCACCAGGCTCCAGAGGGAGATGAAGACCACGTAGGCGGAGAAGCGCATGCGCTCGACGATGGCGCCGGAAATCAGCGCGGCGGTGATGATGGCGAACGTGCCCTGATACGCCATGAACAGTGCGTGCGGGATGGTCCCCTGCGGCTCGAGTCCGACGCCCCGCAGGAAGAGTCTCGACAGGTCGCCAATCCAGTTACCGCCGGTCCCGAATGCGAGCGAATAGCCGATCACGGCCCAGAGCACGCCGACAAAGCCCATGGACACGAAGCTCATCATCATCGTGTTGAGCGCGTTCTTCGATCGGACCAGCCCGCCATAGAAAAACGCGAGCGCCGGTGTCATGAGCAGCACGAGCGCGGTGGCCACGAGCATCCACGCGGTGTCCGACGGGTTGATTGCCGGCGGAGTCGCCGCCTGGGCGGACGCGGCATCCGAAAATCCGATGACGAACAGCCCGGCGAGGCCGGCGGTCGTCGCGACGATACGGTTGCGGGCAATACTCATGTCTGACGTGCTCCTGCTCTTCGTGTATGGCTCCGGGGTGCGCCCGGCAGCGGTCGGTGAAAGACTCAGCGCTCGTCACGCTCGCCGGTCCGGATGTTGTAGCTCTGCTCGACGGGCAGGACGAAAACCCGCCCGTCCCCTATTTCACCGGTGCGTGCGGCCCGCACGATCGCCGCGATGACGTCATCGACAAGCTGGTCCGGCACGACCACCTCGATCTCGACCTTCGGCAGCAGGCTGACGGCATACTCTTTTCCGCGGTACACCGCTGTGTGCCCTTTCTGCCGGCCGTGACCGCGGACGTCCGTGACGGTCATCCCCGCAAGACTCAGCTGCTCCAGCGCTTCGCGTACTTCGTCGACCTTGTGCGGGCGCACGATGCTCTTGATCAATTTCATGCTGTCTCCCCTGGAACCGGGTGTGATTGACGCGCGGCGCGCCGTACCGGCACAGACCGCAGCGCGCAAGTGTCACCATGGATGAGGCCGGCGTCAAGCGGCGCTTTCGCGCGCCTGGGCGGCCGGGCACACGTGTGCCCCAGGGGAGCTAGATCGACAGGTGGGTAGCGAGGCGAAGCGAAGGGAGCGCGTTGCGCGGGAACACCGCAGGACACGACGCGCCGCTCGTCTGCGCAACGGTCGTATGGCGCGCAAAGATGCCGGGTTCGGGATCGTGGACGGAGCCGCCGGTGTCGCGCACCCGGGCGGTCGTCACCAGCACGGCGGCTTTGTCGAGGCCGGCGATGTGGCGGGATTCGCCCTCGCGCCACGTGCCGATGTGCGTCGCCGGCCAGAGGCTGACGATCAGGCAGACGATCGTGAAAATCGGTGTGTTTTTCAGCATCGGACGCATCCGATCCGGACCGCAAACGTGCGAGTCATCTCGAACCTGTCAGTGGCGTGCGGGCTGTGGCACCGGCACACCTACCGCGCTCGGCGACGACTTCGGCGTCCCACCGAAATGCGGGGAGTCGCCGTGTATCACATA
This sequence comes from Acidobacteriota bacterium, assembly GCA_039648985.1. Lineage (GTDB taxonomy): Bacteria > Acidobacteriota > Vicinamibacteria > Vicinamibacterales > 2-12-FULL-66-21 > JALZOC01. The sequence continues at coordinate 18,130 of JBBWZJ010000142.1, read as the reverse complement.
CTCGGGATACGCGGGCATGCCGTGCTCGTGCAGGTCCAGCCCTTCGAGCTCGCCTTGGGCCGACACCCGCAGCGTCCCCGTTGCCTTGACGGCGTACATCAGCACCATGGCCACCGAGAACGTCGCGAGGCACACGGCCCCGCTGCCGATCGCCTGGGCGAGGAGCTGCTGCGTTCCGCCGCCGTAGAGCAGCCCCTTGACCACGACCGATGCGTCCATACCGGTGGGCGTCGGCAATCCGTACTGGCCGGTCGCGAAGATGCCAAGCGCCAGCGTCCCCCAGACGCCGCAGCCAAGATGGACCGGCACCGCGCCGATCGGGTCGTCGATGCGGACGTACTCGAGCAGGTCGGTGAACCAGATCACGATGACGCCCGACACCGCCCCGATGAAGAACGCGCCTGTCGGACTGACCCAGTAGCACGGAGCCGTGATGGCGACGAGGCCCGCGAGGAACCCGTTCACCGTCAGGCCCAGGTCCCACTTCTTTACGCGGACATAGGCGTAGAAGAGCGCGGTGAGCCCGGCCGAGCAGGCGGCCATGGTCGTGTTGAACGAGACCCGAGCGATGCCCTGCATATCCATCCCCGACAGCGTGCTGCCTGGATTGAATCCGTACCAGCCAAACCAGAGGATCAGGCCCCCGACCGCTCCGAGGATGATGTTGTGCGGGAGCGGAGGTCCGCCGCCGTCGCGCCGGAACACACGACCGAGACGCGGCCCGAGCGCGATCGCGCCGGCGAGCGAGATGGCTCCGCCGATGCTGTGGACGACGGTCGATCCCGCGAAGTCGCGAAATGCCGCTGGTCCCATGACCGCGAGCCACCCGTCAGGACCCCATCCCCAGTGCCCGATGATCGGATAGATGAACCCGGTGACACCGATGCTGTAGAGAATGTCGCCGACGAAGCCGCAGCGTCCGACCATGGCCCCGGACGTGATCGTGGAGCACGTGTCCGCGAACGCGAACTGGAACACCCAGAACGCGAGAAGCGGAATCCCGGTCGACCCGTAGGTGTCGGCCAGGCCGTTCAGGAAGAAGCCGTGCATGCCGATGAAGCCGTTGCCCGGCTCGAACATGAAGGCGAATCCCCAGGCCCAGAACGTCACGCCGCAGATCGCGGTGTCGACAATGCCTTCGACGAGTATGTTGACGGACTCGCGCGACCGGGCGAATCCGGCTTCGAGCATGACGAACCCGACCTGCATGCAGAACACGAGAAACGCCGCGATCAGCACCCACATCGTGTTGATCGCGTTGACTTCCGGCGACGGCGCGCCCGCCTGCGCGTGGAGCGGCGTCGGGAGGAAGAACCACATGGCGGCCATCACCAGCGCGAGGCCGATGAGTTTGCCGCCGGCGAGCGCGAGGACGTTCGCCCGCATGATGGGATCTTTGAAGCCGGACGCAAAACGTTCGCGAAGCAGGGCGAGGCCCGCAAACCGCGGCGAGGTGACAAGTTGGCCTGACATATTCATGTACTCCTTTGTTCCTTTCTGATGTGGACCCCGACCTCAGTTCACGTCGCGTTCGCCCGTCCGGATGTTGTAGCCCTGCTCCACCGGCAGCACGAACACCCGTCCGTCCCCGATCTCGCCGGTTCGCGCCGCTTCGACAATCGCGCGGATCACCTCCTCGACGACGTTGTCGTGGACCACGACTTCGATCTCGACCTTCGGCAGCAGACTGACGGCGTATTCCTTCCCTCGGTACACTGCCGTGTGCCCCTTCTGGCGTCCGTGTCCGCGCACGTCTGTCACCGTCATGCCGGCGAGGCTGAGTTTTTCGAGCGCGTCCCGCACATCGTCCACCTTGTTCGGGCGGACGATACATTTAATGAGCTTCATTCCCTGCCTCCAGCACACGTTCGAGTTCCTGTTTGAGCGCGCTCTGATCCGATTCGGACAACTTGCCTCCCCCCTTCATCACGTGCAGCACGTCCACGGCGCGCTTGCCCTCGGTCGCAATCAGCACCAGCTCGACGTCGCATCCCTCACCTGAGATGACCCGGCTGATCCGATAGAGCAGCCCCGGCGCATCGTCCGCCACGATTTCGAGCACCGTGAACTTGCGCGAATGTTCGTTGTCGAAGTGCACCATCGGCGGCTCGTGGCGGCTGCGCCGGTAGAGCACGCTGCGCATCTTGCCGGCGAGCAGGCCGGCCACGTCGGTCGATCCGGCCACGACGTCCTCGAGCATCCGGCAGATGACCGCAGTCGCGGCGGGGTTCTTCCGGAGAAAGGCCTCTTCGTCCGAGAACTCGAACACGTCGAGCACCAGGCCGCCCGGCGTCGTCATCGCCTGGCCGCGGTGGATGTTCATCCCGAAATACGAGAGGACACCGGAGACGTTCGAGAACAGGAACGGCTTGTCGAGCGTGACGAGCGTGAGTTCCCAGATGTCGTCGTGATTCTCGAGGAACGCGTGGACCTCGTCGCGGACGATGTTGCGCGCGAGCCGCACGTGCCGGTAGACCGTGCCGAGTCCGAAGCTCGCGAGATAGCGCCGCGGGAGCCCCTCGAGAAACCGGGCCAGCTCGCTCTCGGAAATGTCGTCCGGCCGCCCGGCGATGAGGACGGAGATGCCGGCCTGATCGCGCTCGAGCAGATCGTCGGCGTAGCCGAGGGTCAGCCGGTTGTATGTGTCGACGTACAGCCGCCACAGGAGGTCTTCCTTCCACGGCGTGAGCGTGTCCGGGCTCACGGCGCCGACGTCGGCGAGCGTCATGAGGCACAGCATCTTCAGCTGCTCTTCGGTGCCGACGAGCTCCGCCAGCCGCGCAACCACCTGCGGGTCCTCGGAGTCGCGCCGGAACGCGGCCTGGGACATCTGGAGGTGCTGGCGAATGAGGAACTCGACGGTGTGCCGCGCTTCGTCCGTGAGCTCGAGACGGTCGAGCATGGTCTGGGCGAGGCGAAGACTCTCCTGCGCGTGATCGGTCTCGCGCCACTTGCCGACGTCGTGGAACAGCAGCGCCAGCGTCAGCAGCTCGGGCGCTCTCACTTCCTGGAGAATCGACCCGAACCGCTTACGGCTGGCGGTCGGCGGATCGAGCAGCGACTCCACGTTGCGGATGGCGAGCAGCGTGTGCTCGTCCACCGTGTACTTGTGGTAGAAGTCGCGGACGACGCGGCAGTGCACCTTGGCGAACTCGGGGAAGATGCGCGTGAGGAGCCCGCAGTCGTGCATCTCCGAGAGCCGGGCGTAGAGGCCTCCGTGCGGCCGCAGCACCTGCCGGAGCTGATGCCGTTCGCCCGCGGTCGCAACGAAGTCGTCCGGCGAGCAGCGATGGACGTTCTGTTCGATACAGGTGAGCGCCTGTTCCGACACCGCGGTCCCGCGCTCGATGGCGATGCGGAAGGCTTCCAGCCAGAGAGACGGTTGTGACGCGGCGCGATCGAGGTCGATGAAACGGACGCCGTCGGCCGCGATGGCGAACTGCCGGCCGACGCGGCGCGTGGCGCCGTCGCCCGCGGGCGGCCGGATCGCGCGCTGCGCCTGCGCGAGCGCACGGGCCACGATCCGCGCACTGCGGAAGTAATCGCCCATCAGCGCTTCCACGCGGCGGCCGGGATGCGAGCCCGCGCTGCCCATCATCTCCGCCACGCTCTCCTGCAGCTCGTGCGTCAGCAGGTTCACGTCGCGACCGCCTTCCAGGTGGAGGATCGAACGGATTCTGAGCAGATGATCCTCGGCGTCGATGAGCCGCGCGGCGGCGACCGCATCCGCGGCGCCGGCGCCGTGCAGCATCCGCAAGTGCCGGCAGACGGACAGGTCCCGCAGCCCGCCGGGCGCCTGCTTGATATCAGGCTCGAGCTGGTAGAGCGTGTCGTTGAACTGCGCGTGCCGCTGCTGCACGAGCTCGAGGAGCGGATCCACGAGCGAGGCGAGCGCGCCCGGGTTCCGTGCGTGCTCGAGCAGGCGCTCGAAGACGCTGATGTCGCCCTCGATCAGCCGCGCATCCAGCAGGCCCAGGAGAAACTCCGGATTCGAGAGGTCCGGCACCGCCAGGTCCGAGAGCTCGCGGACGTGCTGCCCGAGCGAGAGTTTGAGGTCCCACAACGGCTGGAACACCGCCTTGATGAATGCTTCTTCCGGACCGCCGATGGTGCCGTCGAACACGATGAGGATGTCCAGATCCGAGTGCAGACAGAGCGCCCGCCGGCCGTAGCCGCCAAGCGCGCACACGGCCACGGGACACTCGGTCTGGTTCCTGGCATAGTCGACGAGCATCCGCACGAGCGCGTCCATGCGATCGGCGAGGCGCGCCACCGCGTCACGTCCGCCCCGCCCCTTGCGGGCCTCGGCGGCGTATTCGTCGCGGGCTGCCGCCAGCAGTGCGGCTCCGCGATGCTTCCGGTCCTGGCCTCCAGTGCCAGGCGTGATCGATGTCATTGAGCCAGTCGCGCGGACAACGTCCGGACTAATCGCCATGAAAGGGCTGTTGCATCCCGTGGGGCCGGCGCGTCCGCGCCGGCCCCGTCTCTGCGCCTCGGCGGCGGCCCGTTAGTACGTAAAGGTGAATCCGACCAGCCCCACCGGCTTGAAGGCATCGCCGTCGTTCAGCAGTTTCAGGTTGTCGCCCAGGCGGTAGAAATCCACGCCGCCGTGCGCCTCGAGCGCGCCGCCCTTGCCGGTGATCACCGGCACGCTCAGCTGCAGGCCGGTATCCAGGTAGCCGAACCTGTTGTCGCCCGTGGGGCCTTCGTAGTAATGATTCACACTGAGGCCGGTCTTCACCGGAATCGCAAGCGTCAGCTTCGGCGCGAGCTTCACCGTCGGGCGAACGCCGAGCTCGAGATACGTCCCCTTGTTCACGCCGCCGTCCGCCTCACCGGAGCCGAGCTCGAAGGCGAGCACCACTTTCGGCGACAGCGGGAACGGGCTCTTGCTGTCGTCGAACGCCACCACGCCGGCCAGCTCCTTCACGGTCGCAAAGCTGTCAGCGGGGCTCGTATAGGACGTGTAGAGCACGCCCGGCTTGACCTTGCCCGCGGTGAACGTGAGGGAGCCGTAATAATCGGACTCGTACCAGTTCCCCGCCGTCGCGGTCGAGTGGATGCTGTTCCATCCGCCGACGTCGGCCGTGATGCCGTTGCCGAGCGCGATCCCGAGATCGGCATACGGCTGCGCAATGGTCCCGCCCGAGTGCTGCGGGATCCCGCGGAACAGATAGGCCGACGTGAAATCGACTCCGGTTGTCACCGTCAGGCGCTTCGACGCCGATGACGCCTCGGCGGCGGGGGCGGCCGCAGGAGCGATGCCCTGCGCGGGGGGCGACGTCGCACCGGTCTGCGCCCACGCCGACGACGTCAGCAGACCCGCTGCGCCCAACACACACATCACTCTCGTCGTGCTCTTCATGTTCCTCCCTCACTTGGCCCGCGCCACCGCCGGGCCGCTTCGGCACCGTTCCCTCGCCGCGATCGGCCGGAACGCCCGCGGCGCTCGGCTCGATCGCCAGTGCCCGGAACAGGAGCAAGTTGGACGCCACTGGCCATCCGGACGGCGCACGCGCAGATCTCGTGAAATCAGGCGCAAAATTGTCGATCGCGGCTCGAAGCACCGACAAAGGGGAAGCGACAGCAACCGACGTTTCTGTCGCCTCAAAAGCTGTGGGGACGTTTTTGTCGGAATAGAAGGGTGCGGAAGATCGCAGACTCGGGGTGGCGAGGGCGGGTCTGGAGGGGGTGGAGACCCCATTTTCATGCCCCCGGACGCGGACGGGGACAATCTTGGAGGGATGAGCACGCGACCGACAAAAATGTCGACCGCGTGAGATCAGGCGTGGAGCGGAGTCGGGAGCGCGGAAGCGCCCATCAGGTAGGCGTCGACGCCGCGCGCGGCCGCACGGCCATCGGCGATGGCCCAGACAATCAGCGACTGGCCGCGCTGCATGTCGCCGGCGGTGAAGATCGCTTCCTCGCTCGTCATCCAGTGCTCGTCGCGCCAGACGTTGCCGCGCTCGGTCAGCCGGACGCCGAGCTCCGACAGCAGCCCGCCCTGCTGCGGACCGGTGAAGCCCATCGCGAGCAGCACGAGGTCCGCTTCGATCTCGAACGCCGTCTCGGGCGCGGGCACGAACCGCAGGCGGCCGCCCTCCGACCGCATGTCCCCCTTGACTGCGCTAATCCCCGAGACGCGTCCGTTCGCATCGGTGCGGAATCGCTCCGTCGACACCGAGTACACGCGCTCCCCGCCTTCTTCGTGCGCGGCCGAGCTTCGGAAAATCGCGGGCCACTGCGGCCACGGGTTGTCGGCCGCCCGCGATTCCGGCGGCCGTGGCATCAGCTCGAACTGCGCGACCGAGCGCGCTCCCTGCCGGTGTGCCGTCCCGAGGCAGTCCGCGCCCGTGTCGCCGCCGCCGATGATCACGACCCGCCGCCCTTCGGCCGAAATGAAGGCCGACGGATCGATCGTCTCCCCCTCGCACACCCGGTTCTGCTGCGTGAGGTAGTCCACCGCAAAGTGGATTCCCGCCGCGTCCCGCCCCGGAATTGGCAGGTCGCGGGGAGCCGTCGCCCCGCCGCAGAGAACGGTCGCATCGAAGTCCGCCCGCAGCGACGCGACCGGCAGGTCCACCCCGATGTTCACACCCGGACGGAAGACGACCCCCTCCTGCTCCATCAGCGCCAGGCGCCGGTTCAGCAGTCGCTTCTCCATCTTGAATTCGGGGATGCCGTATCGCAGCAGACCACCGATCCGGTCGGCCCGCTCGAACACCGTGACGCTGTGGCCCGCGCGGTTCAACTGATCGGCCGCGGCCAGCCCCGCAGGTCCCGACCCGACAACCGCCACACGCTTCCCCGTGCGCACCGCGGGCGGGGCCGCGACGATCCACCCCTCGCTGAACGCACGCTCGACGATCGACAGCTCGATGCTCTTGATCGTGACCGGATCGTCGTTGATGCCGAGGACGCACGATCCCTCGCACGGCGCCGGGCACAGCCGGCCGGTGAACTCCGGGAAGTTGTTCGTCGCGTGCAGCCGCTCGATGGCCGGTTGCCAGCGGTTCTTGTAGACCAGGTCGTTCCAGTCCGGGATCAGATTGCCCAGCGGGCAGCCCTGATGGCAGAAAGGGATCCCGCAGTCCATGCAGCGGGCGCCCTGCTCCTGCATCTCCGCAGCCGATTCCGGCAGATACACTTCGTGCCAGTCGCGCACGCGCACCTCGACGGGCCGCGCCGCGTGCTTCCCCCGCCGGATTTCCAGGAAACCGGTGACCTTACCCACGCGCCACTCCCACGAGCTCCGCGAACGCGAGCTCCCGCTTCTCGGACCGGGCACGCGCCTGCGCCACCAGAATCCGCTTGTAGTCCCTCGGGATCACTTTCACGATCCGCGAGCAGGTCAACGGCCACGACGACAGCGCATCGGCCGCCAGCGTGCTGCCCGTATGCCCGGCATGGCTCGCAATCATCGTCCGCACCAGATCGATGTCGTCGGCCTCTTCGAGCCGCTCGAGCTCGACCATGCTCGTATTGCAGCGGCGCGCGAACAGACCGTCCGTGTCGACGACGTACGCCACGCCGCCGCTCATGCCGGCGGCGAAGTTCCTGCCGGTCTTACCGAGCACGACAACGCGGCCGCCCGTCATGTACTCACACCCGTGATCGCCAACGCCTTCGACCACCGCGTGCGCGCCGCTGTTCCGTACCGCGAACCGCTCACCGGCGATCCCGCGGACGTAGGCTTCCCCGCTCGTCGCCCCGTAGAGCGCCACGTTGCCGATGATGACGTTGTCCTCGGGGGCGAACGTGCTCGCCGGCGGCGGATAGATGATCAGCCGTCCGCCTGAAAGTCCCTTGCCCCAGAAGTCGTTCGCATCGCCTTCGAGGCTGAGCGTCACGCCTTTCGGAACGAACGCGCCGAAGCTCTGGCCCGCGGTGCCGGTGAACTGGATGCGGATCGTGTCGTCCGGCAGCCCCGCGCCGCCGTGCCGACGCGTGATCTCGTACCCGAGCATCGTCCCTGCGGCGCGGTTCGCGTTGCGGATCGGCAGGTGGATCACCACCGGCTGCTTTCGGTCCAGCGCGGGCGCCGCCAGCGCGATGAGCTGATGATCGAGCACGTCGGCGAGTCCGTGGTCCTGCGCGTGCGTGCGCCGGCGGGCTGCGCCGGCTGCGATGACCGGCTGGTGCAGGATGCGCGAGAGATCGACGCCCGCGGCTTTCCAGTGATCCACGGCGGGCTTCACGTCGAGTCGATCCGCCCGCCCGACCATCTCGTCGAGCGTGCGGAACCCGAGCTCCGCCATCAGCTCGCGGACGTCCTCCGCCAGGAACCGGAAGTAGTTCTCGACGAACTCGGGCTTGCCGGTGAACTTCGCGCGCAGGACCGGATCCTGCGTCGCGACGCCGACCGGGCACGTGTTGAGATGACAGACGCGCATCATGATGCAGCCGGAGACCACCAGTGCGGCGGTCGAGAAGCCGAACTCCTCCGCACCGAGGAGCGCCGCGACGACGACGTCACGTCCGGTCTTCAGCTGGCCGTCCACCTGCACGACGATGCGATCCCGGAGGTTGTTGAGGAGCAGGACCTGCTGCGTCTCGGCCAGGCCGAGCTCCCACGGCGCACCGCTGTGCTTGATGGCTGTCAGCGGGGACGCCCCGGTGCCGCCGTCGTGCCCCGAAATCAACACGACGTCGCCGTGCGCCTTCGCGACGCCGGCCGCGATGGTGCCGACGCCGACTTCGGCCACGAGCTTCACGTGCACGCGGGCCGCCGGGTTCGCGTTCTTCAGATCGAAAATGAGCTGCGCGAGATCTTCAATCGAATAGATGTCGTGATGCGGCGGCGGCGACAGCAGGGTCACGCCGGGCGTCGAGTGCCGGACCTTCGCAATCCAGGGGTACACCTTGGGGCCGGGCAGCTGCCCGCCTTCGCCCGGCTTCGCCCCTTGCGCCATCTTGATCTGGAGATCGTCCGCGTTGACGAGGTACTCGCTGGTGACCCCGAAGCGCGCCGATGCGACCTGCTTGATGGCGCTGCGGCGGGAGTCGCCGTTGGCGTCCGGAACGTTCCGTGCCGGGTCCTCGCCGCCTTCGCCGGTGTTCGACTTCGCGCCGAGGCGGTTCATCGCGATCGCAATCGTCTCGTGCGCTTCCTGGCTGATCGACCCGTAGGACATCGCCCCCGTGGCAAAGCGCTTGACGATCGACTCGACCGGCTCGACTTCGTCGAGCGGCACCGGGGTGCCGGGCGTGAACTGCAGGAGGCCGCGCAGGGTGCCGAGCTTGCGGCTCTGATCGTTCACGAGCGCCGTGTACTCCCGATAGATTTTGTACTGACCGGAACGGGTCGCATGCTGCAGCTTGAAGACTGTCTCCGGGTTGAAGAGATGGAGCTCGCCGTCACGGCGCCACTGGTATTCCCCGCCGGAATCCAGGTCTGGCGTCCCGCCGGGCCGTGTCGGGAAGGCGCGTTCGTGCCGCTGGCGGACTTCTTCGGCGATGACCTCGATGCCGACGCCGCCGATCCGTGATGCCGTGGACGTGAAGTACTTGTCGACGAACGCCTCCTCGAGGCCGATCGCCTCGAAGATCTGCGCGCCGCAGTAACTCTGCAGCGTCGAGATCCCCATCTTCGACATGACTTTCAGGATGCCCTTGTTGAGCCCCTTGATGTAGTGGGAGACGGCGCGCTCGTGCGGGATCCCTTCGAGCACGTGCTGGCGGATCATGTCGTCGAGCGTCTCGAACGCGAGGTACGGGTTCACGGCGCCCGCGCCGTACCCGACGAGCAGCGCGACGTGATGCACCTCGCGCGCGTCCCCTGATTCGATCACGAGGCCGCAGCGCGTCCGCGTGCCTTCGCGGACCAGGTGATGGTGGACGGCGGCGGTCGCAAGCAGGCTCGGGATCGGCGCCGACTCGGCGTTCACCCCACGGTCCGACAGGATCAGAATCGTGTGGCCCGCCTTGACGGCATCGCTCGCACGCGTGCGGAGCTCGTCGAGGGCGCGTTCGAGCCCGGCCCCCCCCTCGCTCGAGCGGTACAACATCGGCAGCGTGACCGATTCGAAGCCGCGGAGCGTGATGTGCCGCAGCTTCGCCAGCTGATCGTTGTCGATGATCGGATACGTGATGTTGATCTGCCGGCAGGACTCGGGCCGCGGCCGCACCAGGTTGCCCTCGGGGCCGACGGTCGATTCCATCGACGTGACGAGCTCCTCGCGGATCGCGTCGAGCGGCGGATTCGTGACCTGCGCGAAGAGCTGCGTGAAGTAGTCGTAGAGCAGCCGGGGGCGCGCCGACAGTACCGCGAGCGGCGTGTCGGTCCCCATCGATCCGATGGGCTCTTCGCCGCCGGTTGCCATGGGCCCGAGCACGAGCTTCAGGTCCTCCTGCGTATAGCCGAACGCGCGCTGGCGGCGCAGCACGGTGTCGTGATCGGGCGGCGGCAGATACGGTGCGGCGGGCACATCTTCGATGCGCACGAGATTGTCGCGAAGCCATTCGGCGTACGGCTGCGCCCGCGCGAGGTCGCTCTTGATTTCCTCGTCGGCGATGATCCGCCCCTGGGCCGTGTCCACGAGCAGGATCCGCCCGGGGTGGAGCCGCTCCTTGATCCGGATGTTGCCGGGGGGAATGTCGAGCACGCCCACCTCGGACGCCATGATCACCAGATCGTCCGTCGTGACGTAGTACCGCGAGGGGCGCAGCCCGTTGCGATCGAGGACCGCGCCGATGAGCGTACCGTCGGTGAACGCGATCGACGCCGGGCCGTCCCACGGCTCCATCAGCGACGAGTGATACTCGTAGAACGCGCGGAGCTCCGGGCTCATGCTCTCGTGGTTCTGCCAGGGTTCCGGGATCATCATGAGGACCGCGTGCGGCAGCGACCGTCCCGCCATGACGAGAAACTCGAGGACGTTGTCGAAGATGGCGGTGTCGCTGCCCCCCTCGCGGATGATCGGCAGGATCTTCTTCAGGTCCTCGCCGAGCACATCGGATTCGAGCAGCGCTTCGCGCGCCTTCATCCAGTTGATGTTGCCGCGCAGCGTGTTGATCTCGCCGTTGTGCGCGACGTAGCGATAGGGATGCGCGAGCGGCCACGACGGAAACGTGTTCGTGCTGAAGCGCTGGTGGACGAGCGCCAGCGCCGATTCGACGTCGGGATCCGCCAGATCGGGGAACATCGGGTCGATCTGGTTGGCGGTGAGCATCCCCTTGTAGATGAGCGTGCGCGCGGACAGGCTCGGCACGTAGAACGACGCCCGATCGGCCAGATGCATCGCGTCCACCGCGTGCTCGACGCGCTTCCGGATCACGTAGAGCTTCCGCTCGAACCACATGTCGGGATCCGTGCGGCTCGTTGCGTCCCCGCGGCCGATGAAAATCTGGCGGAACACCGGCTCGACCGCGACCGCGCTCGGGCCGACCCCGCTGTCGTCGGTCGGCACGTCGCGCCATCCGAGAACCTGCTGCCCCTCCTCCGCGACCGTCCGCTCGAACACCGCCTCGATCCCGGCGCGGACCGCGGGGTCGCGCGGCAGGAACACGAACCCGGCGCCGTACTGCTTCGCCGGCGGCAGCTCGAACCCGAGCCTCGACGCTTCCCGCCGGAGAAACTTGTCCGGCATCTGAATCAGGATGCCGGCGCCGTCGCCGGTGTTCGCCTCGCACCCGCAGGCGCCCCGGTGCAGCAGGTTGATGAGGACCTGGAGCGCCTGGCGGACGATCGAATGCGACCGGTGCCCCTTGACGTGCGCGACGAAGCCGACGCCGCACGCATCGTGTTCGTGACGCGGGTCGTACAAGCCCTGGGCCGGGGGGAGTCCTTGCATATGCACAGATGCATTTATGGTGCACGGCGACCCATGCGCAAAACGGAATCTACAGATAGAACCCATGCGTGCCGCTTCTGGACCTCCCATGCGCAAAATGCATGGACGCCATCGGTTCCGTGAAGGCTGGCGGGCTTGACACACCCGCGGGGACTCGTGCTACGGTGGCCTTACTGATGGTTTGCGTCTCCCGCCGCTGTCGCCCGTGCGCCGCATCGATCTGCTGTCGATGCGTTTGTACGATGCCGGCATTCGGCCGGTGAGAGGCCCCTCCACTCCGCGACACCGTTAGTCCAAGGCCTTTTCTCCCCCGCTGATCGCCCGGCGTTCCCCGACATCGATATCGATTGCCGTGGCGCGGGCGCGCCCGGCTGGGAGAGATGGTGCTCATCACCGCGATTACGTTCATTGCCGCGATCGTCAATGGAGCCCTCGGCTACGGGTTTTCGTCGATTACCGTCCCGTTTGCGCTCCTGTTCCTCACGAACCGGGTGCTGACGCCGGCGCTCGTGCCGATCGAAGTGGTGCTGAACGCATGGGTGCTCTGGGTCAATCGGCGCGCGCTCCCGGGCGTCAGCCGGCGCGTCATTCCGGTCATCATCGGGCTGGTGCCCGGCGTGATCACCGGCACCTACTTCATCGCCACGGCCAACCCGGCATGGCTGAAATTCTGGACCTTCGTCGTGCTGCTGCCGCTCATCCTGCTGCAAGCCGCGGGTTTCCGGCGTCCGATCAAGGCCGAGCGGCCGGCGGGGCTGGCCCTCGGCGGCGGCGTCGGCCTGCTCTACGCCGTCACGACGATCTCCGGCCCGCCGCTCGCCGCCATGCTCACGAACCAGGGCCTCGCCAAGGAGGAGTTCCGCGCGGCGATCGCGCTCATCCGCCTGGCGGAGTCGTCGATGACCGCGGTCGCCTACTGGCAGGTCGGTCTTTACAGCGCCGAAAGCCTCCGGCTCATTCCCTATATCGTCCCCAGCCTCTTCGTCGGCGTGCCGATTGGCGCGTGGCTCATCCGGCAGGTCCAGCCCGAGACGTTTCGTCGCGTGTGCATGAGCTTCGACGCCTGGGTCGTCGGCTTCGGCATTGCGACGGTGCTGCACTCGCTCCATCTCGTCGAGGGGCCCGAGGCGTATGCCGTTCCGGTGATCGTGCTGCTCATCGACGCGTGGCTGCTCCGCCGGTTCTTTTCGACGCCGCATGTGCCGGCGTCGCTGACAAGTTCCCCCGTCCGGTAGACCTATGCAGATACAGACCTTGCCGCCGCCCGCCACCGTCGCGCCGACGCTCGACCACCTCCGCATGCTCGAGGCCGAGAGCATCCACATCATGCGGGAGGTCGTCGCCGAATTCGAGCGCCCCGTCATGCTGTATTCGATCGGCAAGGACTCGTCCGTCCTGCTGCGCCTTGCGCAGAAGGCGTTCCATCCGGGCCCGATTCCGTTCCCGCTGCTGCACATCGACACGACATACAAGTTCCGGGAGATGATCGCGTTCCGCGACTGGTATGCCGCCGAGATCGGCGCGAAGCTGATCGTGCACACGAACACCGCGGCGATTGCCGACGGCGCGCAGCCGTTCGTGCTCGGGACGCAGCGGTGCTGCGGGCTGCTGAAGACGCAGGCGCTGCTCGACGGGATAGCCGCCGGCGGCTTCGACGCTGCATTCGGAGGCGCGCGTCGCGACGAGGAGCGTTCGCGCGCCAAGGAGCGGGTGTTCTCGCTCCGCAACGACAAGGGACAGTGGGACCCCAAGCGGCAGCGCCCCGAGCTCTGGCACCTCCTGAACGGACGGATTTCTCCCGGAGAGACAATCCGTGTCTTCCCGCTGTCGAACTGGACCGAGCTCGACGTGTGGCACTACATCGACGCGGAGCAGATCCCTGTCGTGCCGCTGTACTTCGCGAAACCGCGTGAGGTGATCGTGCGGGGCGGCGGGCTCATCATGCGGGAACAGCCGTTCGTGCCGATGCTCCCCGGGGAGAAGGCCGAAATCGTCATGTGCCGCATGCGGTCGCTCGGGTGCTCCCCGTGCACCGGCGCGGTCCGCTCGGACGCCGACACCGTCCCCAAGATCATCGAGGAGCTCGTGTCGGTCCGGCAATCCGAGCGGCAGCTGCGCGTCATCGATCACGACCAGGACAGCTCGATGGAAATGAAGAAGCGCGAGGGCTACTTCTGATGCCGGATCTGCTTCGCATCTGCACGGCCGGCAGCGTCGACGACGGGAAGAGCACGCTCATCGGCCGCCTGCTCTACGACTCGCGCGGCGTGTACGAGGACCAGATTCGCTCGGTCGAAGCGGCGTCGAAGAGCCGCACCGCGGGCCCCATCGACTTCTCGCTCTTCACCGACGGCCTGAAGGCGGAGCGGGAGCAGGGGATCACCATCGACGTCGCCTACCGCTACTTCGCAACCGCGCGGCGGAAGTGGATCCTGGCGGATACGCCGGGACACGAGCAATACACGCGCAACATGGCGACGGGCGCCTCCACGGCCGACGTGGCCATCCTGCTCGTCGACGCCCGGCACGGCGTCCTCGAACAGACCAAACGGCATGCGAAGATCGCCCGGCTGCTGGGGATCTCGAACTTCGTGCTGGCGGTCAACAAGATGGACCTGGTCGGCTGGGCCCGCAGCGTTTTTGACGCCACCTGCGCAGACTTTTCCGAGATCCTCGAGGGGGCCGCGCTGCATGCCATCCCCCTGAGTGCGCTCCACGGCGACAACGTGATCACCCACAGCGAGCGGACGCCCTGGTTCAAGGGGGCAAGCCTGCTGGAGTACCTCGAGACGGTGGAAGTCGATCGCCCCTCGGCCGGCAAGCCGTTCCGGTTCCCGGTGCAGCTCGCCGTCCGCCCTGACGATTCGTTCCGCGGGTATGCCGGGCAGATCGCCTCGGGCACCATCCGGCCGGAGGATCCGGTCACCGTCTGGCCGGGCGGGCGAACGTCGCGCGTGAAGCGGATCGTGACGTACGACGGCGATCTCGATGTCGCGATCGCCCCCATGTCCGTGACGCTCGTCCTGGAGCACGAGATCGACGTCAGCCGCGGCGACCTCCTCGCGTCAGGGTCCGTTGAAGTGGGCAACCGCTTCTCGGCACAGGTCGTGTGGATGGACGAGCGACCTCTCGACCCGGGCCGCACGTACCTGCTGAAACATGCAACGCGAACGGTGACGGCGCAAGTCGAATCGCCGCTGGAGCTGAATCAAATCGGCGCGATCACCGTCTCGACGTCGAGACCGATTGCCTTCGACACCTACGCGAGGAATCGCACGACAGGCAGCTTCATCCTGATCGATCCCGCCACGAACTTCACCGCCGGGGCCGGCATGATCGTGCGCGCGGTGCGTGACGAATCAACCGTGCTGCCGGGCACCGACGCCGCCGATCGCCTCGCCCGCGCCGCGAGGGAGGCGGACAGCCACGCCGAAGCCGTCGCAGCTGTCCGCCGGGTCCTCGAGGAGATACTCACGTAGCAGCACCTCCACGTCCAACGTGCTACGTGCTACGTGCCACGTGCGACCTGCTACTGAGGGGTGCCGGCGGGCCCCTTGGGATCGGTCGCATTGAACGTACCGGTCAACGGCACGCCCATCGTCCCTGACGGGATGTAGACAACCGTGTGGTTGGGCGAGTTGACCATCAGCTTCTGCGCCTCGATCGCCTCGTGCTGGATGTACATCCCGCTCAGCTGCCCCCGGATGATCTGCATCGCGTTCGCGATGCCCTGCGCCTGCACTTCGCGCTTCGTCCGTTCCTTCCGCTCGATCTCGATTTCGGTGTCCTTCCGCTGCAGCTCCTGCGTCGCGGCGAGCTTTCGCGACACCGCCGTGGCAACTTCTTCGGGGTACTGCACGTTGCCCACCACGACGCTGCTGATGACGAACGGGCTGTCGGCGGCATAGCGCTGGATCCGCGCCAGCACCGCGTCGCCGATGTTGATGAGCGCGTCCTTGACCTCGAGACCGTTGCGCCGCTGGACCTCGTCGCGCGCGTACGTCCGCAGCGGCTCGCGGACGAAGTTGCCGTACGCGACCTTGACGATCGCGTCGGGCTCCTTCTCGAGCGTACTCCGGCCGACGGTGGTGCTGAATCGATCCATGAAGAGCGGCACCTTGCTGTCGTCCACGTGCCAGACGGTATGGACCTGGAACGCGATCTTCAGATTGTCGCGGCTCAACACCGCGTCGTCCCGCGAGAAATCCTCCGTGTACGTGTAGGGGGTGATGCTGACGTTCGTCACGTCGAGCAGCCACGTCCGGCCCGGCGACGTGGGACCCCGCTGGATGCCGTAGAATCGCGACTGGCCCATGACAGCTCCCTTGGTCAGGTAGCCGACGTATCCGGCAGGCGTGAACGGATTCGCGGATCCGAGCGACCAGACGACGGCAACCGCCAGAGCCGAAGCCGCAAGGGCGGCCGCAGGCAGTACACCGCGCCGCAGGGGACGAGTCTCGTCGATGTCGGTCAACAACTGACGCATGGCAATTCCTCTCCGGTCCCGGTGACGGGCGACGGATCGGGCGCGCATCGCGCAACGGGACCGCGGGGTTGCAGACGCGGGACGCACCGATCCTGAGACGGCGCGGCGGCGTTTCGCCGCACGAGCCGCACGGAACGAGAGTCCCGATCTAAACGAGCCGATCGAGGGCGATGAAACGGGAGAAACGGTCGAACGACATGGCAGGCCTCCAACAGGCCGGCGGGGTTAGCTGTCGGGCTCGAGGTCGGAAGTCCTCTATCCCAGGGGGTTGACACGGCACGCTGGCCGGCCCGCCCCCGAAGGAATACGCCCCGTGGCGCGCGAATCGCGCGCCGGTGGTTCCCCCACGACGCCGCTCAGCGGCGTCTTAGGCATAGACTGAAGATAGGCCTGCCGGCCGGTCACGTCAAATGGCGGGTGCGCCGAAACGGGACACGGAAAATACCGCGGACCCATCAGGAATTTTCGACGTTCTCCGGGGTTCACACCGATATGCGAAAACACATGCTCGCTCTCGTTGGATTGACCATGGCAGTCTCGGTCGCGGCTGCCGCGTTCCCGGATCCCGCGCGGGATCAGGCGACCTCGTCCGGGCCGCAGACGGCCGTCCTCGCCGGAGGCTGTTTCTGGGGTGTGGAGGCCGTGTTCGAATCCCTGAACGGCGTCTCCGACGTCGTCTCGGGCTACGCCGGCGGCCAGGGTCGGACGGCGCACTACGAGCAGGTGGGCACGGGGGTGACCGGCCATGCCGAATCGGTCAAGATCACGTACGACCCTGCACGGATCACCTACGGTCAGCTGCTGAAGGTCTTTTTTGCTGTTGCCCACGATCCAACCGAGATCGACCGGCAGGGGCCTGACGAAGGACCGCAGTATCGATCCGCGATCTTTTACGCCACCGACGATCAGAAGGCGGTCGCCGAGGCGTATGTTCGCCAGTTGAACGCCGCGAAAGTCTTCCGCCGGCCGATCGCGACGCGGATCGATCCACTGACCGGATTCTTTCCGGCCGAGGGTTATCACCAGAACTTCCTCGTCCGGAATCCGGGCAATCCCTACATCGTGGCCAACGATCTCCCCAAGCTGCGGGCGCTCAAGGCGACGTTCCCGGCACTGGTCAAGACGGGTAAATAGGCGTGCCGCTCATGCAAAGAGCCGGTGCTTTGCGATCAGCAGGACGGCCATCACGCCTGCTGCGAGCAGGGTGCCGCGCTCGCTGAAGAACACGTCACGCCACGGATGGACGGGACCCGGCGAGGCGGCGGCGTGCGGCGGCCACCGCGGCACCCAGGCCCTGACGTGGCGCGCGTACTCGTCGTAGGCCTCCTGGTAGATGCCGCGGAGGAACGATCCCTCCCACCGTGCAATCGCGCGATACTGCACGAGGAACACGACCCACGCGACAGGCACCATCCACAGCAGCCCCGACCAGACCGCGAAACCGGTCCACAGGAACCAGTTCCCCACGTAGAGCGGATTGCGGACGATGCCGTACGGACCGGCGGCAATCAGCGGCCCGTACCTCGTCGTTCTGGTTCGTGAAATCGTGCCGATGTGGCGGACTGCCCAAAGCCGCAGGGCCTCCCCGGCGAGGGCCAGCAGCGGCCCGGCGACCAGAATCCAGGGTGCGGCGACCTGGCCTTTCCGGACGAGGACGAGGATGAGCGCGAGCGGGACCGGCAGCGACGATCGGTAGCGGAACAGCCACGCGCCCGCGGGGGCATCTGAGGTCATGCTGGGGTGCGATAGTACCATCCCACTCGCCAGGCAAGCGGCGAGCCTCGGGAAGAACCTGGATCGAGTGCAGGTGAAAGAGCGACGGGGTGGCGCCGGAAGTGAGTCTGGCACCGGG
>JBBWZJ010000094.1:0-9521 GCA_039648985.1 Acidobacteriota bacterium | reverse complement strand
AAGCGCCTTGTTCGGTCCGCCCTTGTGGTACTGCCCCGTTGAATGGAGATAGCGCGGGCCAACGCCGAAGGTAGTCGCCGCGTGCCTGCGCGACCGGATTGCATCGCGCACTTCGGCGATGGCTGTCCGAATGTCGCTTTCGGCAGGCAGGTAGGACAGAAACGCGACGTAATCACCCGGCGTCACTGACGCGACGGCGGCATGGACGACGTCGGCAGGGGATGCACCGGCGAACCGCGTGCTATACACCGCTGTTTCGGCGTCCGCCGCAGTCGGGGCGCCTTCCGGAAGCTTTCCCGTCGAGGCGAACGCCCCGAGCAACGCTTTCGTCTTCTCCTTGGCCTCGGAGACGTTCGGCTCGTCGAACGGATTGATTTCCAGCACGGCCCCCGCGATGGCCGTGGCGAATTCCCACCGGAAGAACTCGGCGCCGAGGCCGTCGAGCCGCGTCGTCAGCCGCAGCACCGGATGCCCGGCGGCTTCGAGTGCGTCGAGCTTGGCGCGATCGGGAGCATCGAGCTCAGTCGCGATCGAGACGAAGGCCCTGTCGGTCCCGTAAACATCGGGCCGGCCAAGCGGCTCGTCCACGACTGGCAGCGCTCCCGTGCCGCGCTTGCCGGTGCTCTCTGCGACGAGCTGCTCGATCCACAGGCCGAGTGAGGCGAGGCGCGGCGAGAGCGCGACCGTGAGCTTGTCGCGTCCGTTCTTCACAGCGGCGCCGATGAACGCGCCGAGCTCCAGCCCCGCATTCGACGTGTTCTCCTGCCGGCAGCCCTCGGCCATCGCCGCCGCGCCGGCCATGATGTCGCGGACGGGGGTCCCAATGAGCGCCGCCGGCACGAGGCCAAACAGCGACAGCGCGGAGAACCTGCCGCCGATGTCCGGCGGATTGACAAACACCTCGCGGTATCCGCGTGTACGCGCGAGCGCCTCGAGGCCTGTACCGGGATCTGTCACCGCGATGAACTGCCGGCCGGTCCGGTTGCCGAGCGAGCCGGACAAGCGCTCCCAGAAGAACCGTTCCATCGACGCCACTTCCACCGTGCCGCCGCTCTTGCTCGACACGAGGAACATCGTCGACGCGGGCTCGAGCCTCGCCGCCGCCGCGGTGATCGTCCGTTCGTCTGTCGTGTCGAGGACGAACAGTTCCGGATAGCCCTCGCGGACTCCCAACACCATCCGGAGCACTTCCGCGCACAGGCTGCTGCCGCCCATGCCGAGCAGGTACACAGCTCGTATGCCCTCGGCCCTTGCCGCGGTCCCGAGAGCCACCACACGCTCCAGATGCGGCGCCATCGTCGTCGCGACATCCAGCCAGCCGAGTCGAGTCTCGATTGATTTCGCCTCGGGGGTGCCCGGCGATGCGCCCCAGACGCGGATGTCACGCTTCCAGATTCTGGAAACCGTGTGATCGTGGAGGAACGTGTCCGTTACCTGCGCCGCCGGGTCGTACTGTGTTTTCATGGTTGTCGGTTGATCACGAGCAGCTTCAGCTCCGTCATTTCCTCGATCGTGTACCGCGGTCCCTCGCGGCCCAGCCCGGAGTCTTTCACCCCTCCGTACGGCATGTGATCGATACGCCAGGTCGGGACGTCGTTGACGATGACGCCGCCGACATCGAGGCGGTCGAAGGCGCGGAGCGTGTGCTCCAGATCGCGCGTGAACACACCGGCCTGCAGTCCGTAGGTCGAGTCGTTCACGGCGGTGAGCGCCGCGTCGAAATCCGTGAAGCGCGATACCGTGATCACGGGCGCGAAGACTTCCTGCGCGCACACCTTCGCGTCCGAGGGTACATCGGTCAGCACCGTCGGCGCATACAGAGATCCGGCGAGCCGCCGGCCGCCCGTCAGGACACGCCCTCCCGCTGTCACGGCCTCCTCTATCCATTGCTCGATTCGCGCCGCCTCGCTCTCGTCGATCATCGGCCCGACCTCGGTCTCGGGGTCGAGCGGATCGCCGACGCGCAACGCGGCGACGCGGCCGACGACCTCCGTCGTGAACCGGTCGTACACGGCGGCATGCACGTAAACACGCTGGACCGCGATGCAGCTCTGCCCGGCGAGCGCGAACCCGCCGACAGCGATCCGCCCGGCAGCCCAGGGCACGTCGGCGCTTTCGTCCACGATCACGCCCGCGTTGCCGCCGAGCTCGAGGATGACTCGCTTCCGGCCCGCCCGCTTCTTCATGTCCCAGCCGACGACCGACGATCCGGTGAAGGAGAGCAGCCGGAACCGCGGATCGGTCACGAGCCGATCGCCGGTCTCGCGGGCCATCGGCAGCACACTCAGGCCGCCCGGCGGCAGCCCGGCGCCGCTCAGGATCTCGCCGAGGTACAAGGCGCTCAGCGGTGTCTTCGTCGCCGGCTTCAATACGACAGGATTCCCGGCGGCAATCGCGGGTGCGATCTTGTGCGCGGACAGGTTGAGCGGAAAGTTGAAGGGTGAGATCGCAGCCACCGGGCCGATGGGAAAGCGGCGCGTAATGGCCAGCCGTCCTTCGCCGTGGGCGGCGAGATCCATCGGCACCACCTCGCCCCCGAGTCGTCGCGCTTCCTCGGCTGCGACATGGAACGTCATGGCGGCGCGCTCCGCCTCCGTTGTCGCGTCCTTGATCGCCTTGCCCGCCTCGGCGGCAAGTGTGCGCGCGATTTCGTCGCGCCTCGTCGCGAGCGTCCGTGACGCTCCCATCAAGATGTCGGCCCGGCGGTATGCCGCCATGTCGCGCATGGGCCCGGCAGCAGCCTCGGCGCCGACCACGGCGGCTTCGAAATCGGCAGCCGTTGCGAGCCAGGTCCGGCCGACCGGCGAGTTGTCGAACGGATTGCGAACGACCAGAGCGTCGGGGGAACGGCCGGGCCTGCCCGCCAGCCAGAAGGGGAAATCCGGGGTCACGACCCAGTATCGTCCGCCGGCCGCGAGGAGACAAGAGGTGTGTCCGGAGCGTCTAAATAGCTGCCAGTGTTGAGGTTGTGCGGAAAATGCATGGCCTTGCGGGCCGGCCTGCGGTTGAATGCCCTCAGCCGCACCGATATAATGAGTTGGACGTACCATGGGAGAAACAATGCTTATCAATGTCACACCCTCTGCCGCCACCAAGATTTCCGAACTGTTGACCGAGGAGAACAAGCTCGACGCGGGGCTCCGCGTGTTCGTGCAGGGCGGGGGCTGTTCAGGTTTTCAGTACGGGTTGATGATCGACGAAGGCGAGGGGGACGCGTCGACTGACGCTGTCATCGAGTCCAACGGCGTCAAGCTGCTGGTGGATCCAATCAGCGCGCGCTATCTGAAGGGCGCCGAGGTCGATTTCGTCGATAACGTCACGGGCGGCGGGTTCACGATCAAGAACCCCAACGCGAAGTCCACCTGCGGCTGCGGCTCGTCGTTCAGCGTCTAAGGCCGGAGTTCCATGCGTTCAGGGAGTTCGCGGTTCGCCGGCGCCCCAATCTCGAACCCTGGACTTCTTGAACCGTGAACTCGCGATGGAGCCCACAGGCTATCTCGACAGCCTTCGCCCCGCCGGAAGCAAGCGCTCCACCAAGCGCGACCTGATCGTCAACGTGTTCCTGCGTCAGCAGGGGCACCTGACGCCCGATGACCTCTTCGATCTGATTCGCCGGGACGACGTGGCGCGATCGGCCAGCGCCGGCCCCGGTGTGCCCGATCCAGCCGTCGCCCGCGACGGCGCAGGCACCCGCATCAGCCGCGCGACGGTGTATCGCACCCTTCAGTGGATGGTGGATGCCGGCATCGCGCGGAAAGTGGATTTCGGGGAGGGCCGGTTCAAGTTCGAGCACTCGTACCGGCATCCGCGGCATTTTCATCTGATTTGCAAGGGCTGCAGCCGTTCGTTCGAATTTCTCAGCTCGGACATCGAATCGCTGCTCGAGGAAGTCGCGGCGGCCCGTAATTTCAGTCCGCGGCAGAGCGTCCTCCAGATTCACGGCACGTGCGAATCGTGCCGGACCGGGCGTCCACCGGCCGTCGAGAGCGGCGCGACGGACGTGCTGTTCGCGCGCGACGCGCTCCGGATCGCGATCGCGACGGAACGGAGCGGCCTCGAATTCTACGCGCGGGCCGCTCGCATCACCCGCGACGTCCGCGGCCGGCGGATCTTCGAGAAGCTCGCCGACGAGGAGAAGGAACACCTCGGCACTCTCGAGGCGCGCTACAGCGAGCTTCTTCAACAGGACCCGCAGCTCGAGTCGCATCCGACGTTTCTTTTCTTCAAGGGAGCCGCAAACGGCCTGTTCGCCGCCGGCGCCGAGCGGCTGGCCAACGGCGTGGACGATCGCCAGGCGTTGATGATCGGCATCAAATGCGAGCGGGCGTCGCACCGGTTCTTCAAACGCTACGGCGAGAAGTTCGATGACTCGGAGGGGAAGAAGATCTTCCTCGACTTCGCGGACGAAGAGCGCGCGCACCTGAGTCTCCTCATCCGTGAGTACCGCTCGCTCGTCGAGCGCCAGCGCCGCAGGCCCGCCGCGAGGGCGCCGAGGCGTAAGACGAGGCGGCAGTCGGCGACGCTCTCTTGATCGATCTCCATCTACACACCACCGCATCCGATGGCACGCTGAGTCCTGCCGCGCTTGTCGCGCGGGCGGCAGCCGTCGGGCTCACCACGATCAGCGTCACCGATCACGACACGTTCGCGGGAGTCGCGGAGGCGCGTGCGGCTGCGGGACGATTCGGGGTGCGGGTCGTCACGGGGGTCGAGATCACCGCCGTCGAGCAGCAGCGCGACGTCCATCTGCTCGCTTACTTCGTCGATCCGGACGAGCCAGGTATCGGGGCATTCCTGCTCCGCCAGCGCGCGGATCGTCTGCGCAGGCTGCGCGAGATCGCCGACCGTCTCAGGACCATGGGCAGCGCGATCGACATCGAGCCGCTGCTCGCGCAGGCCGCCCAGTCAGCCGGGCGGAGCGTCGGACGGCCGCTCGTGGCCGACGCGCTCGTGGCCGCCGGCGAGGCCAGTGACCGGAACGACGCCTTCGACCGCCTCCTCGGCAACCGGGGTCCCGCGTTCGTCCCGCGGGTCGGGGCGACTCCTGACGAAGTCATCGCGACCGTTCGCAAAGCAGGCGGGGTCGTCTCGCTCGCCCACCCGGGGGTCACCAGGATGGACGCGATCATCCCCCGCCTCGCGAGCGCCGGCCTGGCCGCGCTCGAGGCGCGCCACAGCGATCACGAGCCGGAGACGGAACAGCGCTATCGCGAAATGGCCGCGCGGCACGGGCTCGCCGTCTCGGGCGGCTCGGACTTTCACGGCGACTCCGGGCATCGGATCGGCACACTCGGCGCCCTCACGCTCGCACCCGAGGACTTTGCGTTGCTCGAAGCGCGTCTTCCATGACGGGTGCGCCCGCGGTCGTCGAGATGATCGGCGTGCGCAAGAGCTACGGTGCGCTCCGACCGCTGCGCATCGAGTCGCTCGCGGTCGCGCCAGGAGAGCGCGTGGCCATTGCCGGCATCGATGCCCCGGGCGCCGAAATGATGGTCAATCTCGTCACGGGTGCGTCCGTGCCGGACGAAGGCGAGATCCGTGTGTTCGGCGTGTCGACGCGGGATGTGGCCAACGGCGACGAATGGCTCGCGTCCCTCGATCGCTACGGCATCGTTACGGACAGGGCCGTGATGCTCGAGGGAGCGACGCTCGTGCAGAACCTGGCGCTGCCGTTCACGCTCGAGATCGATCCCGTCAGCACCGCCACACGCGCCCGCGTCGCTGCGCTCGCGGAGGCGTGCCAGCTAGACCCGGCGTGGCTCGACGAGCCCGCAGCGGGAGTGCCGCCCGCAATTCGCGCACGCGCTCACCTCGTGCGCGCGCTCGCGCTAGCCCCCGAGCTCCTCCTGCTGGAACATCCCTCCGCCGCGCTGCCCGAAGGCGAGCGGCGGCCCTTTGGGGACGTCGTATGCCGTGTCTGTGAAGCGCGGCGGCTCACGGCATTGATGATCTCCGCCGATCCGGAATTCTCGAAAGCGGCGGCCCATCGGGTACTGACGCTCGAGCCCGCAACCGGCGCTCTGAAGGGGCCGTCCCGAAAGGGATGGTTCCGATTCTGAAACCGCGGGACCCTGGGAGACCGTCGCCGGCCCCCCGGGATCGCGGCGTTCTACTTGCGGGTGATGACGCCGCAGGCGACGCGCGGCCCGCCGCTGACACCGGACTTCGGCTCACCCGTGATGCCCTGGTCGGGGTTGCCGTGGATGACGATGGCGCTGCCGTCGGCGTCGAACAGCGACAGCGGCCCCTCCGACAGCGTCACCCGCGAGGTGACGATCTTCATCGTCCCGCGCCCGTTGGCGCCGACCTGCAGGTTCGGGATGTCTCCCATGTGGAAGGGGTGGTTCGCGTCGGGATCCATGTTCGCCGCCGGACCAGGATCGAAATGTCCGCCGGCAGCGCTGAAGTCGGGCTCGCATGTGCCGACAGCGTGCAGGTGGACGCCGTGCATTCCGGGCTTGAGTCCGCTTGCCGTCACCGTGATCTCCACGAGCGTGCCTGTGCCCTGTGCGCGCTCCACGAAATCAGCGGTCCCGGTGATGCCTTCACCCTTGATGACCGCATGCGCTTGACTGTGGCCGGCTCCGGCGCGCCCCGGCGCCGCCGGGGCAGCCGGCGTCTGTGCGAGCATCACCGCTCCCGTCATGGCCACCAGAATGGCCGTGAACGGCAGGTTCTTCAGTTTCATTTTCAAAAGCCTCCTGCCGCCGATTGTACTGCGGGCGGCATTCACCGAGGACGACACCCTGGCGACAATGCGAAAACTGGTTCTGTTCGACATCGACGGCACGCTGGTGCTCACCGGGGCCGCCGGGCTCCGCGCCATGAACAGGGCGTGCGCCGGCCTCGTCGGTCACGCGGACGCGCTCGCCGGAATTCCGGTCGCGGGGCGGACGGACCGCATCATTCTCTCGGACGTGGCGGCACGCGCGGGTCGAGAGCTCGACGACGCGCTTCTGCAGGAACTCCGGGAGAAGTACGTCGCCAGCCTTCGCGAGGAGATCGAGCTGCCGGGGCGCGGCACCAAGGCTGTCATGCCGGGCGTCCGGGCGCTGCTCGATGCGCTTGCACGCCGCGACGACGTGTTCGTGGGGCTGCTGACGGGAAATTTCGAGGCAGGTGCGCGGATCAAGCTCGAACACTTCGGCCTGTGGCGCTACTTCCGATGCGGCGCTTATGGTGACGATGCCGCGGACCGCAACGCGCTGGTGCCTTTCGCGCTGTCTCGCGCGCGCGCGTGTGGACTGCCGGCGCTTGCGCCGGAGCACATTCTTGTCGTGGGCGACACGCCGCATGATGTGGCCTGTGCGCGTGCCGCGGGGGCTGTGGCGGTGGGCGTCGCCACCGGCACCTTCAGCGTCGACCAGTTGCAGGCGGCCGGTGCCGACATCCTCTTTCACGATCTGAGTGATACCGCCGCGTTTCTGGCGCTCCTCGAGTAACGCGCCGACGCGTGCGGTTGCACGGGACCGCGAGCGCCGCACGACGAGCGAGCGCCTGACAGGGATCCCGCGGCCCCGTCGTGCGTTAGCATGGAGAGGAGTAGAGGAAGTGAACGGGGCCCGGTGGCCCCCCCGGTCTTCAAAATCGGTCGCTGCCCGCGTTACGTGGGCGGGCTGGGTTCGACTCCCAGGCGCTTCCGCCACCTTCCGCTCCCGCCTGACGTCCACCCTTTATTGCCGCACCCCGAGGCGGTACACCGCGAGCTTCTGCAGCTCCGACGTGACGTAGCGAACATCGGCGCGGGTCGTCCACCACCGTGCCGGCATAGATGGGTCATACCGCGTCGTGCGGACGACGACATGGACCGGCGTGCCGCGGAATTCACGCTCGAACGCGTAGCTCGCCCGCCGCGAGTGGTACTTGGACGTGACGACGATGATGCGGCGCCACCCTGACGCGATGGCCATCCGGCGCGAAGAGGCCGCTTCCTGCGCGGTGTTGTCGAGCGATTCGGGCAGCATGAGAATCGCGGCCGGCGGCACGTGCATCTGCAGCATGGCGTCGCGGACCAGCTCGGCATCCTGCGGAAAACGGACGCCCAGCGCAACGAGTCTCGCCTCGGCGTCCTCGATGCGGCCGCGGCTGAGCACGATGCGCGGCGCCCACCCATCTCGAAAGAGATCGACGGCCTCGAGCCAGCGCTCGGCATGGGCCCCGGCGAGCACCACGATCGCGTCTGCATGTTCGAGCGGCTGCTCGACGACCAGATAGCGGCCGGCGAAGGGAAAGAGGCAGATGCACGCGGCTGCCGCAAGCGAGAGCGTGATGGCGACGAGCCGCAGGACCACGCGGCGAGTCCGCTGAGATCCGGGGCGTTTCATTCGATGTGGGATTGGAACCGAGGGGGGAAACCCCGGCGGGGCACGGCGCCCCGCCAGGTCTGCGCGTGCAGGAACTCAGCCTTCGAGGAGCCGCACTTCTCCGGCCCGCGGGCCCTTGCCGGAATCCTCCTGCGTGAACTCGACGCGCTGTCCTTCGCGAAGGAGCTCGAACACGGCGCCGCGAACCGAGCTGCGGTGGAAGAAGTGCTCGATTCCACCTTCGTCGCGGATGAATCCAAACCCCTTATCGATCAGAAGGCGAGCGATGGTCCCGGTCGGCATACCCGTGTCCTCCGATGAACGATGCCCGCGAGATCATCTCGCGGGTTTCGGCAAGCCAAGCGTGGGTTCAGGGCCGGCGGAGGCGGCCCGTGTGACTTGCGGGGAGGCGCCGACGACCTGCCTTGCACCGCGGCGACTGGCCGACTGTGCCAGTCGCACGCTGAGCTCGAAAACGGGGTCAGTGTAGGGAGTTCCTGGAGCGAAGTCAAGCAACCGCGGCCAGTTAGGGCAGCCCCCGAAGCCGTCCTTTCCAGGGCGCACACCGCCGCCTCACGGCACCTTTGCCGCTTCCTGCCAGCCCACTGGGTGTCCGGCGAGCTGCTCGTCCAGCCACTTCGAGAGCGGCGCAAAGTAGTCCAGGATCGCGGTCGCGTCCATCTGTTTCGATCCCGTCAACGCCTCGAGCGCCTCCGGCCAGGGCCGCGACGCGCCCATCGCCAGCATCTTGTTCAGCCGCTCACCGGCCGTCTTGCTCTCGTAGGTCGAGCAGCGATGGAGGGGAAGCTCGCAGCCCGAGGCCTTCGCGAGCGCCCGGTGAAACTGGAACTGGAGGATGTGGGCGAGAAAGTAGCGCGTATACGGAGTTTTGTCCGGGTCGTGGTATTTCGGGCCGGGATCGAAGAACGACTCCCCGCGGGCCGAGGGAGGCGCCACTCCCTGGTACTTGAGCCGCAGATCCCACCACGCCTTGTTGTATTGCTCCGGCGTAATCTCCCCGGCGAAGACTTTCCAGCGCCACTGATCGATCAGCAGTCCGAAGGGCAGGAAGCTGATCTTCTCGAGCGCGCGCTTCATCAGCAGGCCGATGTCGCGCGAGGTATCGGGGGGACTGCCGAGCAGTCCGATTCTGACCAGATATTCAGGCGTGACCGACAGCGCGATCGTGTCCCCGATCGCCTCGTGGAAGCCGTCGTT
>JBBWZJ010000084.1:0-19778 GCA_039648985.1 Acidobacteriota bacterium | reverse complement strand
GCCCCTCGTACGCGCGGGCCCAGTTCACGGCCAGCCATTCCTCCGGGAACAGCTCCGTGAGCACCACGTCGCGATCCTGCACCACGCGGACTTCGACCGGAAGGCCGTTCGAGTACAGGATGCAGCGCACGTCCGTCGCCCGCCGGCGAAGACACCACAACATGCGCGCGCCCGGCTGGACGTAGAATGTCGACACGTGGCGGCGCTCCCTTTCGCGCGCACCGAGTATGTGGAGGAGACCCGGGTCTTTTAAACCGATCGCTGCCCCGTCGTCAAGCTCGGCGTGAGGGCCGCCACCGCCGTCTCGTACCCTCGCGCGTCGAACTCCGCCCTGATGCCGCGCGACCGCTCGTACGCCGACGAGCGATCCGGGTAGCGTTCCCGCCGCGACACGACGTCCTGCTCCACAATCTGCAGCTCGACGCCCGCGCATCCGCGCTCGAGCGCGCAGAACACCCGCGAATCGCCCTTGCACCCTCGCCAGAGAATTGTTTGCGCCGCCATGCGGGGTCGAGATTACACCCACCCGCCAGCGCCGTAAACGGTGCGTCTCGCGCCGAGGCGCGGAGCACGCCCACGTGATCAGCGCGCCGGCGTATGCACGTCCACCCACGCGGCGAACGCCGAGGCAAATGTCGTCAGAAATGCACGGGTCCGGTCATTGATCAGCGTGCCGGCCGCGTCGAAGAGCGTGCCGGCCGAGGCGATGTAGGCCTCCGGCTGCTGCATGGTGGGTACGTTCACGAACACCAGCGACTGGCGCAGGTGGTGATTCGCGCCGAAACCCCCCAGGCCCCCAGGCGTGACGCTGACGACGGCGCCAGGCTTGGCGTTCCAGGCGCCCTGGCCGTATGGCCGCGATCCGACGTCGATCGCGTTCTTCAGGACTCCGGGCACGGAGCGGTTGTACTCGGGCGTGACGAAAAGGACGCCGTCCGCCGCCTTGATGCGCTGCCGGAACGCGGACCATTCCGGAGGCGGCCCGGTCGTCTCCAGGTCTTCGTTGTACATCGCCAGGTTGCCGATCTCGACGATGTCGAGCTTGAGCGAGGCGGGCGCGAGCGACAGCAGCGCCTGCGCCGTCTTGCGGCTGAAGGACTCCCGACGCAGGCTGCCGACGATGACGGCGATGTCTCTTTGCATGGGCAGGGCTCGCGCTCTCTTCCCGTGGATGATGCAGCGGCGGCGCGGTGCGCGTCTCGAACGCCGGATCGCGATCGGGGCTATCGGTTGACGGCGCGCATGCCGGCTTCGGGATAACGGGAACCGGCGACGGCGGGCCCGATGCGATCGAGATCCGCGAGCTCGTCCGGGGACAGCGTCACATCGACAGCAGCGGCATTCTCTTCGACGCGATCGGACCGTGTGGACCCTGGAATGGGAACGATGTCGGGCCCGCGCGACAGCAGCCACGCCAGCGCAAGCTGTGCTGGTGTGCAGTTCTTACGGCGCGCCAGCTCTTCGACCCTGGCGACGAGGTCCAGATTGCGCTGGAAGTTGGCGCCCTGGAACCGGGGGTTGTTCCGGCGCCAGTCGTCTGGCGCCAGGTCGTCGATCGAGCGGAAGCGCCCCGTGAGAAACCCGCGGCCGAGCGGACTGTAGGCGACGAAGCCGATGCCGAGCTCCCGGACGGTGGCCAGCAGCTCCCCCTCCGGATCGCGTGTCCAGAGCGAGTATTCCGTTTGCAGAGCCGCGATGGGATGGACCGCCTGCGCGCGCCGAATCGTGGCCGGCGCCGCTTCCGACAGCCCCAGATGTCGGACCTTGCCCGCCTGCACGAGCCCCGCCATCGCGCCGACGGTGTCCTCGATCGGCGTGTCCGGATCGACGCGATGCTGATAGTACAAGTCGATCGTCTCGACTCCCAGCCGACGGAGCGAGGCGTCGCACGCCTCTCGGACGTACTGCGGCTTGCCGTTGATGCCCACGAAGGTGCCGTCGGCGGCGCGCACGTTGCCGAACTTCGTCGCGAGCACGACGCGATCCCGGCGATCGCGAATGGCGCGTCCGACAAGACGTTCGTTCGTCCAGGGGCCATACGCGTCGGCGGTGTCCAGGAACGTGATGCCGAGCTCCAGCGCCCGGTGGATCGTGGCGATGGACCCCGCTTCGTCGGCGGCCCCATAGAAATCCGACATCCCCATGCACCCGAGGCCGAGTGCGGAGACGTTGGGACCTGTCCGGCCGAGCTGGCGTGACGGAGTCTGCATGATCATCGTCCGGTGCATGTCTCACGCCGGATCGACAGCGGTGGCTGCTGCCTGCGTACGTGCGGCGAGTTCGGCGGCCCGGCAGGCGGTTTGCTCGTGTCCGTCGCGGCGGCGCTATTGGCCTGCCCGCGTGAATTGTGGATGCGGCGAGGTGTCATATGAGTGAGTTGGCTGAGCTGACGGCCAAACAGGAATGGCTCGATCCCGCGAGCCGGGCGTTGCGGAGCGCGATCGATAACGTCTTCCAGGGCGAGACCGGACGCACGGTGAAGGATGCCCTGAACGGCGTCTGGCTCGGTCATCCCCTCCATCCGGTGCTCACCGATCTGCCCGTGGGTGCCTGGACGATGGCGGAGGTGTTCGACGCGATGGACGCGGCGAGCGGCGGGAGCCGGTACGAAGAGGCCGCGCGGGTCTGTATCAATGCCGGGCTCGTCGGTGCTGCGGGTGCAGCGGTCACCGGGCTGACGGACTGGAGCGATACCGGCCAGGAAGATCGGCGCATGGGTCTCGTGCACGCGATGCTGAACGTCACAGCGACGAGCCTCTTTGTGGCGTCCACACTGCTCCGCCGGCGCCGCCGAACGCCGGGGGCGACCCGTGCGTCCGCGGCGGGCTACGCGTTCGCGATGGCCGGCGCCTACCTTGGCGGCGCTCTCGTGTACAAACGCCGTATCGGGACCGATCACGCGGTCCAGGGAGACGCGCCGGAAGGTTTCGTACGGACGATCCGGTTCGACGAGATCCCGGACGGCGACAAGCGGAAGATCAAGGTCGGCGACGCGGATGTCGTCCTCGTTCGCCAGGGCGAGCGCATCTGTGCGCTGGCGGAGCGCTGCGCTCATCTCGGCGGGCCGCTATCCGAAGGAGAAGTGCGCGACGGCACCATCATCTGTCCGTGGCACCAGTCGCAGTACGCACTCGCCGACGGCCACGTGGTCCAC
This sequence comes from Acidobacteriota bacterium, assembly GCA_039648985.1. Taxonomy (GTDB): domain Bacteria; phylum Acidobacteriota; class Vicinamibacteria; order Vicinamibacterales; family 2-12-FULL-66-21; genus JALZOC01. The sequence goes on along the minus strand of JBBWZJ010000084.1, from coordinate 16,624 downwards.
GGGCCTTCCACCTACGATCAGCCCTGTTACGCGGCGCGCATCAGCGGAGGGTTCGTCGAAGTGAAGCTGGGCTGACGCGTCTCTCAGTTCGAGCCGCCGGCGAGCGCGCGCTTGCCGGCGGCGAGGGTCCGCACGATTGCGTCCGCATCGTACACGGACCCGCCCCAGGTGCCGCCGCTCGCGTCCTGGAGCGCGGCCCAGATGCGTGTATCGGCCGGGAGCGCCGGGTCGGGCGCGAGGTCCGCGCGCGGCGCTCGACCTGCGAGCTCCTGGGCGCCCTCGCTGTGACTCAGCGGGCGCGTCCGCTCCCCCACGAAATTCACGCTTCCCTCGAGTGTGCGCGAATCGATCACGATCTCGACCAGATCGCCGTCGCGCAGTTTGCCGATCGGACCGCCCGCCAGCGCTTCGGGGGACACATGGCCGATGCAGGCGCCCGTCGACACGCCGCTGAACCTCGCATCGGTCAGGACCGCGACATGCTTCCCGAACGGCAGATACCGCAGCGCTCCCGTCAACTGGAACGTCTCCTCCATGCCGGCGCCCATCGGGCCGCGGCAGATGAGCACCAGGACGTCTCCTTCGGCGATACTCCGCTCCTTGATCGCGCGGATCGCCGCCGGTTCGCTCGTGAAGACCCGCGCCGGGCCCGTCAGCCGATACACGCCGTCAGGCCCTATGACCGACGGATCGATCGCGGTGCTCTTGATCACCGATCCTTCGGGCGCGAGGTTCCCCGACGGAAAGCACACCGTCGGCGTCAAACCCCGCGCTGCCGCCTCCCCCGGCGACATGATCACATCATCCGGGCTCACACCCTGTTGCGCCTTCAGGAGCGTGCGGAGCCGCGTGCGACGCTCGGAGTCCTCCCATGCATCGAGCTGCTGATCGAGAGTGAGGCCGCTCGCGGTGAGTACTGTTGTGTCGAGCAGCCCGGCACGCCGCAGGTGCAGCATGACTTCGGGAACGCCTCCCGCCAGGAAGACTTCGACCGTGGGATGGTTGCGCGGGCCGTTCGGGAGCGCATCGACAATTCTCGGCACCTCGCGGCTGACACGGGCCCAGTCCTGCGCGGTCGGCCGACGGAGTCCCGCCGCGTGCGCAATGGCGGGCACGTGCAGCACGAGGTTCGTGGAACCGCCGAACGCGGCATGCGTCACCATTGCGTTTTCCACCGACCTGTCGGTCAGAATCCGGCGCATGGTGATCCCGCGCTGCTCGAGGTCCATGAGCGCGCGCGCGGAACGCCTGGCCATGTCGAGCCAGATCGCATGGCCGGAGGGGGCCAGGGCTGAATGCCCGAGCGACATGCCGAGCGCTTCTCCAACCACCTGGGAGGTTGCCGCGGTTCCCAGGAACTGGCACCCTCCACCGGGCGACGCGCACGCCCGGCATCCTGCCTCCGCCGCCTGCTCGAGCGTCAACTCGCCGTGGCTGAAGCGAACGCCAATCGTCTGCACGCGTCCCGCATCTTCGCCGTTCGACGCGGGAAGCGTGACGCCGCCGGGGACGAGCACGCAGGCGAGATCGCCGCTGCCGGCGAGGGCCATCATCATCGCGGGCAGCCCCTTGTCGCAGGTGGCGACGCCGAGGACGCCGCGTCGCGTCGGCAGCGACCGGATCAGCCGCCGGAAGATCGTCGCGGCGTCGTTGCGGAACGGCAGGCTGTCGAACATCGCTGTCGTCCCCTGCGATCGTCCATCGCATGGATCCGTGCACGCTCCGGCAAACGGAATCGCGCCGGCCGCGGTGAACGCGCCGGCCGCCGCCTCCATGAGGAGCCCGACCTCCCAGTGCCCCGTGTGATAGCCCAGGGCGATGGGCGTGCCATCCGGCGCGCGGATGCCGCCATGGGTGGAGAGCATCAGGAACTCCCGGGCGCCGAGCTTTGCGGGATCCCAGCCCATCCCGGCGTTCTGAGTCCAGCCGAAGAGGTCCCCGGACGGCCGTTCGCGGAGCATTTCCGCCGTGATCGGCAGGACGCCGATCGGCCCGGCGGCGCGCGTGGGAACGTCGAGCGTCGTGTCGTTGCCGATGTCGAATGGATTTGGGGTCATGGGTCGTTACGGGCGGTGGCGCAGAGGTTTCAGGGCGGCCTTGCGCGGCGCGATTGTCATGAGCGCCACGCCCGCCAGCATCATCAGCAAGGCGGCGATGTGCGCGACAGTCAGGCCGGCGAGGACGCGTTGGTTGACGCGAATGAACTCAATCAGGAATCGCGCCGCGCCGGCAATCGTCAGATACCGGCCGAGCACGGCTCGATCGCTCACGCCGCTGCGGCGCCAGCGGATCAGCAGCACGCTCAGGACCACGAGGATCGCGGCCTCGTACAACTGCGTGGGGTGGACGCGGTCCGTCGTCGGCGGAAGTCCCTGCGGAAAGGCGACACCCCACGGCAAGCTCGTGGGGCGTCCATAATCGTCGCCGACGAGAAAACAGCCGAGGCGCCCGATCGCATGGCCCGCCGCGAGGGCCGGCGACGCGGCCGCTACGGTTCGGACGAGCGGGTACCCCTTGGCAACAAAAAAGGCGAGCGCGGCGCCGACGCCGCCGACGAGCCCGCCGAACCAGCTCAGGCCCCCCCGGCTGAACAGCAGTGACGTGAAGGCCTCTTCACCGTGGTGTTCCGCAACCCACAGCAGTTTCGCCCCGGCGAGCCCCGCGAGCACGCCGAGAATCGCTCCGTCCACCGCGTTGTCCGGCAGGCCGCTCCACGCCAGCTCGCGCCGGAACAACGAGACGCCGACGAGCGCCCCGATGGCCACGAGAACGCCGAAGCTCGTGATCTCGAACCCGCCGACACTGAAGAGAATGGGATACATGCGCTGCCAGCTCGCCTCCGTTCCGCCGGAGACATTGTATAAGGGTGCCAGGGTGCCAGGGGTGCCAAGGATGCCAAGGTGCCACGGGTGCCAAGGTGCCACAGGTGCCAGGCGTGCCAGCGGTGCAGGGGTGCCAGGGTGCTGTCCCGAATAGAATCAGAGATTGGACGACCGCATCGCGGGGGGTCTGAGTGCGTGTACTAGCCATCATCCTCATGTCAGTGGCGACGTGGGTCGGACTGCACCGCGCGCCGGCGGCGATCGCCGCGCCGCGGGTAGAGCTGCTCTCGCTGCCGGCCGGCGGCATCCAGCCTCAGCCGGCGACTGACGCGCGCGGCGTCGTGCACGTCATCTTCTTCACGGGACCGCCCGCCGGGGGCAACCTGTTCTACATGCGCCGGCAATCCGGCGCGGACGGGTTTTCCACGCCGATTGCCGTCAACAGCGTTGGCGGCTCCGCACTCGCGACGGGGTCTGTGCGCGGCGGCCAGCTGGCAGTCGGCGGGAATGGCCGCGTTCACGTCGCGTGGTACGGCGCGAACACGCTCGGCACGGCGAAGCGGAGACCGATCTGGTATGCGAGGCTTGCCGACGACGCCACGCATTTCGAAGAACAGGTGAACGTCGCAACGGGGCCCCGGGAGATTGACGGCGTAACGGTGGCGGCCGATCGTGGCGGACACGTGTACGTCGCGTGGCACGGGCAGGGGCCGGAAGAAGGCGAGGCGTACCGCACCGTCTATGTCGCGCGATCCGCGGACGACGGTCAGCATTTCGCGCCCGAGGAGCCCGCGCCACAGGCATCGAGCGGCGCGTGCGGCTGCTGCGGCCTGCGTGCGGCGATCGACTCCTCCGGCACGGCGCATCTCCTCTACCGGGCGGCGACCGCCGGCGTGAACCGTGACGCGACGTGGATCACGCTGTCGGGGGCCGCATCCAAACCGGTGGTGCTGCAGCCGTGGAAGCTGAATGCGTGCCCCATGTCCACCTTCGCGCTCGCGCCGCGCGGAGACGACATGGTGGCCGCCTGGGAGACCGAACAGCAGATTTACTACGCGCGGCTGCACACTGGCGCGCGCACGTTCTCGACGCCGATCGCGATGGACGGTCCCGCCGGGCGCAAGCACCCATCCGTGGCGACGAACGCCGCCGGCGTCACGCTCGTCGCCTGGACTGAGGGCACCGGCTGGGCACGGGGCGGAACTCTCGCGTGGGAGGCGCTCGATGCCGATGGTCACCGCGTGGCCTCCCAATCGAACGCGGCGCCTGTCCCGGTGTGGGGTCTCGTCGCAGCGGTGGCCCGCCCCGACGGCTCCTTCCTGGTTCTCCACTGACGATCGCCGTCCTCCGGGGCGTCGACTCGCCGCCGCGGACGCTTGTCTTCGGGCAATCCTGCGGTCTACAGTTTGCGGAATGATCGAGCCACGAAATCTGTCCGGGCGCGCCGCCATCGTCACCGGCTCCGAACGGGGGATCGGGAAAGAGATTGCCCTCGAGCTCGCGAGGCATGGGTGCCGGATCGCGGTCAACTACCCGGCATCCCCGGAAGTGGCCGAGGCGACCGCGGCGGAAATTCGCGCCCTCGGCGTGGATGCCTTCACGGTCAAGGCGGACGTTGGCATCGGCCCGGACGTGCGGCGGATGGTGGCGGACGTCACGGCGCGATTCGGACGTCTCGACATACTCGTCAACAACGCCGGCGTGCAGACATGGACCCCGCTGCTCGATGTCACCGAAGACGAGTGGGACCTCGTCATCCGCACCAATCTGAAGGGCTGCTTCCTTTGCACGCAGGCGGCCGCCCGGCAGATGAAGGATCAGGGCGGCGGCGTGATCGTCAATATCGGATCGGGCAGCAACAAGGTGCCCTTCCCCGGCTTGATCGCGTATACCGCGAGCCGCGGCGGGATCGAGATGCTCACGAAAGTGTCGGCCGTCGAGCTCGGTCCGCTGCGCATACGCGTCAACTGTGTTGCGCCCGGCGCGATCGAGGTGGAACGCACGCGCCTCGAGCTCCCCGATTACGCCGGTACGTGGGGGCGCGCGACACCGCTTCGGCGTGTGGGCGTGCCGGCCGACGTGGCGGGGGCGGTCGCCTTCCTCGTGAGCGACGCGGCGTCGTTCGTGACGGGCCAGACAATCATGGTGGACGGCGGATTGTTCACCCAGGCGCCGTGGGCGCAGTCGCAGCAGCCGTAGAGGAGGCGCATGTTTCGTCTGGACGGAAAGACCGCGTTCGTCACCGGAGCCGGTTCCGGAATTGGTGAGGCGACGGCACACGCGCTTGCGGGGGCCGGCGCGAAGGTGTTCGTCGCCGACCGCGACGAGGCGGGCGGTCAGCGCGTGGCGCAGGCCATCGGATCCGGACGTGCCCAGTACCACCCGCTCGACGTCACCGACGAAGCCGCCTGCGCGGCGGCCGCGGCGCGCGTCGGCGACGTGGACATCCTCGTGAACAATGCAGGCGTGGGCCACGTCGGGACGATCCTGCAGGCGGCCGGGTCCGATCTCGATCGCCTGTACGCCGTGAACGTGCGCGGTGTGTTCAACGTCAGCAAGGCATTCATCGGCGGCATGCTGGCGCGGCGCAAGGGATCCATCGTGAACATCGCCTCCATCGGCGGCATCGTCGGCATCCGCGATCGTCTGGCTTACTGCACGACGAAGTTCGCCGTCGTCGGGCTGACCAAGTCGATGGCGCTCGACCACGCGATCGACGGCGTCCGGGTGAATTGCATCTGCCCGGCGCGCGTCGAGACTCCGTTCGTCTCGGCGCGGCTCAAGGAATACCCCGACCCCGAAGCGGCGTATCGCGAGATGACGGCGACCCAGCCCGTCGGGCGCATGGGCAGGCCCGACGAAATCGCCTCGGCGGTCCTCTACCTCGCGAGCGACGAAGCGACGTTCATCACGGGCAGCGCGCTCATCATCGACGGCGGGTGGAGCGCGGGCCGGTGACGCCGAAGGAACCGGTCGAGAGACCTGTCGCGATGGCGGCGCTCGAGGTGGACTCGCGGTGTACGCTCGGCGAGGGAATCATCTGGTGGGCGGCCCGGCACGCGCTGCTCTGGACGGACATTCAAAGCTCGCGGCTGTGGCTCCATTCGCCCGGCGAGGGAAGCACTCGGAGCTGGTCGCTTCCGGATCGGCTTGGAAGTATGGCCATCTGCGCGTCGGGCGCCCTGCTTCTTGGGCTTGCGAAGAGCCTGGGGTTCGCGGACCTCGACGCCTCGCCGGGCGACGAGCTCGAGGTCACGCGAGCGCACGCGGTGGAGCCCGAAATTCCCACGACGCGGATCAACGACGGTCGGACCGACCGGGCGGGCAATTTCGTGTTCGGGACGATGAACGAGGACGAACGGAAGGCGCCGATCGGAAGCTTCTATCAGTACTCGGCCGCCTTCGGGCTGCGGCGTCTCGGCCTGGACAGCATCCACATCCCGAACAGCATCTGCTTCAGTCTCGACGGCCGTACCATGTACTTCTGCGACTCGACGCGGCGTCAGATCATGCGCTGCGACTACGACGCCGCCGCCGCCACAGTCGCCAACGTGCGGGAGTTCGTCCCGTTCGGTCCGCACCAGGGCACGCCTGATGGTTCAATCGTGGACAGCGACGACTGTCTCTGGAATGCCGAATGGGGAGCGGCGAGGGTCCGGCGGTATACGGCCGACGGCCGCATCGATCGATCTGTCGCGCTGCCCGCGAAGAACCCCACGTGCGTCGCCTTCGGTGGCGCGGACATGGACGATCTCTTCATCACGTCCGCGCGCCAGGAGATGACGCCCGAGGAGCTCACGCACACCCCGGACGCCGGCAGCGTCTACCGCGTGCGGCGCGTCGGGTTCCAGGGGATTCCGGACGCGCTCTTCAAGGACGCCTGACGGGCGGTCCGGATCTGCCTCCATCGCCTGATGACGGTTGCACCTGGACGTAGTCCAGTGCCGCCGCCTCTTCACCGTCCGGCACGGCTTCGATCTGAATCCGATCGCCGGTCGAGAGCGCGACGCGGCGGGCGATATGGCGGGTCGACGAGCTCCCATCGAGCATCTTCGTCGGCAGCCTGTCGGCCGCCGTCCACTCCTCCACCACTCTGTCGCCCACGCGCAGCCGAAAGGTTGCGGCTCCAGTGTTCACGTCGAAATACTGCACGACGATGTCGTGCGGCCCCGACACGCCGCGATGGATGAACGCGGCGGAGCAGGAGGCAGCCACGCAGGAAACGGCACCATCACCCGAGGCGGCTTCCCACGGCGTGACCGTCACCGGCGCGTAACCGGTCAGCGTCATCGATTCGGCTTCCACGCGCCCGGGGTAATGGCCCACGCGTGCTTCCGAATCCGCGATGCCGGAGGCCCGCAGAAACCACCGCGATACGGCGTCGCGCCAGACAACGGCGTGACCGGCCTGGTACTCGAGCTGCTTCGCGACGGCATCGAACCGCTCGGGGTCGATCAGGCGTTCGAGCGACCGCCACTCGCGTTCGTAGCCCGCGACAGCCCCGGCGCCGTCGTAGTGCGCGTCGTAGATCGCCTGGATTACCGTCTTTCCGTTGTGCAGGCGATGGGTGTACGGCACGTGGTGCATGAACAACAGGAGCTCGTCAGGGCAGGTATCCAGCGAGTCGTACATGCTGCGGACGGGCTGGGAATATTGCCCGATGTACCCGGTACCCGTCGTGGTCGTGCGGTCCATCCCGACGCCGTTCGCATCGGCCCGGTGCCACTGCCCCCAGCCGTTGCGTTCCGAGGCCTCGACGGCGACACCGTAGTGGTTCCCCACGATGTCGGTGAGCGTCTGCAACCCGAATGGCCCTGTGTAGTTCTCGTAGGTACGCCACGAGTCGAGCTGGATCTTGATCACCGTCTCGACGACGTGTGGGTCGTTCCCGAACGTGGCCCGGGTCCACTCTTCGACAATCGCGCGGGCGCTCAGATCCGGATTCCACGCGAGCCGGCCGAAGCCGTAGAGATTCGCTTGTGACAGATGGTTGCCGAGCCACGAATCGTCAAGCCCGACGTTCGCCACACCGGCGAACCCGCCCGCGGGCCGATGAAAGGTCCGGCCGGCGGCGAGCGCCTTGACCGGAGTGCCGCCTTCCCGTACCCGGAGATCGAAATCGAGCGCCTCCTTCCACATGGGCACGAGGAACACGGTGTGCCGCGCCTGGCCGAAGTACTCCTGCGTGATCTGCAGCTCGATCGCCTCGTTCGTCTTCTCGAGTGCGCCGAAGAGCGGCGAGGCAGGCTCCCGCACCTGGAAGTCGATGGGACCGTGCTTGATCTGGACGATCACGTTGTCGTCGAACGTGCCGTCGAGCGGATGGAAGTTGTCGTACGCTGCGCGCGCGCGATCGTTCTTCGCGTTCGTCCAGTCCATGTGATGGTCGTAGACGAACCCGCGATAGAAGATCACGCCGCCGTGCGGCTTCAGCGCGCGAGCGACGACGTTGGCGGCGTCAGCGTGCGTCCGGCCGTAGGTCGAAGGGCCAACGCGCCCCTCCGAGTCGGCCTTCAGCACGAACCCGGCGAAGTCCGGTATCGCGGCGTAGAGCGCGTCCGCGCGCGCGCGCCACCATGCCGCGACGGACGCATCGAGCGGATCGAAGGTCGGCAGGCCTCCGAGCGTGCTCGGGCTGCCGAAGTCGACCGCGAGGGCGACGCGGACACCCCAGGGCCGCAGCGCCTCGGCAACCCGCGCCACCTGCGGCACGAGCTCCGGCGAGAGGAACACCCGGTTCGCATTCACGTTGTTGATGGAGATGCCGTTGATCCCGACTGACGCCAGCAACCGTCCGTATTCGCCGACGCGCGTGAGGTCATCGCGGATTTTTCCGTTATCCCAGAAAATCGATCGGCCGCCGTACCCGCGCTCGATGGTGCCGTCGATGTTGTCCCACTCGTTCACCCACCGCTGCGGCGCGTACGGCTCCTCCTTCTGATCGATCGCGGTGAGCCGCTCGCCCGCCGCAATCCGGCGGAGCAATGCGAAGCTTCCGTAGAGCACCGCGCGTTCGCTCTCGCCCGCGATCACGAGGCTGCGCGAAGATCCCCGCGGGACGTCGCGAATCCAGAATCCGTCAGGCGCGAGCCCGCCCGCCGGAGCGAGCGCCGGCGCGAACTGCCGGAGTGCTGCCACGGTGCCGATGACGATCGACGGGCCTGCGGGAATGTCTTTCGAAACATGCAGGTCGGCCTGCAGCATGCCGTGGAGCCCCCGGACGAGCTCGTCGCGGGCGCGCAGGATGGACGGCGTTGATTCGAACACCGTAAGGGTGGAGGGAAGACTGGCGGCCGGCTCGCCCGCTGTCGGCGTCACGCGCGCGTATCGCAGCCACGCATCGCGGCCGCTCTCGGCGTGGAGCGGTGTCGCCAAGAACGCCGCACACGCCAGCACGGTGGCGATCGCGCGCGCCGTCAGCGCCATGCGCCTACCGGGAAACCGTTCGCGGGCGCGCCGGGGCAGTACTGCCGGGCAGCGTCCACGCGTACAACGCCGATCCGCCGCCGACAAGCAGGTACTGCCGCCCGTCCAGCTCGTAGGTGGTCGGGGCATTGCCGACGCGGCCGATGCTCGAGTGCCACAGCGTCATGCCGTCGGACGTGCGCAGCGCAAGCACATTCGTGCTTGTATCGCCGCTGAACGTCAGGCCGGTGGCGGTCGTCAGGATGCCGGCGCTGCCTTCGCCGCCGATGTCGTGGTTCCAGCGCACTTTTCCTGTTTGATAGTCGAGCGCGCGGATGCTCCCCTTGCTCCAGATGCCATAGTCCGCACCGGCCCAGCCGTACTCGCCGTGCTCCTTCTTATTGAAGTAGATGCCGTACGCATCCTGCGCGCTGACGATGAACAGGCCGGTGGTCGGGTCGAAGCTGGGCGAGCGATAGTTCGTGCCTCCCCCCTCGTTCGGTGCGACGAGACGGCCATCGCGCGCGGGTTCCTGGTCGGGGTTCGGGACGGGCCGTCCTTCCCCGTCGATGTCCTTCGCCCAGTTCACCGCCGCGAACGGGGTCGTGAGCAAATTCTTGCCGGTCGTGCGATCGAGCACGAAGAAGTAGCCGTTGCGCGACGCCTGCATCAGCATCTTGCGCCGCTGCCCGTTGAAGTTCGCGTCCACGAGCACCGGCACCTCTGCGGCGTCCCAGTCGTGGGTGTCGTGCGGCGAGGCCTGGAAGCCCCAGACCAGCTCGCCGGTTTCCGGCCGCAAGGCCAGGATGCTGCACGTCCACTTGTTGTCGCCCTTGCGCATGTCGCCGTTGAGGACGGGTGTCGGATTGCCCGTGCCCACATACACCAGATTGAGATCGGGATCGTAGGTGCCGGTCATCCACATCTGTCCGCCCGTCGATCCACCGGCAATCGAGCCGGGCGTGCCGGGGGGCGGCGTGCTGTAGAAGGTCCACTGCGTCTTGCCGGTCTCCGGGTCGATCGACTTCAGCATCCCGGGCAGGTTGTCGAAGTCCCCCGACACGCCGACGAGCATGTGGTTGCCGACGACGAGCGGCGCGTTCGTGGACCAGTAGCCCTTCTTCGCGTCGGCGATGACGACGTCCCATTTCAGCTTGCCGTCTTTGGCATCGAGCGCGATGAGGTGGGCGTCGGGCGTGGTCAGGAACACCGTGTCCTTGTAGATCGCGGCGCCCCGATGGCCGATGTGGAACCCGGTGTTCGGCGAGTACGTGTAGCGCCAGATCTGGCGTCCCGATCGCGCATCCACGGCCCACATGTTGTCCGGCATGGTGACGTAGATGATTCCGTTCACCAGGATCGGGCTGGCCTTGACGCCACCCTGCTGCCCCGTCTGAAACGACCAGGCGAGCGTGAGCTGATTGACGTTCTCGGGGGTGATCTGCGTGAGGCGGCTGTGCCGCTGCCCGCTGTAATCGCCGTGATAGGTCGGCCAGCTGTCCGCGGGCGGCTTCAAAAGCGTGGCGGGATCGAGTCCCTGGGGAGCCCCGGCGATTACTATCGCGCAACACGCCACCGTCAGGAGCGTGCTCAGGGCGAACCGAAGACCGGAGTGTCGGCGCATCATTCTCGTGTCCATCTATTTCAACGTCTGCAGGTAGGCGAGGACATTGTGGAGATCGGTGTTCGTGTATTTGGGGAGCATCGCGCTGTGCGCATCGAGCGGATTGCTGACGCTGATCTTTACCTGGCTTGCCGGCCAGGAGCGATACCAGCCGGTCGCGTCGGTGATCGCAATCGTGAATTCGTCCTGGTAGACGACCTTCCCCGTGACCGTCTGATTGCCCGGCAGCGTGATTGTCGCGACAGGAGCCGCCGGCGGCGCGCCGCCGCGTCCGCGGCCGCTTGGATAGAGCATGCGCTGCATGAGCGGCAGCCCCTGCAGGCGGGAGGCGAGTCCCGCGAAATCGCCGGTCGGCGAATGACACTTGGTGCACCCGCCGGCGCCGTTAAAGAACTGCTGCCCGGCCTGGGCGTCGCCGGTCTGGAGATCGGCGACGTCCACCGTTCGCCGATTCCCTTCGAGCGACTCCGCCTTGAGCTTTGCGTCGTGGATGAACGCCACGATTGCCGAAATGTCCGACTCCTGGAGGTTGAACGGCGGCATACCCTTGTCGGGACGTCCGTTGTGCACGACGGGGGCGATCTTGTCCCCGCGGACGTCTTCGGCAACGAGCGCCGATCGCGTGAGGTCCGGACCGGTTTCGCCGCCCATCGCGTCGCGGCCGTGGCAGAACCCGCATTGCGAGGCAAACATCACCCCGCCGGCCTGCACCTGCTCCGGCGGATATACCTGCGGTGTGACTGTTTGCGGAGGTCGCTGTGACGCCGGGCTGCCGGCCCGGCCCTGGCCCTGGTCCCCTCCACCACGCCCTGTTGGCGGCTGGGTGCTCCCGCGGCCGGTCGGCGCCTGGGGAGCTCCGGGCGGAGGCACCGGAGGCGCCTGCGCATGGGTGAGAGCGACGCCGAGCAATAGCGCCGCAGCGGGCGGGATGGTGAAACGCGAGAAACGGCTGAGCGGAAACATCATGATTATCGCGGACGAGTATATGAGGTTTCGACCTCACGTCAATCGGCGTCCGGGGGGGGCACGCGCCTTGCTCCTGTCCGAATCGCGGCTGTGATTCGAGCGGACCGATGAGCAATTCCGACGACCTCGTGGATTCGAGTCCAGCGTCAGCCAGGAGTCAGGGCGCGACGGCGCCGTCCAATCGCATCCTCGCCGCGCTCACGCCCGCCGAGTACCGGCGCCTGCAACCGCACTTCAGGACAGTGCCGCTCGCGCATAAGTACGAGTTGCAGAAGGCGGGCGAGAAAGTGGCGTTGGTCTATTTTCCCGGGTCCGGGGTGTGCTCGGTCACGACGATCATGGAAGATGGACGGATGGTCGAGGTCGGCACAATCGGCCGCGAGGGCGTCGTAAACTTTGGTGTCTTCTTCGCGCCCGAAGCGATCCAGGCATTTGCCACCATCGTGCAGGTGCCAGGCGACACCGCACAGGCGCTCCCCGTAGACGTGTTTCTCGCCGAAATGGAACGCCGCGAGGGCCTGTACGACCTCGTCCGCCGGTACGCGCAGGCGTATAGCCTCTTCAGCATGCAGGCGACGGCCTGCAATGGCCTGCACGGGGTGGAAGAGCGCTCCGCCAAATGGCTGCTGATGACGCACGATCGCGTCGGCGCGGATCGGTTCCTGCTCACCCACGAGTTCTTCGCGGTGATGCTCGGCGTTCGGCGGGCAACGGTCACGGTGGTGGCCAGGACGTTCCAGAGCGCCGGACTCATTCAATACGCGCGCGGCGTAGTGACCATCCTGGATCGCGACGGGCTCAAAGAGGCCTCATGCGAGTGTTACGAGGTGGTCGCGCGTCAGTTCGACGCCTTGCTCCCCGTCTGAACCGGCCTCATCTGCAGCGGGTCCTGCCGTACGCTGCCGTACGGCGGGCGTCCACAAGTACCACTAGACTCGGGTTCTGGGTTCAGTTGCCGTCACTCGCGGCGCGCGGCGCGCGGCGCGATGGGGAGGTCTAACATGTCCGCGGTGCTGATCGTCGATTCATCGTCGGAGGGCGAGGAGCCGTACGTCGGTTGCCTGCGCGCGTCAGGGTTCGAGGTGCTGGTCGTGCCGACGCCGGAGGAAGCCTGCGCCGCAGCGGATCGCGTCTGCCCGGAAGTTGTCCTGGCGCACGTCCACGGTGATCAGCCCGACGCGGCTGGTCTCGAGATCACCCGCTTTCTCCGCGGACAGCGCGAGATCGACGACATCCCGGTCGTGCTGATGACGCGATCGCTCGATCCGACGCACGCAGCGGCGGTCGTGGACGCCGGCTGCGACCGATATCTCCGCGCGCCTGTGTCACCCGATCAGCTCGTGCGCGAGATCCGCCAGGTGTCGGACCATGCGCGGCGGTTGCGCGACAGGTCGGCGGCGGTGCTGGCCCGTGTCGCCCGCCTGCAGCACGAGTCCGACACCCTTCGCGCCAGGTCGCAGGCGCTTCGGGAGAGGCCCGCCGTCGTCACGACGGACAAGTTCGGGATAGTCGTCCGGATGGATGACGCCGCGAGCAGGCTGCTCAACGTCTCGGTGCGCGGCGGAGTCGGGCGGAACCTTCTCGTGTTCGTCGCCGGCGAACGCGATCGCATCTCGCGCGCGCTGGCGCGCACGGGCGCCGGGTACTCGACGGAGCATCAGCTGACGCTCCGGCCCCGTGAGCGGAAGGCCTTGTCGGCTGCTGTCGAGCTCAGACTGAGCGACGACGACAGCGGCGAGATCGACTGGACCATTCGTCGGGCCTGAGCTCCCCGCCCGCCCTCGCGCTACTCGCGCGTGCTACTCCATTACTCATAGCCGTAGGCGCTCAGTACACGCGCGCCCGCCGAGGTGCGCGACCTCAACTGATGCCGGCTTGAGGATTCGCCCAGCGGACCCGTGCCATCCGATGTGGGCCCGCATTTGCAATAACGAGAGAGGACCGTGCCGCGTATAAAGGCACCTTGTTTTCACCCAGCACGGAGGACGTGATGAAACGGCAATTTCTTTTCGGAACGATGATCGCGGTCGCGCTTGGCGCCGGCGCGGCTGCGCAGTCGACGAGCGGATCGCAGGGACAGTCGGGTAGCACCAGTGGCAGCCGCAGCCAGGGGCAGACGGTCGTTGTGACCGGATGTCTGACCTCGGGTTCGGGCGCCGGCAGCTCCGCCTCGGGCGCAGGCGCAGGAACGACGGGTGCGACTGGCACCACCGGCAGCTCGTCCAGCGCGAGCGGCGGGTTCATGCTCACGAACGCGAGTATCTCCAGCGGATCGGGCATGGGATCGAGCAGCGGATCGACAGGTTCGACGTCCGGGTACGGCGCGGGCTCCACGGGCTCCAGCACGGGCTCGACCGGATCCAGCACGGGTTCGACGGCCGGCGGAGCGGGTTCCACGACGGGTTCGACCGCGGGCGGAGCGGGTTCGACGACGGGATCCACGGCGGGCGGAACGGGTTCGAGCACGGGCTCGACGGCGGGCAGCACCGGGTCTTCCACGGGATCGACGGCTGGTGGCGCCGGCTCGACGAGTGGCTCGTCGGGCTCGATGAGCGGGATGTCCGGCGCAAGCGGCTCGGGTAGCTCGTTCGTGCTGATCGGCGGCCAGCAGAGCGATCTCCAGCGCTACGTCAATTCGCGCGTCGAGGTTCGCGGCACGCTCGAGTCGGCCGGCTCGTCCTCGTCGGGCGCGTACGGCACGGGCAGCGGATCGACCGGGTCTTCGTCGGGCACAGGCTCGAGCACGGGTTCGGCCGGCACGGGGTCCTCGACGGGATCCACGGGATCGACCACCGGGTCCACCGGATCGACCACCGGGTCCACCGGATCGACCACCGGCTCGACGGGCTCGGCCGCAGGCTCAACCGGTTCGTCCACCGGTTCCACCGGTTCGATGAGCAGCGGTTCGATGGGCAGCGGCTCGATGTCAGGTGGCGCCCAGGCGCTGCGCGTGACGTCGGTTCGCCAGGTCGCGGGCAGCTGCGCCGGCGGCGGCAACCAGTAAGATCGCTGGCACCATACACCTGCGCTGCGGGAAACCGCAGCGCAGGTCGTTCTTCCTCCCCCACCACTTCACAGCCTCTGTCGCGATGCGCGGTCCCGGCGCGCTGCGGGCGCACTCTCGTCAGTCGATGCGCGCCGGCTCCAGCTTCGGCACAAGCAGGTGGATGATCGCCAGCGCCACCACGTAGGCGAACGCGGCGATGAGGAACACCGGCACGTAGCTCCCGGTGGCCTGCAGCAGGTACCCCGTCAGCTTGGCAATCAGCATCCCTCCGACGGCGCCCGCCATCCCTCCGAAACCAACGACGGACCCGATCGCCTGGGTCGGAAACATGTCCGACACGAGCGTGAAGAGATTGGCGGACCAGCCCTGGTGTGCGGCGGCCGCTACGCTGATGAGCGCCACCGCGACCCACAGGTCCCTGGCGCCGGAAGCGAAGACCATCGGCAACACGGACACCGCGCAGGCGAGCATCGCCGTCTTCCGGCTTGTGTTGATCGACCACCCGCGCGCGATCAGCCGCGACGACAGCCAGCCGCCTCCGATACTGCCGATGTCGGCGACCAGGTAGATGACGACGAGCGGCGGACCCATCGTGCTCAGGTTGATGCCGTGGTTGCGATGCAGAAAGTCAGGCACCCAGAACAAGTAGAGCCACCAGACCGGGTCCGTGAGGAACTTGCCAATCGCGAAGGCCCACGTCTGGCGGTGCCGCATGAGCGATCGCCATGGGACCTTTGAGCTGACAGCGGGCGGGTCGCTGCGGATATGCGCGAGTTCCCGCGCCGTCACACGGGGATGGTGCTCGGGGCGGTCGTACGTCGCCCACCAGAGCGCCAGCCACAGGAACCCCATCGCGCCGGTCGCGACGAAGGCCGACGGCCAGCCCCAGCGCAGCGTGATCACCGGCACGACGAGAGGCGTCACGAGCGCACCGATGTTGGTGCCTGAGTTGAAGAGCCCCGTCGCAAATGCGCGTTCCCGCTTCGGGAACCATTCAGCGACGACCTTGATCGCGGCCGGGAAATTGCCGGCTTCCCCGATGCCGAGCGCCAGCCGTGCGACGATGAATCCGGCGACGGAAGCCGAGTACGTGAGGCCGGCGAATCCGAGGACCACGGCCGCCGCGCCGCCGAAAAAGCTCACGCCGGCGTGCGCCATTGCCGCGACGCTCCAGATCACAATCGCAGCCGCGAATCCCCTGCGCGCGCCGAGCCGGTCGATGATGCCGCCCGCCGCCAGCAGGCCGATGCCGTACGCCAGCTGAAAGGCGAACACGATGTCGCCGTAATCGATCTCGGACCAGCCGAATTGACTCTGGAGCGTCGGTTTGAGGATCCCGATCACCTGGCGATCGACGTAGTTGATCGTCGCGGCGAAGAACAGGAGCGCACAGATGACCCAGCGGAACCGGCCGTGTACGGACGCTGGCCGAACCCCGGCAGGAGCGGCCTTGGAGCTCTGTGGCCGCGACACATCAACCATGAACACGCTCCACGCGGGACACGGCCCGCGTCATCCACGGCGGCAGACCGCCGCTCCGCTCAGATCGTCGGGTTGCGCCGGTGAATCGCGAATTCGCGGTGACCGAGCCGCTCGGCCGCGGTCTGCTTCCCCGAGGCGACGGCGAGCACTTCGTCGAAGAGCCGCTCGGCCGCATGGTCCAGGCTCTCGGTGTCGGCCATGATGCCGCTCACCTCCAGGTCCAGGTTGTCGGCCATCTGCCGGGCCGTTCGGGCGTTCCCGGTGATTTTGATGACGGGTGCGACAGGATTGCCCGTGGGTGTGCCGAGCCCCGTCGTG
>JBBWZJ010000253.1:0-29028 GCA_039648985.1 Acidobacteriota bacterium | reverse complement strand
AGATCTACGACTATCTCCGTCTGCTCTTCGCGAACATCGGCGTGCCCCACTGCCACCTCTGCGGTCGCGCGATCGCCTCGCAGTCACTCGAACGCATCATCGACATCGTCATGCTCTCGCCGAGCGAGGAGCGGATCAACGTGTTCGCGCCGCTCGTCCGCGGACGCAAGGGTGAATTCAAGAAGGAGCTCGTCGCGCTGCGCGGCAGGGGATTCACCAGGGTGAGAGTGGACGGCGAGCTTCGTTCGCTCGAAGACGACATCAAGCTCGATCGCCGGAAGAACCACACGATCGATGTCGTCGTGGATCGTCTCGTGCTGAAGCCCGGGGTCGAACGCCGGCTGGCCGAATCGGTCGAAATCGCCCTGAACCTGGCGGACGACATCGTCGTCATCAACACGCTCGACGGCGGGGATCGGCTCTTTTCGCGGAAGCTCGCGTGCACGTATTGCGGCGTGAGCATGCCCGAGATGACGCCGCGCGCATTCTCGTTCAACTCGCCGCACGGCGCCTGCCCGGAGTGTCAGGGGCTGGGGGCCGTCTACGACTTCGACCCGCTCCGCCTCGTGCCTGACGACTCACTCTCGCTCCAGGCGGGGGCGATCGTGCCGTGGGCCAAAGGGGACAAGAAGCTCGTCCGCGAGGCGCTGGCCGGACTGAGCAAGACGTTCGGCATCGACCTCACCGTGCCGTTCCGCCGCCTCTCGAAGAAACTCCGCGACGTGCTGTTCTTCGGCGCCAGCGGAAGTGCGCGCCGCGGCGATGGAGATCCCACCCGGCGTAAGGCCAAGGGTCGTGCTGCAGCCGATGAGCCATTTGGCGCAGGATTCGAGGGGCTTGTACCCAACCTCCGCCGCCGCTACGAAGAAGGATCCTGGCTCGAGCAGGAAAATCTGGAGCCGTTCAGGGCTCTCCGTCCATGCCCGACCTGCGTCGGCGAACGGCTCAAGGCGCAGAGTCGCGCGGTGCGTGTGAAGGGCCGGACGATTTCCGAGTACGTGAATCTGCCGATCGCCGAGGCCGTGAGGGTCTTCGACGGGCTCGAGCTGAGTGATCGCGAGGGACTGATCGCCAGCCGGATTCTTCGCGAGATCCGCGACCGGCTGCATTTCCTGGACGATGTGGGTGTCGGGTATCTGACACTGGCGCGGAGCGCGGCGACCCTGTCCGGAGGAGAAGGGCAGCGGATCCGTCTGGCCACGCAGATCGGGTCCAACCTGACGGGCGTGCTTTACGTGCTCGACGAACCCTCGATCGGGCTGCACCAGCGGGACAACAGGGCGCTGCTGTCCACGCTCGCGCGGCTCCGCGATCTCGGCAATACCGTGCTCGTGGTCGAGCACGACGAGGAAACGATTCGCACGGCGGATTACGTTGTCGATCTCGGTCTGGGCGCCGGTGAACACGGCGGCGAGGTGATCTTCCAGGGCACGCCTGCCGAACTGCTCGCGGACGGCAACCGGTCGTTGACGGCCGCGTACCTCAGGGGTGAACGTGTCATCCAGACCCCCAGGATGCGACGGCCCGCCGGACGTGCGCAGGTCGTCGTCAAGGGCGCGCGCGAGAACAACCTCAAGGACATCGACGTCGCGATTCCGCTCGGCCTTCTGACGACCGTGACGGGGGTCAGCGGCTCGGGCAAGTCCACGCTGATCAACGACATCCTCTACAAGGCCCTGGCGCGGCTCCTCTACAGGGCGGCTGACGAACCCGGGCTGCACACCGCCATCGAAGGGATCGACGTGCTCGACAAGGTGATCCAGATCGATCAGTCGCCGATCGGCCGGACTCCCCGGTCCAATCCGTCCACGTACACCGGCCTCTTCACATTTATTCGCGAGCTCTTCGCGATGCTGCCCGACGCGAAAGCGCGGGGCTTCCGCCCGGGCCGGTTTTCGTTCAACGTGAAGGGCGGGCGCTGCGAAGCCTGCCAGGGGGACGGGGTCATCGCGATCGAGATGCACTTCCTCCCGAACGTGTATGTGACGTGCGAGCAGTGCAAAGGGCGCCGGTACAACCGCGAGACGCTGGAGATTCGCTACCGAGGCAAGTCGATTGCCGACGTGCTCGACCTTACGGTGGACCAGGCGCTGCCGCTGCTCGAGAACTTTCCGCCGATCGCGAACAAGCTCCGCACGCTCCAGGACGTCGGTCTCGGGTACATCGAGCTCGGACAGTCGGCAACCACGCTGAGCGGCGGCGAGGCGCAGCGGGTCAAGCTCGCGAAGGAGTTGTCGCGGAGGGGCACCGGACGCACCCTTTACATCCTGGACGAGCCGACGACGGGGCTGCACTTCGAGGACACCCACAAGCTCCTGGACGTGCTGAACAAGCTCGTGGACCAGGGGAACACGGTCGTGATCATCGAGCACAACCTCGACGTCATCAAGTCGGCGGACTACGTGATCGATCTCGGCCCCGAAGGGGGCGAGGGGGGCGGGAGGGTTGTCGCGACGGGGACTCCCGAAGAAGTAGCCAGGAGCCGAGAATCCTTTACAGGGCAGTTTCTCGCGGACATTCTCGGCGCCGCGCCGAAGCCGCCACGCACATTGGCGTCATGAGAGGACAGAGGAGGCGTCAGAGGAGGCGTTCATGGCCGGCCCAGTCTGTGGCAGAATAGCCACACTGCACCCTGACGAAGTTGTGGTTCCCCGACCACAACACGCCCGAACCCCTCGCCTTGCGAGCCCGGAATCATCTGGTAAACTACTGACACAGAACACACTTACAGGCGTCGCCCGCGATCGTTTGAAGCTGGCAGGGGCTTTGCTGAGCTTGGAGTGGCTTTCCCAGCCGCCATCAGAGAGGTCATGAACGCTCAGCGAACACTTCGGCGATCGGTCTCCTGCTCCGGAATCGGACTTCATTCCGGCAACAAGGTCACGCTGTCATTGAAGCCGGCCCCCGCCGACTACGGGATCCGGTTCCAGCGGGCGGACCTCGGCGGCCTCGAGATTCCCGCCACCGTGACGCACCTTGGCGGCATCCAGTATCAGACCGGCCTCACCCGCGAGGCGGTCTCGGTCGAAACCGTCGAGCACCTGCTCGCGGCGCTGACCGCTCTCAGCATCGACAACGTCATTGTCGAATTGAACTCTCCGGAAGTGCCGATTATGGACGGCAGCGCCGCCCCGTTCGTCTACCTGATTCTGAACGAGGCCGGTGTGAAGCGGTTGCAGGCGCCCCGGCGGTACCTGAAAGTGCTTCGCCCGATTTCGCTCACGCAGGGGGACAAGCGCATCGCGTTGTACCCATCGGATCACTTCAAGGTCACCTACAGCATCAGCTTCGATCACCCGCTCCTGCGGCACCAGTCGCGGACGATGCGGATTACGGAAGACAGCTTCGTCGAGGAAGTCGCTCCGGCCCGCACTTTCGGCTTCCTCAAGGAAGTCGAGATGCTGCGGCAGCGCGGCCTCGCGCTCGGCGGCTCGCTCGACAACGCCATCGTCCTCGGCGAGACCGGCGTCCTCAACAATGCGCTGCGGTTCGACGACGAGTTCGTGCGGCACAAGATCCTCGACGTGATCGGGGACCTGACGCTCGTCGGCCATCCGGTGATCGGGCACCTCGTCGCGCACCGCGGCGGCCATGCGCTGCACACCGCCTTCGCCGCGAAGATTCTCGAAGAGACCGACGCCTGGCGTCTTGTCGATGCCACGTCCGAAGGCAGCATCGTCGGCATGCCCGTCCCCGTGCCCGCGAACGCGGCCGCCAGACTCGCAAATTAGCGGTCGCTCTCACGTTCAGCTTTCAGCCGTCAGCTTCAGCAACTTGCTGAAGCTCGACGGCTGATTCTATTTGGGCCCATATACCAGAAGCCGGAAGCGGGGAGCCCGAAGCCGGAAGCGGGGAGCCAGAAGCGGGAAGCTGAGAGCTGACGTCTGATAGCTGATAGCTCCGTCAGAACACGACAAGCGCCTTGGTGGTGGTCTCCGAGCCACACGCTTCGAACCAGTCGATCCCCTCGCTGACCAGATCGAATTTCAACCCGTAGCGCCCCGGTGTTGCGGGTGCCGTCACCGTCATCTCGATGTCCACGGCCGAAGCCGGTGAGAGCGTCTGCGGGAGCCATGCGCGTTCGAAGTCGCGGCTGACGACCTGGCCGTCTCGCCCGCAGAGCTGTGCGCCGACGCGCACAAGGCGCCGCCCGTAACTGGCCTGAGCGGGGAACGGCCGCGAGGAGAGGTTGCGAACTTTCATCCGCACGGTCATGGACCGGCCGGCGCGTGCCACGAGTGGGAGCCCCGGCAACGGACCGCGCACGTCGATCCGGGCGCGGGGTGTGGCGCCGGGAATGGCGTTGCCGAGGTTGTTGTCGTCCCAGATCTCGTGCTTGATCGCCGCCAGATCCGGGGTTCCGGGAGCGAAGCGGCGCGAGTACATGTCCTCGGGGTGATCGGTCAGCTCCCAGCAGAGACGGTCCACGCCGATCTCGTCCGCGAGTCTGCGTGCGCGCGACATCTCTTCGTCGCTGTCGTTGTGATTGAAGAGGATGTAGCGCCAGTTGAGGAAGGGGAGGTCGCGGCCGGTGCGGCGCTTCTCGTCGGCCGCGGCGGTCAGGTTGCGGATCGCCTTGTCGAAATCCCCGCGCTTCCGGTACTGCGCGTACGTCTCCGGCGTCGCGCCGTCGATCGAGAACGTGACTTCGTCGATCCCGGACCGAATCAGCCTGCGCGCCTGTTCCTCGGTCAAGGCGAGACCGTTCGTGCTCGTATAGAGATAGATGTGGGGGAAGGCGGCCTTGATGTACTCGCACATCTCGATCGCGCGCTTGTGGAGGAAGGCTTCGCCGTAATTGAAGAAGTCCACGCGCACGAGTGACGGCCCCGCTTCGTCGATCACGCGGCGGAACACCTCGAAATCGAGCATCCCGGCCTGCCGTGTGCGGGTGATGCCGGTTTCGGGCGCGCAACAGGCCTGCGCGCACGAGATGTTGCAGGCGGCCGTGCACTCGATGTAGAGCCGCGACGGGAGCGGGGACACGCCGAGGTCGCGTACGGGCGGCGCGGTATCTTTCGCCAGAGGAAGCTTGAGCGGGCAGTCGCCGCAGAATTTCGAACCGCCGGCGTTCAGATCCCGCCGGAGGCCGGAGGCCCGCTCACCTGTCCAGATTCCAGAGACCGTCTCGACGCGCGCGTCGCCGAGTACCCGTTTGCCGTAAGGGTCAGCGCAGCCGCACACCATCCGGCCGTCGCACAGCATGACCATGGTGCTCCAGGGCCAGCTGCACGTAAACCGGGTGGCGAGGTAGTTCAGGGACACGGGTCATTTCCTGGTCAGCTTCTTCATGTAAGCCCCGAGCCGCTCGTTCTCGTACGACACGGTGTTGAGGAACAGACTCTCCGACAGGTACTGGCGGCGCTCCTCGTCCGTCATCTGCTCGATCAGATTCTGGATCTCGCGCACCATGTCCTCGAACGTCCGTTCCAGCTCGCGCTTCGCCGTGACCTCGACGTACAGCGCCTCGAGGACGGAGAGGAGATCCCCGTCGAGCGTGACCTGCGTGCCGTTGGTCATCTTGATCGTCCGCATCGCTAGGCTCCGAAGCTTTTGAGAGCAGACGGCTCGTCCGGGTGGACTTCGATGAAGTTCTGCGCGCCCGTCATCGTGAGCATCGTCTCGACGCGCTTCTGGACGCCCGCGAGCTTGAGCGCTCCGCCGGCGGCGTTCGCCTGGCGGTACAGGTCCATGAGGCACCCGATCGTCGCGCTGTCGACGTAGCCCACGGAGGACAGGTCCACCACCACTTTGCGTTCGCCCGCGGCGATGAGCTGCGTCACCACGGTCGAGAACTCCGACAGCAGGGGGTACATCAGTCGCGACTCCCCGATGCGGACGACAGCGACGCCGTTGGCGCGGTCGGTTGTGAGATTCATTCAGGTACTCCGCTCCGGCGGGTCCGCGGCCGCGAGGAGGCTCCACGGCGGCGGCGCAGAACCGGCTGTTTGTCCTGCAACCGTTTGAGCTGCCGGCCCAGCTCCAGACGGCCGCGATTGATGCGCGACTTGACAGTCCCTTCGGGCAGCGCGAGCCGCTCGGCGATCTCCTGGTACGAGAGCTCCTGCAGGTCCCGGAGCACCACCGCCGTTCGAAGCGTGAGCGGCAGGGTTTCGAGAGCCTGCTTCAGCTGCGCGCGGAGATCCTGGTGCTCGGCGGCCGCATAGGGCGTCAGCTCGCGTGACGCCGGCTGCAGGTCGGTCGTATCCACTTCGCGCGCGATGGTCTGCCGCTCTTTCCTGACGCTGCGGTAGTGATCGATGCACAGGTTCCGGCTGATGCTGATGATCCAGGTCTGAAAGTTCGCCCGGCGATCGAACGTGTTCAGCGCCTTGAAGATCTTCAGGAAGATGTCCTGTGTCAGATCTTCCGCCTCGTCGTGCCGGCCCACGAACTTGTAGGCGACGTTGAAGACCTTCCGCCAGTTCTGACGGACGATGATCTCCCACGCTCCCTGATCGCCGCTCAGGCACTGTTCGATGAGGCTGTCAGGCGTCGCGGGCTGCGCCGCGGGGGAATCAACAGACATGCGTCATCTGATAAGACGGCGGGAAACACCGGGCATGATATCAAAGAAACATCATAAAAAGGTGTGCCAAGGTGCCAAGGGTGCCGGGGTGCCACGGGTGCCAGAGTGCCAGGGGGCCATGCGTGGGATAGAATCGAATACCCCAGTGACCGGTTTCCAGCGCATCAACAACATACTTGTGTGCGACGGCGTGCCCGTGACCGATGTTGCGGCAGCCGAAGGCACACCGCTGTACGTGTACAGCGCGGCCACGATTGCCGGCCGCTATCGCGCCATCGACGAGGCGTTCCGGTCGTATCCGCATTCGCTGCACTATGCCCTCAAGGCGAATTCCACGCTCGCGATCGCGCGGCTGCTCCGCGGCCTCGGGAGCGGGGCGGACGCGAACTCCGGCGGGGAGATCGATGTGGCCCTGCGCGCCGGGTTCATCCCGGAGCAGATCGTCTTCACCGGCGTCGGCAAGACCGCGGCGGAGCTGGCGCAGGCGATCGATCTCGGCGTGAAGACGATCAATGCCGAATCCGAAGGCGAACTGGATCGGATCGACCGGCTGGCGCGCGAGCGGCAGACGCGCGCGCGGGTGGCGCTCCGCGTCAATCCCGATATCGACGCGCGAAGCCATCCGCACATCTCCACCGGGCTCAAGACCAACAAGTTCGGCATCGCGATGGACGCCGCCCGGGATGTCTGCCGCCGCGCGGCCCGCGGCGACGGGCTCGAGATGGTCGGGCTCCACATTCACGTCGGCTCGCAGATCACGGACCTGGATCCACTGCGGCGTGCGGCGCAGGCCATTGTCACCCTCGCAGGCGAGCTGCGGGACGACGGCATCATCATCGATCACCTCGATCTGGGCGGCGGCCTGGGCGTGTCGTACGACGGCGCCGCGGTCCCCTCCGCGGAGGACTACGCAGCCGTGCTGCTGCCGGTCGTGAGAGACTCGGGGCTTGCGATCGTGCTCGAGCCCGGACGTCATATCGTGGCGCCCGCCGGCGCGCTCCTGTCGCGCGTCGTCGACGTCAAAGATCGCGCGGACGGCAGCGCCTTCGTGATTCTCGACGCCGGGATGACGGAGCTGCTGCGGCCGATGTTGTACGGCGCGTTCCATCGAATCGAGCCGGCCGTTCAGTCCTCCGCCCCGGAGATCCGCTGCGATGTCGTCGGACCTCTCTGCGAGAGCAGCGATACGCTCGGCAAGGACCGCCGCCTGCCGCGCCCGTCCGTGGGGGACCTGATGGCCGTGCTGGACACCGGCGCCTACGGAGCCGTGATGGCCTCCAACTACAACCGCCGCACCCTGCCGGCCGAAGTGCTCGTGGACAACGGCGGCTGGTCCGTGATCCGCCGCCGCCAGACCATCGACGATATCCTCGCCCTCGAAACGTAACCGTTCGTCCAGAGCCGGCGGATTCAAGCCCTGCACGCGAGCGTGGGACCGAGCCCCGAACCCTGAACCTGAACCTTGAACCCGAACTCCGAACCCTGAACCTGAACCCCGAACCCGAACCCGGAACCCCGAACCTTGAACCCCGAACCACGCCAAGGCCTCCTGATCGCGTTCGAAGGCCTGGATCAGAGCGGCAAACAGACACAGGCCGAGTGCGTCCGCGACGCGGCATTCTCACGCGGGCGCGAGTGCCGCCTGCTGTCCTTCCCCGATTACACGACGCCGATCGGATCCGAGATTGGAAAGGCTCTGCACGGCGAGCGGGAGTACAGCGCGGACGTCATGCAGCTGATGTACGTGGCGAACAGGCACGAGCGCCGCGCGGAGATGATGCAGCTGCTCGAGCGCGGAGTCGTCGTGGTGTGCGATCGCTACACCGCCTCGAGCATCGCCTACGGTGAAGCGCAGGGGCTCGACCCCGACTGGCTCGCCGACATCCAGCGATTCCTGCCGGCGGCGGATCTGACCATCCTCCTCGACATCGCGCCGGAGACCGCCGTGGGCCGCAAGGCCACGGGCCGCGACCGGTACGAGCGCGACATGCGCCTCCTGTCGCGCGTGCGCGACAGCTACCGGCGCCAGGCGTCGGCCGGCGCCTGGCTCCTGCTCGATGGTGAGCGGCCGCGGGCCGCCGTGTCCGCGGACGTCATCGCGGCCGTCTCGACACGACTCGCGCGGCCGTGAGCGCGCGCACCTCGCGGGCCCCTGCCTCGAGCAGCACACGCGCACACGCCTCGAGCGTCGCGCCGGTCGTGCTCACGTCGTCCACCAGCACGACAATCGCACCGCCGACGTTCGCGCGCCGGGCGATCGCGAAAGCCGCGCGCACGTTGTCGAAGCGCTGAGCCTCGGGCAGATCCGTCTGGGACGGCGTCCTGCGGATCCGCTCGAGCGCATGCATCACAGGCAGCGGCAGCCCGCGCGCGAGGTCCTCGGCCTGGTTGAAGCCGCGCGTCCTCTGCCGTGCGGGATGGAGCGGCACAGGCACGGCAACGTCAGCCCCCTCGACGAGCTCCGATCCGGACCGAGCGAGCAGCTGCGCCAGCCTCGGCGCGAGCGAGCGCCGGCCGTCGTACTTCAGGGCGTGCACGATCGCGCGCAGCGAACCCTCGTATCCGCCAATCGCGCGGGCGCGAAGAACGCGACCTTCGCGGTCGCGGCAGCGTTTGCACTGGCCGATGCTCGAGCCGATTTGTCTCCAGGACGGCAGGGGATCGCCGCAGGTGTCGCACAGGGGAGGGGAGATGGCGGGAATGGCCGCCCAGCACGCGTCGCACACGGGGCCGCGCGTCGGGTGGACGAGACACTGCGCGCAGGCGGCACAGGCCGGCGCGAGGAGAAGAGCGATGGCGGCGTCGGCGAACCCGCGCCCGGCCGCCACAACATGCTGCCCGAATGCGCTAGGCGGACGCGGGTTCCTCGTCCGAGACTTCGATCCGCTCCGCATCGCCCCAGAGCCTTTCGAGCGAGTAGAACGCGCGCGTCTGCGGCGTGAACACGTGCACGATGAACGTGAAGTAGTCCATCAGCACCCACTCGGCGCGTTCGTAGCCCTCGACGTGCGCGGGTCGCACCTTCGCGGTCCGCAAGGCCTCCTCGACGCCGTCGGCAATCGCCTTGACCTGCCGCTGGCTCTGGCCCGAACAGAGGATGAAGAAATCCGTGAACGCAGGTGTCGCGCGCAAATCGAGGACGACCACGTCGCCCGCTTTCTTGTCGAGCGCCGCGCGAACCGCCTTGCCGACCTCGCCCGTGAGCTTGTGCTTTCCGCCCGTTGCAATTCGCCGTTTTTCAGTTTTCGCCATGCAAGTGCACTGCCGTGGGTAACGCGGATGTATGGGCGTACAGCCCGTGCTTGAGAATGTGACGTTCGACCGCTGCGGGCAGCAGGTCCTTCAGTGTTTCTCCGGCCGCCATCCGGCGGCGGACTTCCGTCGAGGACACGTCCGGGGTCTGTGCATTCACGAGAAAGATGGCGGCATCGCGCGAAGAGCTCACGAACACGGGGGCCTCGTTCGACACGCGATCGGCCGGCGGAACGGTCTGCATCCTGTGCGCGATGGCCGGAAGCCGCTGTCGCAGCGTCTCGGCGGGGAACCCGGGGCGCGACACCACGACGAAGTGCGCGAGCTCGAGAACCTCTGGGTAGCGATGCCACGTGGCAATCTCTGCGAACGCGTCGGCGCCCGTGATGAAGAAAAGCTGCAACGCGGGGAGCCCGAATTGCTCCCGGCACCGCGCGAGCGTGTCGGCCGTGTACGACGGTCCCGGCGCGCAGAGCTCCATGTCGTTTGCCGCGAGACCGTCGATCCCGTTCACGGCGAGCGCGACCATCGCGAAGCGGTGGTATCTCGAGGCGACCGGCTGCAGGACGCGATGGGGCGGAACGCGCGACGGCAGCACGATCACCCGATCGAGTCCAAGCGCCGCCCGGGCAGCCTTCGCGGTTTCGACGTGGCCGAGGTGAATGGGATCGAGCGTGCCGCCGAGCAGGCCGAGACGACCGCCAGCGTTCATTCGGTCAAGGTACCGATGGGAGGCGCCGGCGCGTGCCGCTCCGTGACTGCGGGCTTCGCCTGTGCGGCTGCGCGCTCGCGCTCCCGTGACGCCGCAATCTGCTGCCACACGGCCTCGAGAAGCGCGTCGACGCCTTCGCCTGTGGCCGCCGACACCTTGTAGAGCGGGACCCCGAGCTTGTCGAGATGGGCCTGCAGCGCCTCCAGGCGGGCGGGCTCGTCGAGCGCATCGATCTTGTTCGCGGCCGCCAGCACCGGCTTCTGCGAAAGCCGTTCTCCCGACGAATCGCGGCCAGGAAACAGCTCGAGCTCACGCACGATCACATCGTAGTCGCTGACCGGGTCCCGTCCGCTCGAGGACGACACGTCCACCAGGTGGACGAGCACCTTGGTGCGCTCGAGGTGACTGAGGAACCTGTGGCCCAGCCCGTGACCGGCGTGCGCCCCCTCGATCAACCCGGGCACATCCGCGACGACGAACGATCGCTCGCCCGAGAGGCCGACGACGCCGAGATTCGGCACGAGCGTGGTGAAGGGGTAGTCGGCGATCTTGGGCCGCGCCGCCGAGATGCGCGAGATCATCGTCGACTTGCCCGCGTTCGGGTATCCGAGCAGCCCGACGTCTGCCAGGAGCTTCAGGTGGAAGCGGAGGTCCTTCTCTTCGCCCGGAAGGCCCGGCTGTGTGCGTCGAGGCGCGCGGTTCGTCGAGGTCGCGAACGAGGCATTGCCGTGGCCGCCGAGTCCGCCTCTCGCGAGCAGCACACGCTGGCCCTCGGTCGTGAGGTCCGCGATCTGCGCGTATGAGCCGTCCTCCTGCTTTTCGTACACGACGGTGCCGGTCGGGACTTCGAGCTCGATGTCCGTGCCGTTCTTGCCGGTGCGGTTCGAACCCTCGCCGTGCGCGCCGCGACCCGCGGAAAAGATCTTCTGGAAGCGGTAGTTGAGGAGGGTGTTGAGGTTGGCGTTGGCGACGAGGTACACCGAGCCGCCGGGCCCTCCGTCGCCGCCGCTGGGCCCGCCGCGCGGGACGAACTTCTCGCGCCTGAACGCCATCGCGCCGCGGCCGCCGTGGCCGGCCGCCACGTGGATGTCGACTTCGTCTACGAACACGTCAGGGACGCGCCGCCGCAGCGGTGCGCTACGTACGTCTGCGGCACTAGCTTTCCAGCGGTACGATGCTGATCACGCGTCCGCGTGCGCCGTGATCTTCGAACTTGACGGTCCCGTCCACCTTCGCGAAGAGCGTGTCGTCCTTGCCGAGCCCGACGTTCAACCCTGGACGGAACTTGCGCCCGCGCTGGCGAACGAGAATCGACCCGCCTGTCACGACATTGCCGTCGTGACGCTTGACCCCAAGGCGTTGCGCGTTGCTGTCGCGGCCGTTACGTGAACTGCCCTGCCCTTTTTTTGTAGCCATATGAAGCCCTGACGGAGAGAAAACCGAAACGCACGCGAACGGCCGCGCCTGCTTATACCAGGATGTCCGTCACGCGGACGCGTGTGTACGTGCTGCGATGGCCGCGCGTCTTGCGGAACCCTTTGCGGCGCTTCTTCTTGAACACGACGATCTTTGGGCCGCGCGACTCCCCGTCCACGATCCCGACTACCCGCGCGTTGGCGACGAACGGCGCTCCGGCGAGCATTTCGCCGCCGTCTTTCTCGAGGAAGAGCACCTGGTCGAACGTGATCTCCTTGCCGACTTCCGCCTCGACCCGGTCCACGGTGAGCACCGATCCCGGATCCACCCTGACCTGACGCCCGCCGGTTTGAATGATTGCGAACACGTCCACACCCTCCGCCGACCCGCGCGGGCCGCTCTGACTCGAGCCTGCCGGCACAGCGGGGCCCAGCAGGCGAATTTCGCCCAGATCCAAAAGATTCAGGGTAGCACGGATGGGAGCCCCTCGCCAAGGCGGAGGGCTGGGGCGGCTTACCTCAGCAGGACCCGGGTGCCCTTGATTTTCTGCGTGCTCAGCGTGCCGAGGAACGTCGGAATGACCTTGTCCATCAGCTCGAAATACGACGACAGCGCGGGAGTGTTCTGCTGCGAGTTGTACAGAATCTCTTCGTGCATCGTTTCGCTGTGCAACGTGGCCCCGGTGCGGCCGTCGATGAAGATGAACTTGGGCGTCAGGATGAAGCCCTTGCGTTCCATGTATGTGCGCTGCGGGATCACCGTCCGGCGCCCGAGCTGGTCGTACTGTTCGACGTTGCGCGTGACGAACCCGGAGGTCTGGTGCGGCGTGAAGAGGACCGTGCCGGTCACGATCAGCGGGTTTTCGTACTCTTCGCCAATCTTTTTCCAGAACGCCACGTCCGCGAAGATCGACTGATATTTCTCGAGGTCCTTCTCGGTCCGGATCTTGGGTTCGACCGGCGTTGCCGGCGCCTGCGGCGCAGAAGGGGCCGGGGTCGGCGCCTGGGCCGCCGGCAGGGGCGGCACCGGCAGGATGGACGAGCCGCTGCCCGCAGCCGCTGTTCCCGCTCCCGGTTCGCCATTGGTCCCCGCGGTGGTGGCCGGCACCACGGCGGGCGCCGGTGCGGGCGGCGCCGCTGCCGCCTTCGCCTTGTCCGCCGCCATCTCGGCGAGGGGCAGGACTTCGGCCTCGATCACCCGGAGACCTGACTTCGTTCGGAGCTGGCTGCGGAGAAGACGGACGGTCTCGAGGTTCGCATCGACGTCTTCCGTGCCGCCGCTGATGAATCCGGCCACGAGCACACGGCGAAATGCCGACACATCCATCTTGGCCGAGATGGGCGTCTCGATCGGCACCTCGAAGAAGTTGGTGCACGCGCTCACCGTGGTGAGCAGCACGAGGCTAGCGATCGTTGCGGCGCTTCGCGCGGTCATTGATTTCTTTGAACAGATCGTAGTTCTGTCGGATCAGCAGGTTCTTGGGGTCGAGCGTGACGGCCTTGTCGTACGCCTGCCGCGCCTCCTCGAACTTACCCTCGTGCTCGTATCCGATCGCCAGGTTGTTCCAGCCCGCCGCGTACGTCGGATCGATCTCGACCGCCTTGGCCCAGCGATACGTGGCTTCTTTCCACAACCCGTTCTGGGCGACCTTGATGCCGAAGTCGACCTGAGCCCGGGCACTGGAACGCGCGTCCGCGTACGCAGGCGGCGCAAAAGCCGCGAGCGTCGCCACGACCACGAGAGCTCGAAAGTGCATGGGTACTCGATTCACTATAGCACCCGGCCGAATCGCCGCAAGCTGTTTAACGCGGCCATCCGGCGAGGATGCGGGAAGGCACTTCAAGCAACGAGCAATGCACGTACCACCGCGATCGGCCGCCAGACGGAGCGGCCCCGGTCAAATGCCGCCTTTTCCGTAAGCGGCGGACGCGTCCCGTAAACGCGGACGTTTGATCGAGGAGACAGCTGTACCTCTATAATGGGACAGAGGGGTCGGGCCGCAGAGCTGCTACGCAGCCCGCGGCGCGACCCCTTTGGCGTTTGGCCCGGGCGGGGAGGTCAGCACGGCGCGGCTGCGTCGCCGGGAGGATCCGCGATGGATCTGCAGGCGGCCGTCATGGTGTCGATGCTCAGTGTCTCGCGCGCCCGCGCGTCCGCTGTCTTCAAGGAACTGCGTCAGCTCGACCCTGCGGTCCAAGCCATCGAGGTGCTTGCCGCCCTCGGTCTGGGAGCGGCGGACCGGCATTCGATGGAGGAGGCGGCGCGGACAGCTGCAGCGGCGGCTATCGCGTCAGCGGGTTCCGCCGGGATGCTGCCTCTCCCCTGGTTCGATCGCCGCTACCCACCGCTGTTGAACTGCATCGTAGATCCGCCGCCCGTTCTCTGGACGTGCGGCAATCCCGACGTGCTGTCGCGGCCGGCCGTCGCCATCGTCGGGTCGCGCGCGGCCACTCCATACGCGCTCGACGTGGCGGCGCGGCTTGCCGGCGAGCTCTCGGCTCAGGGCGTCGTCGTGGTCAGCGGGCTCGCGCGGGGCGTGGACTCCGCCGCTCACCGGGGAACGCTCGACGCGGGTGGTCCCACGATCGCGGTGCTCGGGTCCGGGCTCGATCGCGTGTACCCCGCCGAACATGCGGCGCTCGCGAAATCGATTGGCGCCTCGGGCGTCGTCGTGAGCGAGCTCGGCCCCGGGGGACTGCCCCTGCCGGAGCACTTTCCACTTCGCAACCGCATCATCAGCGGCATCTCGCTCGCGGTGGTGGTCGTCGAGGCCTCGGAGAAGAGCGGCTCGTTGATTACGGCTCGATGCGCCATGGAACAGGGGCGAGACGTGATGGCGGTGCCGGGGAGCGTGCTCTCGGGACGGAACCGCGGATCGCATGGTCTTCTGAAGGACGGCGCAAAGGTCGTCGAGACAGCAGACGACGTGCTCGAGGAGCTCGGCTGGCCGTCCGCGAGGGCGGCGTGCCGGCCGCAAGGCAATGCGCCGTCCGGGGATCCGCTGCTGGCCCACATGGAACCGGGTGAGCTGTACGACCTGGATGAACTCGTGGCCGCGACCGGCACCACCGCCTCCAAACTGCTCCCGAGGCTGATGGAACTCGAGCTCCTGGGCTACGTGCGGGCTGGCGGCGGCCGCTTCGGGCGCGCGCCGGTTCGGCCTCTCTGATCCCTCGAGCAGGTGTGTTGCAGCCCGGCGGCCCGCGCGTTCCTGACGCGCCGGGTGGTATCGTCTGACAGAGAACTTCGCTGCCCGGCAAAGCCGTACGACGGAAGCACACATGCCCATTCACATAGTCGGTGGAGGCCTCGCGGGATCGGAAGCCGCGTGGCAGGCGGCCTCTCTTGGGGTTCCCGTCACGCTGTACGAGATGCGTCCCGTGCGGCCGACTGCGGTCCACAAGACGGATCGGCTGGCGGAGCTGGTGTGCAGCAACTCGTTCCGCGGGGACAAACTCGATAATGCGGTCGGCCTGCTGAAGGAAGAGATGCGCCGGCTGGGCTCGCTCGTGATGCGCGCGGCGGATGCGGCGCGCGTGCCAGCCGGAGCCGCGCTTGCTGTCGATCGCGAACGCTTCTCCGAAGAAGTGACGCGGGCTGTCCACGCGCACCCCGCGATCACTGTGGTCCGGGAAGAGGTCGCTGACATTCCCGACGCGGTGGATGGCCCCGTGATCATTGCGACGGGCCCGTTGACGTCCGATGCCTTGTCGACCCGGATTGCGGGGATGGTCGGCGCGCGCCAGCTGTATTTCTACGATGCGGTCAGCCCGATCGTGCTCGCCGACTCGATCGACCGATCGAGGGTCTTCCGTGCATCCCGGTGGGGCAGGAGCTTGAGAGGCGCGTCCCCCGCGGCCTCGCTGAGTACGGCGCCCGCGGACACCGCCTGTGGTGTGGACGATGGCGCGGGAGACTATCTCAACTGCCCGTTCACGCGCGACGAATACCTGCGCTTCTACGACGCGCTCCTGGCTGCCGAGCGTGCGCCTCTCCACGAGTTCGACGAGCCGAGGTTCTTCGAGGGGTGCCTGCCGATAGAAGTCATGGCGTCCCGCGGTGTGGACACGCTGCGATTCGGCCCGATGAAGCCGGTCGGCCTTGTCGATCCCCGCACCGGTCGCGAGGCGTATGCGGTCGTGCAGCTCCGGCAGGACAATCTCGCGGGCGATCACTTCAGCCTCGTCGGGTTTCAGACGCAGATGAAATGGGGGGAGCAGGCGCGCGTGCTGAAGCTGATTCCCGGTCTCGAAGCCGCGGAGTTCGTGCGCTTCGGGATGATCCACCGCAACACGTATATCAACGGGCCGACGGTGCTGCGAGACACGTGGCAGACGATTGTGCGCGACGACCTCTTCTTTGCCGGGCAGATTTCCGGCGTCGAAGGATACGTCGAGTCCGCAGCATCGGGTCTGCTCGCGGGCAGAAATGCCGCTGCCCTCGCGCTGGGCTCGCCAATCCGCGTAGCCCCCCGTACGACCGCGATCGGAGCGATGGCGTACTACGTGGCCCATGCGGATCCGCGGCACTACCAGCCGACGAACATCACCTTCGGCATCATGCCTCCGCTCGTGCCGGAGGGCGGGGGCAGGGCGCCGCGGAAGAAAGCGGACCGCAACGCGGCACTCTCTGCGCGGGCGCTGGCGGATCTCGAGAGCTGGATGGCGGGGGGCCCCGAGCCGCGACCTGCCGCTCTGGCCGTGGCGGGACCGCGCGAGTGAAGGCACACATTCGCAACTTCCTCGAGCACCTGCGATTGAACGAGAACGCGTCGGCGCACACCGTACGCGCGTACGAGAGCGACCTCGCCCAGTTCCTCACGTTCCTCGCCGGGCACCTCGGCCGCCCTCGCCCGGAGATCACGCTCGACGACTTCCAGCATCAGCACATCCGTCTGTTTCTCGGAGACCTTCACAAACGCGGCAATTCACGGGCGTCGGCCGCACGCAAGCTGGCGGCGCTCCGCAGCTTCGGGCGCTACCTGCGGCGTGAAGGGGAGATGGAGGGAGACCCCGGCGCCCTGGTCGGAACGCCGAAGCGCGAGCAGCGGCTGCCGGCACACCTGGCGGAGGCAGAGATGTCGCGACTGCTCGAGATGCCGGATGGCACTCTGCCGCTCGGGCGGCGGGATCGCGCCATCCTGGAATTGTTCTACGCCTCGGGACTGCGGCTGAGCGAGCTGGTCGGACTGGGGCTGGAAGACGTCAACCTGACCGGCCGCGTCGTCCGGGTCCTCGGCAAGGGAGGCAAGGAACGCATCGTGCCGTTCAACAGGCCGACGGAAGAGGCGCTTCGCGCCTGGCTACGGGACCGGGAGGCGCTGCTCATCGCGAATCCGAACTCGGGCGAGTCTCCCGGCGCCCGCTCGGCGCGCGTGCCGCCGCGCGGCGGACGCGCTGCACTCTTGAACCGGGAGCGCGTAGTCCGCGGCCGTCGCGCCGAACCGCTGTTCCTGAATTTTCGCGGGGGACGGCTCTCGACGCGCAGCGTCGATCGCCTCGTGCGCAAGTATGTGGCGGCCTGCAGCACCCGTTTCGGGATCAGCCCGCATGCGCTGCGTCATTCGTTCGCGACGCATCTGCTCGAGCACGGCGCGGACCTACGGGCCATCCAGGAGCTGCTCGGCCACGCGCGCCTCAGCACGACGCAGCGCTATACCCACGTCAACGCCGCACAGCTCATGGATGCGTACAAGAAGTCGCATCCGAAGGCGTAGCTCTCAACTGTCAGACCTGCAGTCCAGATCGGCTCACCTGATCCTACCGTCTGTCAGCCGATTCATTTACGCCATGGACTCCACCATCGGCCTTCGTCCGCCGCGCGAGTAGTCGATCCCGAGCGTCTTGATCTTGTAGTTCATGACCCGGGGGCTGATGGCGAGCAGTTCGGCCGCATCCTTCTGCACCCAGTTCGACATCTTGAGTGCTTCCAGGATGGCCTGGCGCTCGATCTCCTCGAGCGCGATCCCCGTCGGGGGAATCTTGACGACCGGGCTCTGGTCCCCGCCCGAGTGGCCGGTTGACAGCTCGCCGAGCGCGAGGTCGCCGCAGCTCAGTTGCGGACCTTCCGTCAGGAGCACCGCCCGCTCGATCGCGTTCTCGAGCTCGCGGATGTTGCCCGGCCAGTTGTAGCGCATCAGCAGCTTCTGCGCATCGGTGCCGAGTCCGTCGACCCGCTTCTTCAGTTCGCCCGCGAACCGCCGCAGGAAGAAACCCGCGAGCTGGGTGATGTCTTCCTTGCGCTCGCGGAGTGGCGGCATCTCGATCGAAACGACGTTGAGGCGGTAGTACAAGTCTTCCCGGAACTGTCCGTTCGCGACCATCTGGGGCAGGTTGCGGTTGGTCGCGGCAATGAGGCGCACGTCCACCCGCAGCGTTCGCGTGCCGCCGAGCCGCTCGAACTCGTGCTCCTGCAGCACGCGCAGAATTTTCGCCTGCGTGTTTGCGCTCATGTCGCCGATTTCGTCGAGGAAGAGCGTGCCGCCGTCGGCCTGCTCGAACCGCCCGACGCGCTGCTTGTCGGCGCCCGTGAAGGCGCCCTTCTCGTGGCCGAAGAGCTCGGACTCCAGCAGGTTCTCCTGCAGGGCCGCGCAGTTCACCTTCACGAAGTTGCGCCCCGCCCGGAGCGAGTTGTGGTGAATCGCTCCGGCGATGAGCTCCTTGCCCGTACCCGTTTCTCCGCGAATGAGGACGGTCGTATTGCTCTTCGCCACCTTCTTCACGACCGTCAGCACCGATTGCAGCGCCCCGCTCGCGCCCACGATCCGATCGAAGTCGTAGATGTCCTGCTGCGTGTGGCGGAGGTACTCGATCTCGTGCTTCAGACGCCGGTGCTCGATCGCCTTCGCGATCTTGAGCTCCATCTCCTCGATTTCGAACGGCTTCTGGACGTAGTCGAACGCGCCGATCTTCATCGCCTCGACGGCCGTATGGATCGATCCGAACGCGGTCATGAGGATGACGGCGGTATTCGGCTGCAGCGACTTCGCCGTGCGCAGCACGTCCATCCCGTCGCTCCCGCCCATCTTGAGGTCGCTCAGCACGACGTCGAACTGACCCTCGTGCAGCTTCTCGATGGCGACGTTCCCGTTCGGCGCCTCTTCCACCTCGTGCTGCGCGTCCGACAGCGCGCGGACGATACCGCGGCGGAGCGAGTCGTGATCGTCTGCTACAAGAATCCGGCCCATGTGCATTGCCTCTCACTGATGACTGCCGCTGAGATTCATAACGGCGCCGAACGAACGAAGGTCGCGCTACTTGAACAATTCGTGGCTGCCGCTGAGCGGCAGCGTCACCCGGAACCGCGTGCCGCCATTCGGCTGCGCGCTCACGTCGATCCGGCCGTCATGCGCGTCGACAATCTTCCGCACGATCGCGAGGCCCAGCCCCGAGCCCTGCGGCTTGGTCGTGAAGAACGGGCTGAAGATCCGCTCCATCACATCCGCCGGCATGCCCGGGCCATCATCGGTGACCTCGACCTGGATCATGGGCACGGCCTGCGCGTCCGCGGCCCCCGTCTCCTCGTCCGGAGAAACCTGGAGCGCGGAGAGGCGCACGTGTCCGGCGCCGTTCAGCGCCTCGAAGGCATTGGTCAGCAGATTCGTGAACAGCTGCCGGAGCTGGTGCGGATCGCCCTGGATCGGGGCGAGATCCTCGCGGAGCTCCACAGCGAGGTGGACCTTCCCGCGCGGGACATGGCTTTCCGCCATGCTGATGGCGTCGTGGACCACGTCCGCGAGCGAGACGCGCTCCACCTGCAGCCGGATTGGCCGCACGAAATCCAGGACCTCGACGACGATGGCGTTGGCCATCTTCGCTTCCTTGATGATGTCGCGGAGTATCGACTGCGCGTCCTCGGACTCCGTGAGCTGCCGCTTGAGGATCCCGGCCATCACCTCGATGCCGGCCAGCGGGTTCTTGACCTCGTGCGCGATCGCGGCGGCCATCTCGCCAAGCGCCGCGAGACGATCGCGCAGCCGTTCGCGCTCTTCGAGCTGCTCCACCCGCGTCAGGTCCTTGAAGAACAGCGTGGCGCCCGTGAGGCGTCCCCGCGTGTCGAGCACCTGGGACAGGGTGTAACCAATCACCTTGCCTGTCGTCTTCAGCCGGAGCTCGGCTCGATTGGGCAGATGCGAGAGCTCGAACGCACCCGCGAGGATGCGCGTGACGTCCGGGACGTGCCGCAGGACCTCCGCGAAGGGGCGGCCGATATCGGTCGTCCGCGGCTGCAGCCCGAGAATCCGGTAGGCAACCTCGTTCATCACGGCGATGTCGCCGCCGCGCGTCACCGCGAGCACGCCGTTCCGGAGGTTCCACACCAGATCGCGGTAGAAACCGTCCGCCACCGGACCGTTCTCCGAGGCCCGCTTCTTGGCCACGGCGACGGGGCCCTTGGCCGCACGGCGCGTCGAAACGGAGGCCGGTCGGCGCGGCGCCGGCACGGGTTTTCTCATCGGCATGGCAGGGGGGAGCGAAAAGCCGTCGGCTGGCTCCGGGGCGGTCTCTGTGGCAAGTGCCCGATGTCCGTGAGCCAAGCTCTTTTCCATCTGTGGTTTACGGGCATACGAGGCTCTGCGCGAGGGTTGAAGGCGCTGCGCGCGAAGCGACGGTGTACCCGCAGGGCGGTAAAGGGCAAAGGGTGTACCCCGGGTTCGCACACTCGGACAGCGGAATTTGCTAACGAAACGAAGAGGTCGGGGGGAGCCGAGGAGGGAGTCTATTACAGAACTGCGAGCCGATTACGTTTTTGTCGCGTGCAGGTCCTCCCACTGGTGCATCAGGTCGCCAATCTCCCACATCAGCGCCTGGTGCCGATCGACAATCGGCTTCGACGTTTCGTGATTGTCGTAAAAGCCGGGGGCCGACATGGAGAGCTCGAGATCGCGGACGGCCTGTTCCCGTTCGGCGATCCGGCCTTCGAGGTCAGAAATGCGCTTTTGCCGTGCATCGGCCGCCTTTTTCAGGCGGCGCGCCTCGGCGTCGTCGCGCTTCCGCTGCTCGTAGGACGGGGCTGCCTCCTTCACGGGCGATGCGTTCCTGCCGCTGATCGCGAGCGTGACCTGCCGGCCCGCTGCCGCCGGCGCATCCTTCGCGCCGCTCCCGGTCCGGGGCGCGGCGGCGTTCCTGGCCGGGGTTGCGTGCCTGGCGGCGGATGGCGTTCTGGAGGGCGCTGCGGCCGCCGGCTGCGCGGGCGCTTCCTGCTGTTTCCGGCTCCAGAGAAACTCCTCGTACGTGCCCGGGTACGGCACGGCCTCGCCGCCCCCGATGTCAATCACCTTCGTCGCGAGCTTGTCCACGAAGTAGCGATCGTGCGAGACGAAGATCAGCGTGCCCCCGAAGTCCTCGAGCGCTTCGAGCAGGACGTCCTTCGAGTCGAGATCGAGATGGTTCGTGGGTTCGTCGAGAAGAAGCGTGTTCGACGGGCGGAGCAGCATGCGCGCCACCGCGAGCCGCGTCCGCTCGCCGCCGGACAGCACGCGCACCGGCTTCTCGACGTCGTCGCCCGAAAAGAGGAAGCCGCCGAGGATGTTGCGGATACTCGGCACCATGTGCAGGGGCGCGTCCCCCGCCAGTGTCTGATAGATGTTGCGCGTCGGATCGAGCCGCGTGGCTTCGTCCTGCGCAAAGTACTGCATGACCACCTGGTGCCCTTCGGTGCGGGTGCCGGAGT
This sequence comes from Acidobacteriota bacterium, assembly GCA_039648985.1. Classification (GTDB taxonomy): domain Bacteria; phylum Acidobacteriota; class Vicinamibacteria; order Vicinamibacterales; family 2-12-FULL-66-21; genus JALZOC01. The sequence goes on along the minus strand of JBBWZJ010000253.1, from coordinate 7,450 downwards.
CCGGCGCCTCCACTCCGGCGAGCATGCGCATCAGCGTCGACTTGCCCGCTCCGTTCGGCCCGATGAGCGCGATGCGGTCGCCGCGCTCGATGAGCACGTTGACACCGCCGAAGACGACACGGTCGCCGTAGGACTTGCGCACATCGCGCAGGTCGAGCACCGTGCGCCCGCTCTTCGCACACGGCGGGAAGGTGAAGTGCACGCGCTTGCGTTCGGGGGGAATTTCGATGGGGACGATCCTGTCGCGCATCTTCAGCCGGCTCTGCACCTGCGACGCTTTCGTCGCGGTATAGCGAAACCGGTTGATGAATGCGTCCATCCGCGCGAGCTCTTCATCCTGGTCGCGCTTCTGCTGGCGGAGACGCTCCATGCGCGCTTCGCGTTCGACGAGGTAGTCGGTGTAGTTCCCGGGGTAGTCCGTGAGCTTCCGCATCCCGATGTCAGTGATGCGGGTGACAACCGCGTCGAGGAAGAAGCGATCGTGGGAAACGAGAATGACGGCGTGCGGGTAGCCGGAGAGGTAGTCCTCGAGCCAGTTGCGGGCGTCGAGGTCCAGGTGGTTCGTGGGCTCGTCGAGGAGCAGCAGCCCCGGCCGCCCGAGCAGGAGCTTCGCGAGCGCGATGCGCATCTGCCACCCGCCCGAAAACGTCTCGCTTGGCTTGCTGAAGTCGTCGGGCACGAAGCCGAGACCGCGCAGGACCGTCGTGATCTTCAGATCGATGCTGTAGCCTTCGAGTCGGCGGAAGCTGTCCTGCAGGTCGCTGTAACGGGACAGCATCGACTCGTGCTCGGACTCCGGCACGGCGTCGTCGCCCAGACGTTCTTCGAGTGACTGGATCTCCGCCCGCATGTCGAGGAGGGGTTTGAAGGCAAGACCCGCTTCCTCGATGAGCGTACGACCGCTGTGGTTGAGCCCGTCCTGAGGCAGGTATCCGACGGAGAGGCCGGACGGCTTGATGACGAGGCCGCTGTCGGGCTCCTCGAGCCCCGCCAGCATCTTGAGCAGGGTGGTTTTGCCGGCACCGTTGGGCCCGCTGAGCCCCACGCGCTCGCGGTCATCGATTTGCCAGCTGACCGCATCGAGCAGCACACGGTCGCCGAATGTCTTGCTGAGGCCGGAAAGTTGAATCATGGAGGCGGCGGAGGCACGCGGACGCGGCTAGAAACGTACAATTTTAGCACAGCGTCCACGCCGGCGAGGCTTCACCCCTGAAGTGCGGCGTGCGAACGGGCGCGTCTGGCTAGCTCCACACGGCTTTGTTCATATCAACCTCACGATTCTGCCATTGCCAGCGGGCCCCGCCTGCCCCATGAACGGACTCTTTAGGACAACGACGCCCGTAAGAGTAGCCCAGAGTCGTTTGTACGTCAACTGATTACTCACCGAGGGCTTTGGCCGCGACGGCAAGCACCCTCGGGACCCGGAACGGCTTGGTGAGGTAGCCGGAGACCCCTAGGTTGACCGCCTCGATCGCGCTCGCCTCGGTGGAGAACCCTGTAATGATGATGACCGGAATATCGGCTTTGAGCCGCCGGGCTTCACGAATCACCGCCAGTCCGTCGACGCCCGGCATCTTCAGGTCGGTGATGAGGAGGTCGTACGGGATCATGCGCAGCCGCTCGAGCGCCACACGGCCGTCCGGCGCAAGATCGACGTCGTATTCGGCAAGCGCCAGGGTTTTCGACAGCAGGTCGCGAATCGACGCCTCGTCGTCCACGACCAGGACGCGCGCGCGTCCCGTGACCGGCGTTGCCGTCCGCGCGGACACAGGCCGGACCGCGCGGGGACGCTGGTTTTCGAGCCAGCTGTCGACGTCGCGCTTGCGGAAGCGCCACTGACGGCCCACCCGGACCGCGGGAATCTTGCCGGCCTTGATCAGGCGGTACACGGTCCGGAGGTTGACCTGAAGGTAATCGAGTACCTCTTCGGTCGTGAGGAAGCTCTCGTCCGTCATGGTGGACGCACTCTATCAGACTCGGAGGTGATCCGTGTCAGCCGCCGGAAGGGCGGGCGGCGGGGCCCTGTTTCCGTCTCGAGCCCGAAGAGCTGGGGCGGGCAGGGCGACGCTTTGGCGGTGCCGCGCCGCCGGTCCTCACAGCCGCGGGGAGATCGATGGTGAACTCCGCGCCGCCTTCCGGCCGGTTCCGGACGTGGATCGTGCCGCCGTGCTCCTGGACAATCCCGTAGGTGATCGCCAGCCCGAGGCCTGTGCCCTGGCCTACGCCCTTCGTCGTGAAGAACGGATCGAAAATGTGCGGCAGTACGTCGGCGGCAATGCCCGGACCCGAGTCGCTGATCGAGATCGACACGCGCCTGCCGTCAGCCGAGCCCATGATGGCGGTCTCGATCCGCGGCGCGCCGCCCGCCGTTCGCACCGCGTGTTCCGCGTTGATCAGGATATTGAGAAGCGCCTGCTGCAGCAGCAGGCCGTCTCCGTCGACACTCGGCACGCCCTCACCCTGGCGACGGAGCACCTCGATACCGGCGAGTTTCAGTGCTGCGGCCCGGCTGGCGAGCGCGCGCGAGAGGATCCGGTCGACGCGCAGCCGCACGCTCGTCATCCGCCGCGATCCCGTGAACACGAGCAGGTTCCGCACGATCTTCGCGGCGCGGTCCGCTTCGTGGTAGATCCGACGCAGCGTGGGACGGACGGCCCGCGCGTCCTCAGACGTCCGGATGAGCAGCTCGAGATGTCCCAGCACGCCCTGCAGCGGATTGTTCATTTCGTGCGCGATCCCCGCGACGAATTGCCCGAGGGACGCGAGCCGTTCGGATTGTGCGAGCCGGCGGCTCAGCGCCTCGCGCTCGCGTTCGAGCTCGGTCTGCGCGGTGATGTCCCTCGCGACAATGACGCGGCCGATCGGAACGGCGTCCTGGTTGATGAGGGGGGTGACGGTCACGGCAAAGATCCCTCCGAGCCGCGCATCGGTGAATTGCTTCGTGATCCCGAACGCCACGCCGGGCTCGCGCGACCGCGGCGCCGTGTCGGCGGACAGCCACTCGGCCAGCTCTTCGCTGACAAACCCGCCGACCTGTCGCGTCAGGACGTCGGCGGGCGGCAGACCGACCCGGTCCGCGAACGCCCCGTTCATCTGGACAACCTGGAGCGCTGAATCGACGACGACGACGAGATCGACGAGCGAGTTGAACGTGTCTTCGAGGAGCCGTCGCTGCTGGAGGAATTCCTCGAGCAACTGGACGTTCTCAATCGACACCGATAGCTGCCGCGCGAGCTCGTGCGCCCCCTCGATGAACTGCCCGTCGTCGAGATCCACCGGGTCGCCTTCAATCACGAGCGTGCCGAGCGCGCGCCGCCAGCCCCGCAGCGGCGCGACGAGAAGGCGGCCTCCGGCGTCGGCCGCCAGCTGCGGACGCGCAAGCCGCAGCCCCCGGGCCGCGGGCGCGTCGGAATCGGTGGCGACCCGCGTCCCCACGAGACCCGCGGCGTCGGATGAAGCCGCGCAGGCGAGCTCCCGGTTGCGCCTGTCGTGAAGCCAGACCGACGAGCGGGCGGTGCCGAAGAGCGTGTTCATTTCGGTCGAGAGCGAGTCGAGCGCGCCCGCGACGCTGAGCGTCGACGAAATGCCGCGCGAAAATCCAAGGAGCAGATCCTGGATGTGCCGGTGGAGCGATGCTTCCCTTCCCAGCCGCGCGAGCTCCAGCGCGAGCTCGAACTGGATGCGGGCCGTCACCGCGGCAGCCAGCGCCTGAGCCTGGGGGACGGCGGGCGCCGGAACGATCAGGAACGCGGTGGCCCCGCCACCGGTCAGCGGCACGACCAGCGCGCGGTCGACGCCGATGCGGCGGGTGAGCGGTCCAAGGTCCGCCGGGCCGCAGATCCTGGCTGCTGGCGTCGCGCCCCCTGCGAGCCGGGCGGCGTCGTGGGGCTCCAGCCAGTAGCCTCCCGGCTTGTCCACGCCGACGCTGGACGTGACGCAGTAGCGGCCGGACTGCCGAACCTGGAGCACCAGGGAGGCTGGGGCCTGGAGGGCGACCATGGCGCTCTTGTGGAGCTCAGCGAGCAGCGCGGACGGATGCGCACCCTGGGCCACGGCCCGGGCGAGCATCGAAAATCCGCTGTATGCGCTCATTCGGTGGGGGACGACGCATTCTAAGAGCTTGAGATGAAAAGGTAAACTGCTCTCCGACTGGCGCGGCCGTGCCGGCGTCTAAAGGTGTGGACGCGGGCGACAGCCGAGCCTCCGGTCCCGAACGGCATGCCGTCGACAGACGAAGAGCTGGTCGCCCTCTCGGTCGGGGGAGATCTGGACAGCTTCAACCAGCTCGTCCTGCGTTGGGAGAGGCCTATCTATGCCCTCGCCTACCGCGTCCTCGGCCGGGAAGAGGATGCCCGCGATATCGCGCAGGAGACCTTTCTCCGCGCGTTCCGGGCGCTGCAGGGGTTCAAGGGGCAGGCCAAGTTCTCGTCCTGGTTGTACCGCATCGCGCTCAACCTCTGTCGCGACTGGATCCGGCGTGAGCGCCGCACACCCGTCGCGCAGGCGCCCGAAGGCATGGACATCATCGAGCTCGCGGGTGAAGCCACGCCGTCGGAGACGATCGAGGACATGGTGGCCCGGCACGAGCTCGGGCGCGCCGTCGGCAAGGCGATGTCCACGCTCCCGGACGAGCAGCGGACCGCGATCATTTTGAAGGAATACCACGGGCTGACCTTCCAGGAGATTGCCGAACTGCTGGATTGCCCGTTGAGCACGGTGAAGACACGGCTGTATCAAGGGCTCACGGTGCTCCGCAAGCAGTTGCGCGAGGCCGGAGTGGAAAGTACTTTCGGCAGATAGCCGGCCTCCGCCGGCTCATTCGAACCAGTAATGGACCAAACCATGTGTGACAGCAAGGACCTGCTCGTTTCGTTCCTCTACGGCGAGCTCGATGCGGCCCAGAGGGACAGCTTCCGGGCGCACCTCGCGTCGTGTGCCGAGTGCCGCGCCGAACTGCCGGACCTTCGGACCACGCAGCGCCACCTCGCCGCGTGGGCACCGCCCGAGCCGGATCTTGGATTCCAGATCGTGCGCAAGGCGACGCAACCTGCGCTGCCGCGCCGCATCGGGCCGCTCTGGGGCCTGGCGGCTGCCGCAGTGCTCGTCCTCGCTGCAGGCGCCGCGCTCGCCAATGTCGAAGTGCGGTACGACGCCAGCGGACTGGTACTGCGCACGGGCTGGCATCGCAGCGGCTCGGCGCCCGCGACTGCCGTCACCGCGCGCGCCGACACCGCGGGGGTGACCGCTGTCGACTGGAAGCAGCAGTCCGAGGCGCTCGAGCAGCGGGTGCGCCAGCTCGAAGCGTCGCTCTCCGCGATCGCCGTCGCGACCCGCGGCACGGATCCCACGGACGCCGCGGTGCTGAAGCGGGTGAACGAGCTCGTCGACCAGAGCGAGACCCGCCAGCAGCGCGTCATGGCGGCGCGCCTGGCGCAACTGACGCGGGACCTCGATGCCCGCCGGAAGGTGGATCTCGCGGTCATCGATCAGGGGCTGATGCGGCTCCAGACAACGAGCGGCGCAGAACTGCGGCAATCGCGCGACCTGATGCAGCGGATGTACCGGGCGACGGCCTATCAACCGAAGTAGTCGAGCAGGAGAGATCGTGAAAACTGGGATTACCCTCGCGATAGTCATCACCGCGGCGCTGCCGTCCGTCGCATGGGCGCAAGTCACGATGCCCGCGAAAGACGACGAGATGCGTCGCTACGATCAGATCCGGGTCATGGAAGGCACGCTGACGGGATCCGTCAGCCTGGCCGCGAACCAGGTCGCCCGGGAGGTCCAGTCGAAGATTCCCGGCGTGAACATGTTCACCGGGGAAGCGCGCGCCAAGGGGTTCACGCTCGATGGTTACGGGGCCTTCTTCTACGTGGAGATCCCGGCGCTCGATCTCAATCTGATGCTCAGCCTGGAAACGCTCGAACGCAATGCGCAACATCGCGCCGAGTCGCAGCCAGCGGGTGCCCAGCGCGCCAGTCAGCTGGCCGACGTGCCGTCCGGCGCCGACGAGGCGTTGAGGAATGTCGCCGCGGACGACCCGGGGCAGAAGTATCGCGATGCGGTGAAGCGCTGCCTCATCGACGCGATGCTCGATCACAGCAAGAGCATGGATCTCGGACCGGACGAGTGGCTGACCGTTGCGGCGCGGGGCAGCGAGTCGGGTCTCATCCCCGGCGAGATCTACCAGCTGAAAACGCTGGTGCTCAAGGTGAAGGGCAGCGATCTCGCGGACTTCCTCGCCGGTCGCTCGAACAGGGACGAAGCCCGCCAGAAGGTCCAGGTCCGCCAGTTCTGATCTACAATTCCGTCCATGCGGACGCGCGCAACGGTGCTCGTGATTGCCCTGCTCGCGTCCACGCTCTCGTCGGCGGCGTGCGGCAAAGCGATCGATCTGAAGCAGGCGACTCAGGTCACCGACGTCTCCACGGGCTGGTTCGACGCAGGCATTCAGGACGGCAAGAACAAGCTCGTGCCGAGCGTCACGTTCCGCATCCACAAGAACCCCGGCACCGACCTCTCCTCCCTTTCGCTCAACGTCGTCTTTCGCCTCACCGGCGAACAGGAGCACTGGGACGATGTGTTCGTCCAGCGCGTGGACTTCACCGGCGACTCGACTGCCCCGATTACCGTCCGATCGAAATTCGGGTACACCGGTGATCCGCCCCAGACGCGCGCGGAGATGCTGAAGAACAGCCAGTTCCGCGACATGGAAGCGCAGCTGTTTGCGAAGCAGAGCTCGTCGCAGTGGGTGGAGCTGCACGACGTCAAGATTGTCCGCCAGCTGCTCACGCAGTAGCAGCCAGGCTCTGGTGCCGTCCGATTCATTCCATCGTTCGACGACGTCCGCAGCGCCAGCGCCCGCCGCACTCGACCGGCGGCTCGGGCCTTTCGACGCATCCGCCATCGTCGTGTCCAACGTCATCGGCGGCGGAATCTTTTTCGTCCCGGTGATCGTCGCGCAGATGGTGCCCTACGGCCCCGGCATGCTCGCCGTCTGGGCCGCCGGCGGCGCCCTCGCGTTCATTGGCGCCATGGCGTATGCCGAGCTCGCGGCGATGCGGCCCCACGCCGGTGGAGAATACGTGTACCTGCGGGATGCGTTCGGCCCGGGGGCCGCGTTCCTGACGGGGTGGACGTCGTTCGTCGCGGGGTTCTCGGGAGCGGTGGCGGCGAGTGCGGTGGCCCTTGCCGAGTACGTCGGCCGGTTCGTGCCCGCCGCCGGGAACGCCACGCCGCTGCTCACGGTCCCGCTCCCGCTCATTCCGCTGATCGTGTCGCGCAAGTCGCTCATGGCGCTTGCCGCGATCGCCGCCCTCACACTGATTCACATCCGCGGGCTCGGTCCGGGCAGCGTCCTCCAGAACGTGCTCGCGGGCATGAAGGCGACAGCACTCGTGGTGCTGATTGCGATCGGTTTCGCGTTCGGCGTGGGGAGTACCGCCACGAT
>JBBWZJ010000027.1:0-5935 GCA_039648985.1 Acidobacteriota bacterium | reverse complement strand
ACCGGTGGCGCCGCGCTGCGTGGCTTCGTGACCGTGAAGCCGAACAGCCTGGTGCGCATCAACGAATCGCACGGCGTGCTCGCTCTCGTGCTCCGGCCCACGAGCTACTCGTGGGACTTCGTGCCCGTCTCCGGCGCCGTGGCCGACACGGGTACCGCGCGCTGCCACTAGGCGCGCCAGCGCTACGCGTTCGAGCGGGGCGCATGCAGCCAGCGCTGGAGACCGGACCAGTCGAGAACTTCGAGCCCACCCACCGGCTGCGCGTCGAGCGCCGATGTTGACGGGAGGTGGTTTTGGAGGCAGCATAAACGCGCCCCCTTCCCCCGGAACCATGGAACGTCGCGATCTCCTGCGGGCGCTCGCCTCCGCGGCCGCGCTCAGCCTCCTCCCCTCCGACCGGGCACTCGCGGCATGGTCGCGCGTCGCCGCCGGCGCTTTCCCGACGAACGGGTTGAACGACGCGCAGATGGCTCTCGTGCGCGCGGCCGCGGACACGATCATCCCCCGCACCGACACGCCAGGCGCCACTGATGTGGGGGTGCACCACTTCGTGAACGTCATCGTCTCGGAGTATGCCAAGGACGACGACCGGGCCAGGCTCCTTGCCGGCCTCGATGCGATCGATGCTCGCGCGATGAGCCAGTCCACCGCCACTTTTTCCGGACTCGACACCGACGCGCGCGGCAAGCTGATCGATGCTCTGGAGAGCGGACCGCGAGACGTCGAGCCGGCGCGCTCGTGGTGGCGGCTCAAGGGGCTCGTCGTGCACGGCTACTTCACGAGCGAGCCGGTGATGAAGGACGTTCTCAAGACCGTGGTGATGCCCGGGCGGTTCGAGGGCGCCGCACCGGTGGCGATCAGGAAGAAGCCGTCAGCCGTGAAAGTCCCGCCCAGCGAGGAGATGATCCATGGCTGACAGCTACGATTACGACGCCATTGTCATCGGCTCGGGGATGAGCGGTGGCTGGGCCGCGAAGGAGCTGACCCAGGCGGGGCTGCGCACCCTCGTGCTGGAAGCCGGCGGGCCGATCGATCCGCTCACCGACTACGTGGAGCACGTGCAGCCCTGGCAGATGCATTTTCGCGGCTTGGGCGACCGCAAGGCACTCGAGCGCGACCAGCCCATCCAGAGCCGCTGCTACGCGTGCGACGAGGTCGGCCACAAGTTCTTCGTGAAGGACGCGGAGAATCCGTATACGACGCCAGCCGATGCGCCTTTCAACTGGCTCCGAGGCCGTCAAGTCGGTGGCCGCTCGATCATGTGGGGCCGCCAGGTCTACCGCTGGAGCGACCTGGACTTCGAGGCGAACCTCAAGGACGGTCATGGCACCGATTGGCCGATCCGGTATCGCGACATCGCGCCCTGGTATGCGCACGTCGAGCGGTTCATCGGCGTGAGTGGCGCGCGCGAGGGGCTGTCGCAGCTTCCGGACGGCGAGTTCCTGAAGCCGATGGAGATGACCGCCGTGGAGGCGGACGCGCGTCCCAAGATCCTCAAGGCATTCGGCGGCGAGCGGGTGATGACCATCGGCCGCGTCGCCATCCTGACCGAGAATCACAACGGGCGGCTCGCGTGCCACTACTGCGGACCATGCGAGAAGGGATGCATCACCAACTCGTACTTCAGCAGCATCGCCGCCACGCTCCCCGCCGCGCGCGCCACGGGCAACCTCACCCTGCGGCCCCACAGCGTGGTGGCCGAGATCCTGTACGATCCGAAGAAGGAGCGTGCACGCGGCGTGCGCGTCATCGACGCCATCACCCGGCACGAGACCGTGTTCACCTCGCGCATCGTGTTCTGCTGCGCGTCCACGATCGAGTCGGTGCGGCTGCTGCTCAACTCGAAGAATGCCACCTTCCCCGACGGACTCGCCAACTCCAGCGGCACGCTCGGGAAGTACGTCATGGACCACAACTTCGGTTCGGGTGCCGGCGGCTCGTACTCGGGGCTGATGGACAAGCGCACGCTCGGCAATCGCCCCAACGGCGTGTACATCGCGCGCTTCCGCAACGTGAAGACGCAGCACCCCGACTTCCTGCGCGGCTACGGCTTCCAGGGCGGCGCCGACCGGCAGGGATGGGGGCGCGGACAGTGGATGCACGGCTACGGCGCAGCGTTCAAGCAGTCACTGATCGACGAGCTGGGGGAGTGGGGCTTCTGGGGCACGGGCTTCGGCGAATCCCTGCCCCGCGAATCGAATCGTGTCACGCTCGACCCCGAGGTGAGGGATGCGTGGGGGATCCCCGCCGCGCGCATCGAGGTGCGGTGGTCGGACAACGAGCGCGCCATGGAGAAGGACATGGCGATCACGATGGCGGAGATGCTCGATGCCGCCGGCTTCAAGGACGTCCGTCCGAACGATGGGATGAATCCCCCAGGCCACTGCATCCACGAGATGGGTGGCGCGCGGATGAGCCGGAGTCCGAAGGAGGGCGTGCTCAATGGCTGGAATCAGGCGTGGGACGTGAAGAACCTGTTCGTCACCGACGGCTCGTGCATGGCGAGCACCGCCTGTCAGAATCCGAGCATCACCTACATGGCGCTCACGGCCCGAGCGGCGGCGCACGCCGTTGCGGCAATGAAGAAGAACGAGCTCTGAGCTTCTGCTCGAGCCGGCGGCCGAGTAGATCCGACTCAGGGATCGTGTCTGCTCGGCCGTTTCGTCGTGATGAGGATGACGCCGTTGGATCCGCGAATGCCGTAGATCCCGATGTCTTCCGGGTTCTTCAGCACCCGGATCGATTCGATGTCGTATGGGTTGAGGCCCGTGAGGCCCCCGCCACGACCGGTCGGCATTGGCACACCGTCGACTACATACAGCGCTGCATCGCTGCTGAAGAACGAGCCTGGACCGCGGATCTCGATGGCGAGCCCGTCGCCCGTTCGCACGATCTGGACGCCGGGATACTTGGCCTGGAGTACGCGTTCGATAGGCTCGCCGGCATTGCGCTCGAGATCTTGCGCCGTCACCTGCGGCTTGGGCGTGGGCTCATGCTGCGCGGTGCCGCGGCCGCATCCGGCGGCGAGTCCACCAACTACGACGATTGGAACGACGCACCGTGCGGACGTTCTCATAAGAGCAGGCGGCCGAGCCGCCGAGCAAAGGGAGGGCAGGTGTCGGGCGGACTGTCCGGCGCCGTTGCTGGAGTGTTCTACTCCATTAAATCAACCGCAAAACCCTCTCCACGTGCGGGTGCGTGTCCTCGCCTCAGCGCCGCGGCGATGTTCTGGGATCCCAGACCGCCACGCCGACCCGCGAGTCTGCCGTGCCGTAATACAGATACCAGCGACCGTTGAACGGCACGAGCCCCTCCACGAACGTCGTCCCCTCCACGTACTGCCCCGTGCGCTCGTACCCTTCCGTAGGCTTGATGAACGGCTCGCTCGAGCGCGCGAGCAGCTTGATCGGATTGCGCGCGTCGAACAACGCCTGCCCACCCGTGTACATGCGCTGCGGCAGACCCGGCTCCCCATAGCGCCCACTGTTGCCCGCATTGTACAGGACTACGATGCCGTGCTCCGTGAGAAGCGCCGGCGGGCCGGCTTCCACAAGCCAGGAATCGAAGTAGCCGGGCCGCGGTGAGAGCACCTTCACGAGCTTGCCGTTCGCGTCCTCGAGCGGTGTCCAGTCCAGCAGGTTGTCGGATGTCGCGATGAGGATGTCCGGCACGTTGAAGTACATCCAGTACGTCCCGTTCACCTTCGTCGCAACGATCCGGTCTCCCACCACCCGGGCCAGGATCGCACCGGACTTGGATTCCATCCGGAGAAAGCGACCGCTATCCGCCGCGGCGAACGCCGGTCCGTGCTTGGTCCAGTGCACCAGATCGCGCGACGTCGCGACGGCGAGCCGCGGGATATCGCGGTTCCACTGGGTGTAGGTCAACACATACCGGCCATCGTCCGTCGCCACGATGCGCGGGTCCTCCACGCCGCCGGTCCATTCGTATGCTGCCTGGGCATCCTTGTCCGGGTACACCACAGGAGTGGCCCGCCGAGTGAAGCGCAGGCCATCGGCGCTTTCCGCGAGCCCGATACGCGACGTGTGATGCCCAATGACCTGTCGTCCCGTCGCGTCTTCGGCACGATAGAGCACGTGGACCTTTCCGTCCTTCACGATGGCGGCGGGATTGAACGTGGCATACCCCTCCCAATGAACGACGCTGTCGTTCATGGGAGAGAGGAAGACACGCGCTGCTCCCGGCGTGATGATCGGGTTCACCGCCGTCGGCTTCTCGAAGGGACCAAGCATCCAGGGCTGCCACTGCGCACGCAACCGCTCGCCGGCGAGCGAGCACAGGGCCGCCGAGACGATGAGGACGACTCCAGGGCGTTTCATGCGAGAGACATCAGGGTATCGGTGCCGTGTTCCCGCTTCCCTTGTACACCACCCCGCCCTTCATCACGAACTTCACCCGTTCGAGCTCGGTGATGTCTCGCAGCGGATCACCGTCCACGGCCACGAGGTCGGCGTAGCGGCCCGTCTGGATCGAACCCACCCGATCGGACCACCCGAGGAGATCCGCGCCGCTCGTCGTCGCCGATTGAATCGCCTGCATCGGGGTCATCCCCCACTCCACCATCTTCGCGAACTGCCGGCCGTTCCAGCCGTGCGGGTACACGCCGGCATCGGTGCCGAAGGCGAGCTTCACTCCCGCCTGCACGGCACGCCGGAAGCTCTCGCGCTGGAGGCGTCCCACCGACGCCTCCTTGTCGAGGATCTTCTGCGGGTACCCGAGACGCTTGTATTCGGCCATGATGTAATCGTCGTTGTAGATGTCCATCACGAGATACGCGCCCTTCTCCTTCGCGAGGCGGATCCCTTCGTCGTCGATCAGGCTGGCGTGCTCGATCGACGCCACGCCGGCGCGCAGGGCGCGTTTGATTGCTTCGGCGCCGTGCGCGTGCGCCGCCACCTTGCGGCCCCACATCCGCGCCTCGTCGACTACGGCGTTCATCTCTTCCTGGGTGAACTGCGGCGCACCCACCGACTCCTCCTCCGAGAGGACGCCGGCGCTCGCGAGCAGCTTGATCAGGTCGGCCCCGTTCTTCACCTCGAAGCGCACGAGCTTCCGGATCTCGGCCTCGCCGTCGGCGATGCCGGAGAACTGGCCGAACTTGAGGTACGGTGAGAACCCGGTGATGTCCCCGTGGCCACCCGTCGATCCGACGGTCAGCGTCGCGACCTGCATGCGCGGACCCGGCACCGTGCCGGCGTTGATGGCATTGCGCAGCGCGACGTCGATGAACTCGCCCGCTCCGACGTCGCGAATCGTCGTGAACCCGGCATCGAGGGTCCGCCGCGCATAGACGTGCGCCCCCACCGCCACGTCGATGGGGCTCTTCCGGAACAGGTCCTCCATGTAGTTCGCGGGCTGCGACGTCACATGCGTGTGCGCGTCGATGAATCCCGGCAACACGGTGGATCGGCTCAAGTCGATGACGCGCGCGCCGGCCGGAATGGCGAGCCCGCGCCCGACCGCGGTGATTCGGTCATTGTCGATGAGGATCACGGCGTCAGTCACAGGCGCGCCGCCCAGCCCATCGATGAGACGGCCGGCGCGCACAGCCACGCGCGTCGGCGCGCTCGGCGGGGAGGTCTGCGCGTGAATGGGGCTGGCGGCGGCGAGCAGCAGGGCGAGCAGGCGGGGCGCAAAGCGGTGCATCCGAATCTCCGATGAGGTCCGTTGTTCTTACGGCGGCGAATCGGTGCCGTCAACGCAGCGTTCGGTTGACATAGGGGGGAGGGGTATATAGACTTCGCCTCCGGAGGAACAGGACATGAACCTCACCGACTGGTTCGTCATGACCGCGGGCCTCGTGGCCGCCGTATGGGTCAACTGGTACTTCTTTTTCGCTGATCGCGCCGTCGCGGCTGTCGCCTCTGTCACTCGGTCGGGCAACGCCCAGCAGGTCGACATCGTCATCGATGGC
>JBBWZJ010000007.1:0-3300 GCA_039648985.1 Acidobacteriota bacterium | reverse complement strand
TCTTCTCCGGCCCGGATCCGTCGGATGGCCGCACCGTCAGTTCGTACTCCCCGGTGCGGTCGCTCCAGTACGCCACCGTCTTGCCATCGGGCGACCACCGCGGGTAGCGCTCGGCCACGCCGGACGAGCGCGTGACGTTGACGACGGCGCCGAACTCTGCCGGCACCGTGAACACGTCGCCGCGCGCCTCGAACACGGCACGCTTCCCTGTTGGCGACACGCCCGCGCTCATGATGAGCCCGTCCACTTTGGCTGTGCGCTGCCGCAGGGTCGTTTCGTCGCTCACGATGCGCACCGGCACTTCGGCCCACTTCTCGGTGGCGAGATCCAGCAGGTACAGCCGCCCGCCAGCCTGGAACACGATTCCGTCCGGTCCGATTGACGGGAACGTGATGTCGAAGTCGTTGAACTGCGTGACCTGGCGGACGCCCCCGGTCGGCACGTCGTAGGCCCAGATGTTGTTCCGTTCGTTGGCACCGCGGTCGGACATGAAGTAGATCGTGTTGCCATGCCACATGGGCTGCGCGTCGTTGGCTGGATTCGACGTGATGTTCTTCGTCGCGAACGTTTTGAGATCGAACAGCATCAGGTCCGGAGCCCAGCCGCCGCGATAGCGCTTCCAGTTCCGGAAGTCCTGCGACATCGGCATGTAGACGAACTGCTTTCCGTCGGGCGAATAGGTGCCGAACTCGCCGTAAGGCACCGGCAGCTTTTCCGGGAGCCCGCCATCGAGTCCGACCGTGTAGAACTGGCTGAATCGCTGGCGGCCACTCTCGCGGCTCGAGGCAAAGAGGACGCGCGTGCCGTCCGGCGTCCACCCGATGACGCGGTCAGGCATCGGATGATGGGTCAGGCGGACTGGCTCGCCGCCGGACGCGGACACGACGAACACGTCACCGTTGCCGTCGTATGACGCGCTGTAGGCGATTTTGCGTCCATCGGGCGAGAAGCGCGGGAACGACTCCTCCCCCGGCGAAGATGTGAGGCGCACGGCGCTCCCGCCGGTCTTCGGTGCGACCCAGATGTCACCCGCGTACACGAACGCCAGCTGGGTGCTCGACACCGCGGGGTAGCGGAACATGCGCGCGTCGATTTGCGCGAACAGCCGCGACGACGCGAGCGCCGCGGCGCCCAGACACAGGACGATACCGACAATCTTCTTATTCATCAGGGAGGGCTCCACTCGAGAGACACGTGAATGCTCCCATTCTATGCGCGACGCCGCACCACCTCCGAGAGCACCGTGATATCGTCAGAAGGCCTGCCGCCTTTCGAGGATTACCAGATGACGACACTCCTGCTGTTCGCGATGATCGGACTGTGGCCCGCGCAGGAAACGCCGCGGGATAAACCCAAGGTGCCCAAGGACTCGATCGAACTGGCGATCACCGGCTGCCTGACCGGTAACGTGCTCGCCGTCTCCGACGTCCGCCGGCCCGACACCGAGAGCGGCCCTCCCGTGCGCGCCAAGTCCTTCCGGCTCGCGGCCAAGGGGGACGTCAAGGACGACGTCAAGCGGGAGGATCACCATCTCGTCGAAGTGACGGGCCTCGTGCGCAAATCGGCCCTGATGGAGCCCGGGATCAAGATTGGCCGGCGCGTCACGGTCGGCGGCAGCAACCCTGTCGCTGGATCCACAGGCGAACGCCCCGCCCCGCCGGAGATGATTCCGGTGATGGACGTCTGGTCCGTCCGGCTCCGTTCCAGCTCCTGTAGCGGATAAGGGGGCCAGGGTGCCAGGGGTGCCAGGGGTGCCAGGGGGCCAGGGGTGCCAGGGGTGCTAAGGTGCCAAAGTGCCAAAGTGCACCTGTTGCACCTTGCACGTAGCACGTAGCACGTGCCACATGGCACGTGGCACGTGGCACGTTGACCGTGGAGAGCGGCGTGAAGATCACAGATGTGCGCGCGACGACGGTGACGGTCCCGCTCGAGGCGCCGCTGCGGCATGCGAACGGGTGCCACTGGGGCCGGTTCGTCCGCACGATCGTCGAGATTGAGACCGACACCGGGCTCGTCGGCCTCGGCGAGATGGGGGGCGGCGGGGAGTCGGCGATCGCGACGGTTCTGGCCCTGAAGCAGTCGCTCCTCGGGCGCGATCCTGCCCGCCTCGAGGACATGCGGTTCCTGCTCGCGAACCCCACGGCATCGCTCTACAACAACCGCACGCAGGTCGTCGCCGCGCTCGAGTTCGCGTGCCTCGATCTGCTCGGCCAGTCGTGGGGTGTGCCGGTGTGCGACATCCTCGGCGGACGCGTTCGGGATCGGGTCCCGTTCGCGTCGTACCTGTTCTACAGGTATGCCGCGGCGGATGGCCACGGCGCGATCCGCACGGCAGACCAGCTCGTCGCGCACGCGCGCGAGCTCAAGACCAGGTACGGCTTTCGATCGCACAAGCTGAAGGGAGGCGTGTTCCCGCCCGCCCATGACCTCGAATGCTATCGCGCGGTCGCGGAGTCGCTCCCGGGGGACAGCTTCCGGTTCGATCCGAACGCGGTGTGGACCACGGAGCAGGCCGTCCGGTTCGGCCGTGCGATCGAGGACCTCGACAACGACTACCTCGAAGACCCTGTGTTCGGCCTGACGGGAATGCGGCACGCGCGGGAGAAGCTGCGCATGCCCCTCGCCACCAACACGGTCGTCGTCAATTTCGAGCAGCTCGCCGCAAACGTGCTCAACCGTGCCGTGGACGTCATCCTGCTCGACACGACGTTCTGGGGCGGCATTCGGCCGTGCGTGAAGGCGGCGGGGGTCTGCGAGACGTTCCAGCTGGGCGTGGCGGTGCACTCGTCCGGCGAGCTCGGGATCCAGCTCGCCACCATGCTGCACCTCGGCGCCGTCGTCCCCAACCTCTCGTTCGCCGCCGATGCGCATTACCACCATCTGGTGGACGACATCATCGAGGGGGGCAAGCTCGAATACGAGGGCGGGGCCATCCGCGTGCCGGACGCCCCGGGTCTCGGCGTGCGGCTGGATCGCGCGAAGCTCGCGAAATACGCGGAGCTCTATAACGAGGTCGGGAACTATCCCTACGATCAGGATCCCGCGAGGCCGGGCTGGGCGCCGCTCGTCCCGAACGATCGCTGGGCGGATCCAACCGATCCGCGCGAGCCGTTCGTCGGGGCTTAACGTTCAACGTGCAACGTGCGACGTGCACCCTGGCACCCCTGGCACCCTGGCACCCTTTTTACTGTTTCTCCCAGCCGCCGCCGAGTGCCCGATAGAGCTCCACGAAATCGGCTAACTCCGAGAGCCGCGCATCCGCCAGGGAGAGCTCCGCGTTGAAGAGCCGCGTTTCCGCGT
>JBBWZJ010000006.1:0-5970 GCA_039648985.1 Acidobacteriota bacterium | reverse complement strand
CTCGCGCCCGGCTTGCGCGGGCTCGACCGCTCGACCTTGTTCGTGATCGCGGCTGCGGCAGCGTCCGGGGTCTTCATGCTGAAGCAGGGGACGTTCTTCAACGTGCTGTACCCGCTCGAGCCGTTCGTAGCGCTCGCCGTCGTCGCAGGAGCGGGCGCTCTGTGGACGTCGACGCGACCGCGTCACCGCCTTCTGGTCGCGGTCTGCGCGTTCGGCGTTGCCGCCCATGCTCTGAGTCTCGCCACCCGATCGACGGCTCACGTTCTGCCGTTGCCGTTGGGCGCCGCAGTCGTCGACACCGACAACGAACGGGTTGTCGACCGAATCGCCGGCGCGATCGACGCGCGCAGCAAAGCAGGCGAACCGGTTCTGGTGAATCCGTACTTCGCGTTGATCGCAAACAGGCGCCTCCCGGGCGGCGCTGCCGACTGGTTCATCCTGCGGTCGCTCGACCGCTACTGCCGCGCGCACGGCGATCGAGACGACCGCTGTACGCAATGGAGCACGATCAAGACAGCTGCACGAGCGCAGCAGTTTCCGCTCGTGGGGGTCGATTCAAACGTGGTTTCGTTCGACGGATCGTTTCGCCGCGATGCAGGTGTAAACGGCATGAAGCGTGTGCTCCACGTCCGTCAGCCGCCGATCGCGATGGATCTGTTCAGCCGTCCCTGAAGTCTCAAGGTCGCGGCGGGCTGAGCCGAAGATACGGGCAAGCACGTCACGCCGTCGAAGAAAGCAGCCGCCATGCAGCGACGCTCCCAGAGCCATGCGACGAGATTGTCGGTCCTGATCCCCGTGCACAACGAGGAGCGGACGCTGTCCCGGCTCCTCGACGCGGTGGAGGCCAGGCCGGAGGTGTGGGAGTTGGTGATCGTCGACGACGGGTCGACCGACACCACCCCCGACATCCTCGCGGCTCGGAGGTTTCGCGTGCCGACACAAGTCATCAGGCACGACACGAACCGCGGCAAAGGGAACGCGATCCGCAGCGCAATCGCAGCCGCGTCCGGCGATGTCGCGGTCATTCAGGACGCGGACCTCGAATATGACCCGAGCGAATATCCGAGACTCCTGGCGCCGCTCGAACGGCCTGACGTCGAGATCGTCTTCGGAACGCGGAACTTCGCCGCGCATTCCGCGTACTCGTTCTGGTTCGTGATGGGCAACAAGGCCGTCACGCTCTGGAACAACCTCCTCTTCAACACGTACCTGTCAGATCTCGAGACGTGTTACAAGCTGATGCCGCTCTCGATCTGGCGAAGCCTCGATCTTCGCTCGGACGGTTTCGACATCGAGCCCGAGATCACGGCGAAGCTGCTCAGGCGAGGCCACCGGGTGTTCGAAGTTCCGATCTCGTATTCGGCGCGAAGCCGTGCCGACGGAAAGAAGCTCGACTGGCGGGACGGCGTGGCTGCGGTGTGGACGCTGACGCGGCTGCGTCTGGCGCCACGGCCGGTGCCCGCGCGTGCCGGCGGCGGCGCGGCTGTGCTGCCGCTGCGTCGGGGCGCCGATGAGTCGTCCGTGCGGCCGGCCATACGGCGATCAGCGTCCTGAGGGACGGCGCCGCCTAGGCCGACCGACGTTGCGGGCGGTCAGCGCTCGGCCGCTCGAGCTCTATGGATGCCGGTCGAGCTGATCCGGATGCGTGGCAGCCGACGCACGTCCGCGTAGGCCTCGCGCTGCGCGAAGGCGAGCACGATCGGGACGAGGAGAATCTCCAGCGTCTGTAGCCAGACGATCGGAGTCAGCGCCAGAGCGGCGATGACCATGACGGGGAACGACCGGCGGCCGAGCACGAGCAAGCAGGCGAACACGGCGAGCGCGAGCCATTCCCCGCCGATCCGCACGAGGCTCAGGCCGTGGTCCTGCTCGAGCTTCGCCGCGTTCGTCAGCAGCTGGGGGTAGTCGCGCAGGTTCTCGAAACCGAACACGGCCCATCCTGCCGCCAGCAGGATGACTGCCGTCACCGCGCTGACCGCCGCCGCCCGATATCGCCGCGTTAAGATCAACCAGAGCCTCAGCGGCCACAGGAAGACCTTCAGCACAGCCGTTGCCG
Organism: Acidobacteriota bacterium; assembly: GCA_039648985.1. GTDB lineage: Bacteria > Acidobacteriota > Vicinamibacteria > Vicinamibacterales > 2-12-FULL-66-21 > JALZOC01. The sequence continues at coordinate 3,914 of JBBWZJ010000006.1, read as the reverse complement.
CGACGGCGATGCCCCCGACCACCGCTCGGTCGCGCCAGCGCCAGCAGAGCGCGCAGCCGAGGACGAGGAACGGCATCACCCCGCCGGCCGCGAAACCAGACCAGACAGGTGGGAACATCAGAACGAGACCGAACGCTGCAGCGCTCCGCATGCCGAGCAGCCACAGCCCCCCGACCAGCCCAGCGGCCGCCACGATCGTGAAAAGGATCATCGCGACCTGGAACGGCAGCCAGGCCAGCGGTGCGAACACGACGTGTGTCGGCGCCGGGTACAGCGCCTGTACGCAGCAGTGCAACCCTTCTGCCAGCGCTCGCTTGGGGTATTCGGGGTCGTACGGCGAGTTTCCGTGGAGGATCTGCTTCCCCGGCTGCCAGAGATTTCCCCTCAGCTCGAAGCCGTAGGTGTGCTTGTCCACGAGCGCCAGTACCGCGGCGTTCATGGCGATGCCAAAAGCCAGTCCGAACTTCCCGATCATGACGCGCCGCCCGGCGCTCGATCTGAAAGGCTTGCGCCCTTGCCCGAGCCGCTCGACTTCGCGTTGATCCGACGCCTGCGCGACGTCGCCGACTCTCGACCCGCGACCGAGAGCGAGCTGAGGACGCTGGCCGAGCAGGCGGATGCGTGGGCGCGGACGCTGAGCGGCCAAATCGACGGCAGCGAACGGCGACTCCGGCGGCTGACGGCGAACCCGTCGAGCTCGCTCGCCCAGATCGCCGCGGAGCTCCGCCGCGTCGAGAAGCTGCGTCCGCAACTCGAGGAGGTGCGTCTGCTGCTCGCAGACCTCGACGAGCGTGCGCGTGAGCTCCGAACGCAGTGGCTGCTCGCGCAGGCGACGTCCACAAAAGCTCCTAGCCCGCGATCAGGCGATCGCCGACGTTGAGGCCGCGGCGCGCCGCTTCGCCCGCCGGAAGCTCGACCACCGACTTCGCGCCGCGTGCTCCGGCCAGGCGCCACGGCCGCAAATCGGCAGCGATCTTCACGACGCGCAGCTCGCGGTCGAGGAAGACTGCATCGATGGCGAAGCGCATGAACGCCATGTGCACGGATGACGCCGGTTTCAACAAGATTCCTTCGCCGCTCGGGAGGTCGCGGCGCCCGAGGAGCCCCCTCATGCGTGTGAGCGCCGTGTCCGCGAGGACACAGCGCTCACACACGACCGTTCCGTTTTCGCGACGAAGCGCGACCACTCGCAACTAGTAGCCGATGTGGATGTGGTTGTAGTGATCCGCCAGCGGGAACGACGGTCCGCCGAGGCCGAGCAGTGAGATGACCTGTCGCGGCATGACCTCTGCCGGCAGCAGCAGGATCTCACGAACGGTCCGCTCGGTGATGCCGCCCGGCTGCTGGTGGCCCTGGATCGACACGCCGCCGACGGCGGAGATGTCGACTGCGCGGCCGTAGATGTGCGCCGAGATGACGCCGGGTCGTGCGTAGAGGCGGTGGCCGCTCAGCAGGGACGAGACGCTGACGGAGCCGAACGACTCGCGCAGGTATGCGATCATCGCCAGCACGCGGACATCGACCTTGTCGGAGACCATGTCGTTGCGGCCGCCCTGATAGATCGAGATGTTCGGATCGCTCAGGATGCGGCTCGCGATCGCGGCCTTCGACGCCTCGAGCCCGTTCACCAGCGAATCGAGGCCGACGGCGCGGTCGTACCGCGCAAGTGCGGCCGCCTTGTCGGCAAACCGCGAATCGCCCGAGTACGCGACGATCCGAGCCCACGCGCCCTTTGACGGGCCGAACGAGTCGAGCCGCGCCGCGAGGCGGTTGAGCGTCACACGGTCGGCAGGGATGTGGCCCTTGGCGCCGCGGGCGCGGAGGATCCCGAGCATCGTCGCCCAGTCGATCCCGTTGCGCTGCGCCGCCCGCTTCAGGTTCGCGGCGAACTTCGGCGAGAGACGGTCGGCAGGCGGGGTGGGGTCAGGCAGCGGTGAGTTCAGCCAGATTGTGGCTGCGTTCGCCGGGCCCTCGATCTCGGGCTTCGGTGCAGGCTTCGTCTTGGGGAGCAGCACCTTGCGGAGCTGCTGCCACTGAGACTGCGCGTCGTTCCGAGCACCATTCGAGCGGTGTCCGCGGCTCTTCGAGCCAGGCGACGAACCAGCCGTGCTCGAGGAGGAACCCTGCGCGGACGACGGACCACCGCTCAGCTGCGTGAAGCCGCCGTCGGACGTGCCGGCGCTCGAGTCGGCAGCCTCAGCCGAACCGGCTGAAGCGGATGTGTCGGCAGTCGGGGCCGCCGAATCGGCCGGCGCAGGCGCGGCATCGCTCGCCGGCGCTGCTTCCTCGGCCGCAGGTGCGGCCGACTCGTCCGCCGAAGCAGCTTGAGCCGAGTCGTCGGTCGTGGTCGTGGTCGCGAGCGATGCGTCCTCGGCGACCGACGCCGAGAAACGATTACCCGCGACCGCTGCGAGCGAGGCGCCCGCGAAGAACAAGGTCGTGAAGACAAAGGTCGTGGCCAGCCGGCGCTTGCGCCTCTTCGGCTCACGGGACTCTGCCTCGTCCGGGCCCGGCTTGCCGCCGAAATCCCAGTTGTCGTTACGAGTGAACCATCGTGGCATTGCCGTAGCTCCTTCTGATCAAGCCCCTGGCCGCCACGAGGGGCGCGAATGTGGCCTGTGAATCCATCCGCAGCCGCTTGCGGTGCTCTGACTATCGGTTCTGAGGTGGCGAGCCGCTCCCTCACCTAAGGGAACTGTCGCCGGGAGATCCCTCAGCGGAGGGATGCGCGCGCCCCGGGCGCATCACGATGAATGGTCACGAGCCTGAACCGTTCAGGCGAAGCGGCACACGTCTAAACACGGCATTCGTGAGAGCAGAAAGGGCAACGGCAATCGGTCATGCAAATCTCGTCGCTTCCGCCGCTTCCACTGATCTCGACCGATTCGCCCGGTATCTCGCGACGTGCCCCGCAGAGACGCGAGAGGGGGTGAATTCCACTTGATGCTTCCGGAGCTCATCGAGTACTTCCGAGCGCGTTTCGGCGCGGAGGACGGCCAGACGATGGCCGAGTACGGTGTTGTGCTGGCAGTGATTGCTGCCGTGGTGGTCGCATCGCTGATCATTCTCCGCACGGGGATTGCTACCGCGATCACGACTGTCGTTTCATACCTGTAGATCCGAGTGGGCGACCGGGCCGTGTGCGTTAACGGCCCGGTTCCCGCACGTGCGCTGCCCGAAGCCGTGGGCCGCGCACAAGATCAACCGACAGAGGGATGCACGGGCGCCTTGCCCCGCACGATGAATCGCCTGACAACTACGGGCGAAGCGGCTCGCCTGGAAAGGACGATCGCAGCGTGTCACACAACCTTCCGCCCGAGCTCGCCGAATACTGCCGCACTCGCTTTGCGTGCGAACGAGGTCAGACGATGGCCGAGTACGGAGTGGTGCTGTCGATCGCTGTCACCATCGTCATCACGGCATTGATCGTCCTGCGCGTCGGCATCATCGATGCGCTCGGCTCGGTCGTTCCGTATCTCTAAGGGAAGTTCACCCACGCGAGGGATGGGCGCGCGGGGTCCGCAACACGATGAACGGGACGAGATTGACCAACTAGGCGAAGCGGCGCGCCAATCACAAAGGAACCTTCAGCAGCGTGCCACAGAACTTCGCATCAGTTCGAGTCAAAGCCGCCTCAATCTCAGCGTCACGCTCTTTCACCCGCGCCGCAGCGCGCCTGAACCGCAGGGAAGGGAGGTGAATCATCGTGACGTTCATTGATTTGGTGGACTACTTCCGCGCCCGCTTGTCGGCCGAGGAAGGTCAGACGATGGCGGAATACGGCGTCGTGCTAGCCGTGATTGCTGCCGTCGTGGTTGCGTCTCTCATCATCCTTCGGACGGGCATCGCGACCGCGATCACCAACGTCGTCGGATACCTCTAAACGCTCGTAAACCCCGAACGCAGGAGTCGTT
>JBBWZJ010000003.1:0-3200 GCA_039648985.1 Acidobacteriota bacterium | reverse complement strand
TTCGTGTTGCCCGTCGCGCCACTACCCGTCGCGCTGCTGGAGCCGGTCGTCGCGCCGCTCGCCGACGTTCCGGTCGAGCCGGTGCCCGTCGAGCCGGTCGAGCCGGTTGAGCCCGTGGAGCCCATCGCGCCGCTGTTTCCCGACGCGGCGTTCATGCAGTTCGTGTTGCTGCCACTGCCGGCGCGGTTGCGGTTCCGGCGGGCGCCCGACCCCGTGAAGGATTGGCTCCCCGAGGTGCCCGCATTATTTGCGGTGTTGTCGTAGCTGCTGCCCGACGCCGAGCCACGGCTCGATGCGGCGCCCGTGCCGTACCCGCCCCCCGCGTCCTTCTGGACCGCGACTCCGGAGGAGATGGTGCCATTCGCGGACCCGCGTCCCGATCCCGTTCCCTGCGCCGTGCCTGCGCCGCTGACCACCGCGCAGAGCGCCGCGGCCATGCCAAGCGTCATCGTACCTGTGCGTCCCTTCGTCATCATGTTCCTCCTGTCGGTGGGCCAGTACGCCATCGCGTGTCCGCGTGTGGCCGGTCCCGCTGGCATCGGCCCGTGCGTGTGGACGATGCGGCGACGCTCATGAGGACGGCACACTCACGTGTTGCGACGCCTGCGTCCCGCTCGCACGGCAGCCCTCGCCATGTCGGGACCTTGCACGACGGGGATCGTCGTGGCCGGACCGAGTCGCGCATTCCGCGTGCCCACGCGTAGCGCGTGCGCTGCAGTCTCGTTGCGCTCATCGCGCTCGCGCTCAGGACGCGTTGCCTGTGCCCGCCAGACGCAGGGAGCATTCTTCCTTCCAATTCAACATATCGCCGACCGGGGGACTTGCGGCAAGACCCGGGGCGCGCCGTAGAATCGCCGGCCCGACGCCAGAACCTGCTGGCCGGAACCTGCATCGACGGCAACGGGAGGGAGTGGATGGGCGGTTACGTGTCGAGCTTCCAGGACATCGACGAGACGCAGGTCGCGACGGTCGGCGGCAAGGGCGCGCATCTGGGAGCGCTTTCGCGGATCCAAGGCATCCGCATACCGGCCGGCTTCTGCGTGACGACGGACGCCTTCCGGCGGATCGTGGCGGAGGCACCGTCGATCGACGACCGGCTCGATCGCCTGTCGCGACTCGCGCCGGACGACCGGGAGGCGATCCGCACGCTCAGCGCGGACATCCGCCGGACCCTCGAAGCAATCCCCATCCCCGACGATCTGGCGACGGCGATCACCGGCTCGCTCGCCCGGCTCGGCGAGCACGCCGCCTGCGCGGTCCGATCCAGCGCGACGGCGGAGGACCTTCCTACGGCCTCCTTCGCGGGTCAACAGGACACGTACCTGAACGTCGTCGGGCCGGCGGCGATCCTCGAGCACGTCAGCCGGTGCTGGGCCTCGCTCTTCACCGAGCGGGCGGTGACCTACCGCCTGCGGAACGGCTTCGACCACCGAAAGGTGCGCATGGCGGTGGTCGTGCAGCGGATGGTCTTCCCGCAGGCGGCGGGCGTCCTGTTCACGGCCGATCCGGTCACGGGCAACCGGAAGGTCGTCTCCGTGGAGGCCAGCTTCGGCCTCGGTGAAGCCCTGGTCTCCGGCCTGGTGAACGCGGACGTCTACAAGGTGCGGGACGGTGCGGTCGTCGCGAAGACGATCGGCACGAAGCGGCTCGCGATCCACGCCTCGCCGGCGGGCGGGACGCACGAACAGGCGATCGAGCCGGAGCGGCAGAAGCAGCCCGCGTTGACGGATGCACAGGCGGTGCGGCTGGCGGAGCTGGGCCGGCGGATCGAAGCGCACTTCGGCCGCCCGCAGGACATCGAATGGTGTCTCGTCGACGGCGACTTCCAGATCGTCCAGAGCCGGCCGATCACCACGCTGTTCCCCATCCCCGAGGCCGACGACGACGAGAACCACGTCTATGTCTCCGTCGGTCATCAGCAGATGATGACCGACCCCCTGAAGCCACTTGGACTCTCCGTGTGGCAGCTGACCGCCCCTCGGCCGATGGCCGAGGCTGGCGGAAGGCTGTTCGTCGACGTGACCGGGGCTCTCGCTCTACCCGTGAGCCGCGCAGGCCTGTTCGAGACCCTGGGGAAATCCGATCCGCTCATCAGGGACGCGCTCGAGACCGTCCTCGCCCGCGGCGACTTCATCCCGTCGCTCCAGAGCGAAGAGCCCACATGGGTGCCGCCTGGTGGGGGGCACGGCGCGCTCGACACCGACCCGGCCATCGTCACCGAGCTGATCGAGCGCAGCCAGGCCTTCATCGCCACGTTGAAGCGCGACATCCGGACGAAGTCTGGCGCGGCGCTGTTCGAGTTCATCCGGGCGGACCTCCAGGAGCGGAAGGGCGTGCAGTTCGATCCGAGAAGCCTTCAGGCGATCATGGCGGGGATCGCCGCCGCCTGGTGGCTCAACGAGCAGCTGGAGAGATGGCTCGGCGAGAAGAACGCGGCCGACACGCTCACGCAGGCCGTCCCCAACAACGTCACCTCGGAGATGGGGCTGGCGCTCGTGGACGTGGCGGACGCGATCCGCCCACATCCGGAGGTGGTGGCGTTTCTCCAGCGCGTCGACGACGAGAACTTCCTCGACGAGCTGCCGAAGCTCGCGGGTGGGCGGGAGGCGCGGAACGCCATCATGGCGTGGCTCGATCGGTACGGCATGCGCGGCGTCGGCGAGATCGACATCACGAGGCCCCGGTGGAGCGAACGCCCCACCATGCTCGTACCGATCATCCTCGGCAACATCAGGAACTTCGAGCCGGGCGCCGGCAAGCGTCGTTTCGCGCAGGGCCTCGAGGAGGCCTCGAGGAAGGAGCGGGAGCTGCTGGAACGATTGCGGGCCTTGCCGGACGGGACGCAAAAAGCCGAGGAGACCAAGCGGATGATCGAGCGCGTGCGGACGTTCGCCGGGTACCGTGAGTATCCGAAGTACGCGATGGTCAGCCGCTACTTCGTCTACAAGCAGGCCTTGATGGAAGAGGCCGATCGCCTCGTGGAGAGCCGTGTCATTCGCGAGAGGGAAGACATCTTCTATCTCAGGTTCGAGGAGCTCCAGGACGCCGTGCGTACGAACCGCGTGGACGAGCAGCTCATTCGCGAGCGCAAGGACGCGTTCAGGTCGTATCAGGCGCTCACGCCGCCACGGGTGCTCACCTCGGACGGCGAAATGATCGCCGGGGCGTACCGGCGCGACGATCTGCCGGTGGGCGCGCTG
>JBBWZJ010000338.1:0-21741 GCA_039648985.1 Acidobacteriota bacterium | reverse complement strand
TACCGAAGAGCCATCCAGCGGAGCCCGTGGCAGTCGCCGTACCAGCGGAGGATCTTCTCCACCATGAGCTTCGATTCGCCGTACGGATTCACCGGCGCCTGCGGGTGAGTCTCGTCGATAGGCACGCGAATGGGATCTCCGTAGGTCGCGCAGGTCGAGGAGAAGACGATCGTCTCGACGCCAGCCTCACGCATGGCGTTCAGCAGGTTCAACGATCCCACGGTGTTGTTCTGGAAGTACTTGGCCGGATTGCTCATGGACTCGCCGACCAGCGCGTTCGCGGCGAAGTGCACGACCACGTCGATTTTCCGCGCCGCGAACACCTGCGCCAACCGCGCGGGATCGGCCAGGCTCCCGCGCTCGAGCGGCCCCCACTTGACCGCCCATTCGTGTCCCTGGCTGAGGTCGTCGAAGATCACGGGGTCGTGGCCCGCCGCCGCGAGGAGCTTTGCCGTGTGGCTGCCGATATATCCGGCGCCACCGGTTACCAGAATGCGCATTGATACCTGCCAGTCATCGGATCACGCAGGATCGAGACGAATTGCGCCGATACGAGCGGCGCCCGGAGATGTGCCTTCGAAGACGTATGCGTCACGGCCTGTTTCGCCGGCGTACTCGCGCGCGATGGCACGAACCGTCTCCCCGGCTGTCGCATCTGCAAGCAGCGCGACAGTGCCGCCGCTTCCCCCGCCCGTGATCTTGGCACCGTGGATACCTCGCCCCGAACCCGCCGCTCGCGCCAGCGATACCAGCCGATCCGTTCCGTCCGAGCCGAGGCCGCACGCCGAGTAGCTCGCGTGCGACTCGTACATCAAAGTACCAAGTCGGGCCGCGTCCACTGCCGCAGCGGGCGCGGCGCGCAACCGGCCCGCCCATTCAGTCACCCGCTCGTGCTCGTAGATTGGATGCGCAGTGGGCGTTCTGATGGCGTATCGCCGTGCAGGGGCGACCCTTGTCACCAGATCAGTCGTGCCGTGATAGCGCGCCAGGAACTCTTCACCATCGAGAGCCTCGGGGATGTCCCGCTCGAACCGACGAAATGCCTCGCCGCCCACGTTGGCGAGGTAGCCGCCCCATCGCGGATCGTCGACCTGCACGTGCCCTTCCGGGCCGGGTGTCACGCGCAGTCCCGCCAGTGTCGCAAGAATGCGGTACCCCATGAACGCGCCAATCCGCACAGCACCGTAGTCCGTCCCGGTCACTGCGTGCCGAATGCCGGAATCAATCCCCCACAGACCCAATCCGTCAGGCACGCGCACGCTGCCCTGATACTCCGCAGGCTGGCAGAGTAGCGCCATGAGATTGCCGGCTTCTCCGCAGATCGACGCCATCTGGTCCATCACACCACACGGCGCACCGACGATCAGGTTCTCGACCTGCTGGCAACGAACCGCGCGCATCCTGGGGTCGATGGATACGCGCCACGCTTCGACCACAGCCTCCATCGTCGCCGCCTCGATTGCGGCCGACGAGCTGACGCCCTTACCCTCAGGGACGTCCGACTCGATCAGAATGGCGGCACCGTTGCCAAACTGCACGCCGTGCTCGCGCGCGAGCACGTGGAAGACACCGGCGACGTAGGCCGCCCAGTGACGCGCCGGGTCGCTCTCGAACCACGCACGCACGTCGCCATAGGGACGCCCTGGATCGGCGACGAGATCGAGCGGGACGTCACAATGACGCGCGACGCCGCGCGGCCCGACCGATGTGATCGAGAGACGCCGTTCGGGCCACGGCAGGAGGGCGACGCGCGTCGCTTCGCGAGTCGGCCACTGGAGCACGAGGGCCCCCGAGTAATCGGCGATGCCGCCCATCACGTCCAGCCGGCCCGGCGCGCGCGCCACGTAGACCGAACCGCCCGTGGCAGTCGCAGCGCCCCGCGGCCATGCCCGTGCGCTCACCCGCGCCGCCACGTCGGCGGCGAATCGTTCGAGGTCGGGAACCCCCTCGGGCACGACAGACAGGGAACGGAGCGGCATCAGTCGAGCAGCCCTCGCCGGGTGAGCGCGCGGCGAAGATGTGGTTCGACGAGTGTCTTGAGGGCGGCGTTCGCGTACCCGATCCAGCCCACATCCGAGGTTACGTCGAGCGGCGCCGCGAGCGCCGAGCCCTGCTCGTCGGTCACCAGCACACCCAGCTCACGCGCAATCAGCTCGGTGGAGAGATCGTACGGGTGGCAGCAGAGGGCGGCGCCACCCGGCCGGTGACGCTCGAACAGCGGCCTGAGATCGGCGACGAAGCGATCGTGCCCCGCCATCATCTCGTACAGCTGGCCGCCGCTCGAGATGTATTGATCCTCGAAGGACTGAGCCTTGCCGGGCTGCGGCGGTCCACTCACCGCCGCCATCACTTCGTCGTCAATCGCGGCGAGCTCGGCGCGGCTGCCCGGGAAGAACCGCGAAATCATCGCAAAGCCATGCGCCAGCGTTGTCGCGGTCGAAGGATGGAGCACCAGCGGTGCGATGTCGCCGGTGAGACGGTTGGCGCGAACCGCGGCGGCGCCCTGGCCGCGCACCGCCCATAGCTCGTCCGAAAGATGCTGTTTGATCAGAGGAATCTCGGTCTGGACCGCGAGCTCGATATCCGCCAGCGTGCACGGGCCAGGACCGCGCGCGACACCGGTCAGGATCCACGCCGGACGTTTCTGGTACATCACACCACGCGTGCCGTCGATCGGGTCCACGATGATGACCCATCGCACGTTCTTTCGGTCCGCGCCCTCCGGCACCACGACCTCGCCGCCGGTGAGCCCTTCCGCGACCAGCAGTACCGGCTCCTCGACTGTCGCGATCGTTCCACCAATGATCGCGACGATCTCATGTTCCGCAATCCGGTCGATGGCGTAGATCGTATCGCCCTCTGCTTCGGTGTCGACACCCGAGAGCGTCGTCACCGCCCCCTCTTCGCACGCGCGGACGACCTCGTCTCGTATCCGGCGATGGAGGGCCTGAATGGGCGCCAGCAGTGCGTGGAACGGGAGGGCGGTTGCCATGCGGACGCTCAGGCCGATGCCGAAAGATAGTGCGGGCCACCGGCAGCCGCCAGTTCCGCAGCCTTCTCCTCGGGCAACGTGTCGCTGAGGAAGTTGCCGCCGCCGATTTCAGGACCGGCCAGGTACTTGAGCAGATTCGGCCGGCGCAGCGGCGGATGGAATTCGATGTGAAAGTGGAAGCCAGTGGCGTCCTCCCTCAGCGGCGCCTGGTGAAGCGCCATCACATACGGGAACGGCATGCGCCACAGGTTATCGAACCTGATGACGACGTCGCGGAGTACGGTCGCGAGATCCCGCCGCTCGGTGTCATTCAAATCGGCGATCGTCCCTACGCTCCGCACGGGTGCGACGTACGTCTCGTAGGCATACCGTGCAAAGTAAGGCACGAACGCCATCGCGGTGCCATGCTGAGAGACAATCCGGCGGCCGTCCTGACGCTCGGCGGCGACGATGTCGTGGAACAGCGTCCGCCCGGTCTCGTCGAGGTGCCGGCGCCCGGCCCTGAGCTCGGTTTCGATGTATTTGAAGGTGAAGTTCGTCGCGTAAATCTGGCAGTGCGGGTGCGGGTTGCTGACCCCGACCACCTCGCCCTTGTTTTCGAAGATCAGGACGAAGTTCACGTCGGGATGCGTCGTCAGTTCGCGCATCTGCTGCTGCCAGGTCTCGAGCAACGCATCGACGCCGTCGACATCGAGCTGCGCCAGGGTCAGGTCGTGTCGCGGGCTGTAGCACACGACGCGCGCAATACCGGTGGCAGGACGGCTGCGGTAGATGCCTGTCGGCGAGGGCAGGTCACGCGGCGCCTCAACGCCCACGCACGGGTGATCGTTGTCGAAAACGAACGTCCCGGTATAGGCCGGGTTGATCGCACCACCGACTCTCGGATTGCCAGGGCACAGGTAGCACGTCGGATCGAAAGACGGAGGGGTCGCCACCGGACCTGCTACTTCCGCCCCCGACCACGGCCGCGATTGCCGGTGTGCCGCGACGATGACCCATTCCTCGCGCAGCGGGTGCCACCGTTCTTCCCACATGGGCGGCGTCAGCGGGTCCGCATCGTCAACACGACGATGCCATGCTTTGGAACCGTGTAGGTGAAGCCGGACTTGACGCCCGAGACCGTAGACGTGACCGGCACGACGCGCCCCGGGGTATCGATGGCGTTCGTGGCCTGGGGATCGCCAGACAGTGTCAGGGCCGTAGCGTTCGAAGCGAGCGAGCCCCCTCCTGTGACGGTGATCTCAACCGGCGCGTCGGCATCCGACGCGTTCACCAGCTTGGCGTAGATCGCGCCGGATTTACTGTCACGTGTCACCGAGGTGAGCACGTCGGTGCCGGCCGTCGTGGTCTTCAGAATCTCGTCGCCAACGTTCGTGCTGAACAACTTGATCGCGTAGTAGCTCGGTGACCCGTAGACACGCAGCGCGTCGTAGCCGATCAGGTTCGGCCGCCATTGACGCGCACCGGGGCTGACGTTGACGAACATCGGCGCGTAGCAGTTCATGACGACGATGTCCGAGTTCTTCTCCATCTGGGTCATGAAGGCGGCATCACCGATGGCGGCGCGCAGGTTCGGCGTCGGCGGCTCGGCCCGCGAGCGGGGGTTCCACGGCTCGAAGGGCGTTTCGTAGGCAGCCCACTCGCCGACGAAAATCTCCGGTCCGCGGCGATCGTACTTCTCGTATTGTCCGCGCGCCATCTTCAGGAACACGTCCACGGTCCGGTAGTAGTGCTCGTCGAGCACGTCCGGCTTGACGCTCCGGACGCGCAGATTTTCCGGCTGCTCGAAGCCGACGGTCGAGATCACTTTGAGCTGCGGGTAGCGCGCCTTGATGGCTGTGTTGAACTGCGCGAAGCGCTGATCGTAGGACCCCGACTTGTCGAACCAATCCTCGTTGCCTACCTCGACGTAGGTGAGCTTGAAGGGCGCCGGATGGCCAGCCTTCGCGCGCAGCGATCCCCATTTCGACGTCGCCGGGCCGCTCACGTACTCGATCTCGTCCAGCGCGTCCTGCACGTATGGCTCGAGGTCCGGTCCAGGATTCACGTGCGCACCCTTGAGCGAGTAGCCCGCGTATACGGCCAGGAGCGGCTCGGCGTTCATGTCCTCGCACCAGAGCAGGAACTCGTGGAGGCCAAGGCCGTCGGTCGAGCGGTAGCCCCACGGCGCCATGTGACCGGGGCGATCCGATAACGGCCCGAGCGTCTTCTTCCATTCGAACCGGTCGGCAATCTGATCGCCCTCGAGGTAGTTGCCTCCGGGAAACCGCAGGAACTTCGGCTTCATGTCGATCATCATCTGCATGATGTCGGGGCGAAATCCGTTTGCCTGATCCTTGAACGTCGGGGGGAACAGAGACACGAGGCTGAACCAGATAGTGCCGGGGTGATCTGTGGTCAGCACGTAGCGCGCCTTCCCCGCGGGTGTCGTCTTGTCGGTCCGGAGCGTGAATTCGTACTGCTTCCAGGCGGACGTCAGCCCCGTGACGCTCCTGGTCGCGTAAGTGGTGCGGCTATCGTCGCTCTGAATCGACACTGCGATCGGTCCGGTGAATCCCGCCGCTGCCTTCGCGTAGAAAGACCCGCGGTATAGCGTGTCGGGTTTGACGGGGATCCCCCAGTAGCCCTCGTTCGTGATGCCGGCCGCGTGTCCAGCCGAGGCCTGCGTCACGTCCACGCGCAGGCTCGTCGCTATGGTCGTGTTCAGCGGTTCCTTCGGATCGAGCGCCATCGTCGCTGCCGAACCGTCCCCCTGGACGATGGACCAATGCGCTGGTGCGGCAGCGTCGTCGAGGAACGCGCGGTTGCGGACGAGCTCGGCGTAGAGGCCGCCATCGTAGGCGTGATTGATCTCCTCCGTCATCAACCCATAGAAGAGCGGGCTCACCTTCCCCGATGGCGACGTTGTGTCGATCGTGATGCCGGGACCCGCGGCGCGGACTGTCGTCAGACCAAACGCGAGCACGAGCTGTAACGGCCATCTGCGCGACATGGGCGGCTCCACTTATGACGTGTTTGCGCCTCTATCAGGCGCTTGATCCAACGGCTCGGGTCCTGTACTCTCTCGCGGCACATCATACAAGCAAGCGGTTCCACACACCCCGATGAACTCCTCGGGATGCACCTGGAGACTCAGTGAAATCTTCAATCGCTACAGTGCTCTTCGTGCTGACGCTCGGCTGCCAGGTGAGCTGGGCGCAGACGCCGGGAGACTGCATGCCGTCGTCGCTCAATATCCCCGAGGCCAGGTATCCGTGCGTGTATCCGGACAACCGCGTGACGTTCCGTGTCCTGGCACCGGACGCGCAGAAGGTCAGAGTGCGAATCGGCCCGGGCTTCGACATGCAGAAGGGCCCCGATAACGTGTGGGAGGTGACGACCACGCCGCTTGTGATTGGGTTCCACTACTACACGCTGCAGATCGACGGCGCCGTCGTTGCCGACCCATCGACGATGACCTACTTCGGATCGGGATGGCAGAACAGCGGCATTGAGATCCCCGATCGTGACGGAGACTTCTACGCTGCGAACGAAGTGCCGCACGGCCGCGTCAGTCAGCAGTGGTACTTCTCAAAAGTGACTGGCAAGTGGCGACGTTCCTTCGTCTACACGCCACCGGACTACGACACCAGCGCCAGGGCGCGATACCCGGTGCTCTACCTGCTGCATGGCTGGGGCGAAGATGAAACGGGCTGGTATCGCCAGGGGCACGTCGATCTCATTCTGGACAACCTGATCGCGGCCGGAAGAGCGAAGCCGATGATCGTCGTGATGGACAACCTGAATGCCGTGAAGCCGGGTGAAAGCGCGGCGATTTTCGGCGCGCGCGGGCTGGTGCCGCCGCCAGGGCCAGCGCCCGCGGCGGCAGCTCCGCCCCCGTCTGGGGGACCCGGCCGTGGCGCACCGCCGGCCGCCGGACGAGGCGGTGGCGGGCTCGGCCGGCCGACTTATGGCGAGATGATGCTGACCGACCTCGTGCCCATGATCGAACGCACCTACCGCGTGCGGCCGGGCAGAGAAAATCGCGCGATGGCCGGACTGTCGATGGGCGGGGCGCAGGCGTTCACCACCGTGCTCGGCAATCTCGATAAGTTCGCCTACCTGGGTGGTTTCAGCGGCAACTGCGGCGGCTTCGGCCGGGGAGCAGCCACATTCGACCCGAAGACGACCTGCAACGGCGCCTTTGCCGAACCCTCCACCTTCAACAGCAAGATCAAAGTGCTGTTCCTCGGGATCGGCTCGGTTGAAGGGCCGGGCACCAAAACGTTCAGCGACGCGCTGACGACAGCCGGCATCCACAACGTGTACTTCGAATCGCCTGGCACCGCTCACGAGTGGCTGACCTGGAGACGGGCTCTGAACGACTTCGCTCCGCGATTATTCAAGTAGTACCGACGTTCTGTGACGCGGGGGCAGGATGAGACTCTTCAGCAGCGCAAGGCAGCGCAGGACCGCGATTGCATCCATGGTGGTGCTGGCGTCGACGGTTGCCGCCGGCCAGGTCAAGACCACGGTCCCGAACGTTGTCGCCGGCGCGCACCCGGTCACCGTCGAGCGCATCACGATCCACGGCAAAGCCCTCGAAGGCAACCTGGAAGGGAATGCGGCCGACCGCACCGTCCTGGTGTTTCTGCCGCCCGGCTACGCTCGCGACCGGAGCCACCGCTACCCCGTTATCTACGCACTTCAGGGCTATTCGATTGGCGCCGAGCAATGGTCGCAGGAGATCCACGTGCCGCAGACGATCGAAGGCGCGTTCGCTCTCGGTGCGAAAGAAATGATTGTGGTGCTGCCGGACTCCAAGACGGTACACAACGGATCGATGTACTCGAGCTCGGCGACGACAGGCGACTTCGAAACCTTCATTGCACGCGACGTGGTGAGCTATGTCGACGCGCATTACCGGACTCTGGCAAACCGCAACAGCCGCGGGCTTGTCGGTCACTCGATGGGCGGCTATGGCGCGAGCCGCATAGGGATGAAGCATCCCGACGTGTTCGGGAGCCTTTACATCATGAGCCCGTGCTGTCTCTCCGCCCGGGGGGCTGGCCCCGCCGTTCCGGCCAACGAAGAGGCGCTGCTTGCCGTCAAGTCTGCGGAGGACTCGGCGAAGCTGCCCTTCGGGCTGCGCGCGCAGCTCGCGTCGGCCGCGGCGTGGTCGCCGAATCCGAACAATCCGCCGCTCTTTCTCGACCTGCCGATCGGGGCGAACCAGCAGTCGGTGCTGGCGCGGTGGGCGGCCAACGCGCCGCTCGCATTCGTCGATCAGTACATCCAGAACCTCCGACAGTACCGTGCCATCGCGATCGACGTCGGTGACCAGGACAATCTCAAGGTCGACACCGGCAAACTGCATGATGTGCTGAACAACTACAGCATCAAGCACGATTTCGAGATCTACTCGGGTACGCACACGAGTCATGTCGCCGTGCGCTTCCAGGACCACGTGATGCCATTTTTCAGCCGGACGCTGTCTTTCGAGGCGGCGAAACGCTGACGCTCGCGGGGCGGCGTCAGACCCCGGAGAAGACGATCGTGGAGCTGCCATGAAACTTCGGAGTGTCGCCGCCGCGGTCCTGTTGCTCGTGGCGCCGGCGTCCGCCCTCGATGGCCAGCCGGGGATGCACGATCCGTCGACCGTCATCCAGGCCGACGGAAAGTTCTACGTCTACGCCACCGGCAACGGACTCCCCGCGTTCGTCTCCGATGACGGGTGGACGTGGCAGCGCGCTGGATCCGTCATGCAGGCTGTGCCTGGCGGGCGCCCTGGACCGGAGGTGATCGCACGCGGCGGCAACAACAGCTGGGCGCCGGATATCGTTCGTGCAGGCGACCGGTACTTCCTCTACTACTCCGCTCCGGGGGCTCAGCCCAAGTCGGCAATCGGTCTGCTGATCGGAAAGACCCTTGATCCCGGCTCGCCCGACTACAAGTGGGAGGATGGCGGCCCGATCGTCTGGTCCGACGGCGTCGAAGACAGCAACGCGATCGATCCGGGCGTGCTTCGGGATCCGACGAACGGAACTCTCTGGCTGACTTACGGCTCCTACTTCGGCTACATCCGACTCGTCGAACTGGACCCGAAAACCGGAAAGCGTCTGCATCCCGAGGTGAAGCCGGCCAACATCGCGATCAACTCCGAAGCGTCCATCATGATTTTTCATGATGGCTGGTACTACCTGCTTGTCACTCATGGCTCATGCTGCGCCGGCGGCAATTCCAGCTACAACATCCGCATGGGACGATCGAAGAAGGTGACCGGTCCGTTCGTCGACAATATGGGCGTCGAAATGATCCGGGGCGGCGGGAAGCTGTTTGCCGGCTCGAGCGGCCGTCATATCGGCCCGGGACACTTCGGCCTGATCGATCTCGGCGACGGCGTGCAGAAGTTTTCCTGCCATTACGAGTCGGACCTCGATCGGGGCGGCGCCAGCGTGCTCGACATTCGTCCTCTCCTCTGGCGCGACGGGTGGCCGGTGGCGGGCGATAACGTCACCGCCGGCACGTACGAAATCCAGTCCGCGCGGACGGGGACTGCGCTCGAGATGGCGGTGGAGGGCGTGCCGGTTGGCGGCGCACGGGGGCGAAGCGGGCGAGGCGCCGCCGGTGTTCCCGGAGGTCGCGGCGATTCGGCGGGCGCGCCGGCTGTGACATCGATTCCAGCCCAGGAAGCCGCCCAGGTGAGCGGCAGCTGGCCCACAGGCCGCGTCGGCGTGCGCATGGCGCCCTACATGGTGCAGGCCCAGCAGAAATGGACGATCACGCCGGCCGCCGACGCCGGCGGCTATCCCGGATCTCCGTTCTTCAAGATCACGATTGCGGGCACCGATCGCGCGCTCGCCGCCACCGAGGACGCCGAGCTCGTGGTCCTGCCCGCGTTCACCGGCGGGCCTGAACAGTTGTGGCGCATCGATCAGCTCGCCGACGGCACGTATCGCGTGATGCCGAAGGCGGTCCCGAATTCCAGGGACCCGCTCGCGCTGTCCGCGGTCGGCAGCAGCTCGCCGACGCTTTCAAAGTTCCGGCCTGAGAGCGATCGGCAGCGCTGGTCGATCGTGGCTCCCTGATCGGACCACCGCACATGAAGACCGTCCACTACGCATGGCTGGCGTTACTCGGTGCAGCCGCTATCCTGACCGGAGCGGTGTCACCCGGCAGCGCAGGGCAGCAGCCCGCCAAATCCCGGGTTCGCGCAGCTTCGCGACCGGCCCCCGCGTCAGGGGCCGACGCGCCAGACCGAACCGGCTTCATTCAGCGCTGGCTCATCCTCGAGCCCATTCCTGTGGCCCCGCAACTGACGGATAGTGCCGTGCAGGCAGTCGTGAACAAGCAATACTTTCCGAATCAGTTCACCGCGTTGCCGCACGACCGCGATACGGTGAGCGTCGCCGACCAGTCTCTGACGTGGCACGCCGTGGATACGAGCGATTACAACGTCAACCTGTTTCACTTCGCGTCCGCGCTCAACAAGCCGACCTCGAACGTCCTCTTCTGGGCCGTCACCGTCGTCGTCGCCCCGCGAGACATGCCGAACCTCCGTCTGGCGATCGGCTCGAATGCGGCCTCAGTGTGGTGGCTCAACGGGGAGGAAGTGATCGGCCTCTACAACGACAGGCAGACGGTCATCGACGATGGGGTGTCGAAGCGGGTGACGCTGAAGAAGGGACCGAACGTGATCCGGGCTGCGATCGTCAATGCGGGCGGCGCCACGGACTTCTGCGCGCGGTTCCTCGACGCCGACGACAACGCCGTTCAGGGGATCGAAGTGAAACTGGACGCGAACCCGTACAACCCCTAACCCGTATAACCCGTATAACCCCTAGAACCGTAGAACCCGTTTTAACCCCTCGTCCTGGCAATCTCGTCGTAGAGATACGCCGATGCGATCACCCCGCCGTGAAAATTACCGAGGTCCAGCCGCTCGTTCGGCGCGTGTGCGTTTTCGTCAGGCAGCCCCACGCCGAACAGAACTGAGGGCAGGCCCAGGATCTCCTGGAAGGTCGCCACAACGGGGATGGACCCACCTTCGCGGTTGAACACCGGCGTCTTCCCAAACCCCTTCTCGATCGCGCGCCCGGCTGCCTGCACGTACGGGTTGTCGAACTCCGTCATCCACGGCTTGCCGCCGTGCATCCGCGTCACCTTGACGTCGACGGTCTTCGGCGCCACCTTCTTCACGTAGTCCTCGAAGAGCTGCGCGATCGTATCGGGGTCCTGATTCGGCACGAGCCGCATGCTGACCTTTGCCATCGCGACTGCCGGGATCACTGTCTTCGCGCCCTCACCGGTGAACCCGCCGAGCAGGCCGTTGACCTCGAACGTCGGCCGCGCCCAGACGCGCTCGAGCGTGGAGTAGCCAGTCTCGCCGAACAGCTTCGGCGCGCCCAGATCCTTCGCATAGCGCCGTTCGTTGAACGGCAGCCGCTTCCACTGCGCGCGTTCCTCTTCCGTGAGATCCCGCACCGCGTCGTAGAAGCCGGGGATCTTGATCCGGCCGCTGCGATCCTTCATCTGCGACAGGATCTGCGCGAGGACCATGTTCGGATTCGCGACCGCGCCGCCAAATGATCCCGAGTGGAGATCGCTCTTCGTACCACGCAGGTCGATCTGAAAATAGACGAGGCCGCGGAGGCCGTAACAGATTGACGGGATGCCGCGGTCGAACATCGGGGAGTCGGAGATGACGACCACGTCTGCCGCAAGCTCCTCCTTGTGGGCCTTGACGAAGTTGTCCAGATTGGCCGAGCCCACTTCCTCCTCCCCCTCGAGGATGATCCGGATGTTCACCGGCAGGCGGCCGTTCTGCTTCAGATGGGCCTCGATCGCCTTGAAGTGCATGAACACCTGGCCCTTGTCATCGGCGGAACCGCGCGCATAGATCTCGCCGTCACGGATCGTCGCCTCGAACGGAGGCGAGTCCCACAATTCGACGGGGTCGACGGGCTGCACGTCGTAGTGGCCGTAGAAAAGAATCGTCGGGGCGCCGGGCGCGCCGAGCCAGTCGCCATACACCACGGGGAATCCCGGAGTGTCGATGAGGCGCACGTGCTCGAGCCCGATGCGCTGCATCTCCTCCGCTGTCCACTTCGCGCACGCGCGCACGTCGTCTGCATGCTGCGGCAGGGCGCTGATGCTCGGGATGGCGAGGTAAGCCTTCAGCTCCTCCACATAACGATCCCGGCTGGTGTTGATGAAGTCGATCACGGAGTTCATAAGGTCAGTCTCTCGGCTCTCAGCTTGCAGCTCTCAGCTATCAGCTTTCAGTTCAATTTGGTTTCGGCACTTCGACCGGCAGCCCCGCCCGGTCGCCCCATTCCTTCCACGATCCGACGTAGACGCGGATGCGCCGATAGCCGAGGAGCCGGAGTGCCACGTACGAGTGGGCGGCCCGGTACCCTCCCTGGCAGTAAGTGATGACTTGGCGGTCGGGGGTCACGCCCGCGTCGGCGTACATCCGGGTCAGTTCGGCGGCCGGCTTGAAGTCGCCGGACTCCGTGAGGTTGCGGGTCCATTCGATGTGGACGGCTCCGGGCACCGCTCCGCCCCGCTTCGCGCGGATGGTCCTGCCCAAGTACTCGCCGTCGGTGCGGGTGTCGAGAATCACCGCCCCAGCGTCCCCAATGGCGCTCCGCACGTCTTTCCACGTCGCGACCTTCTCATCGTGCCGGTGGCCGGTCCACTCGCTCGGACGCGCCGGCGCGGCGTCGCGCGTGACGGGCAACCCCTCGGCAATCCACGCGTTGAAGCCGCCGTCGAGCATCTGCACCGACGGATGGCCGAAGTACTCGAGAAACCAGAAGGCGCGGGCCGCCCGCACGCCCGACTGCTCGTCATAGACGATGATGGATGTCGCGGCGTCGACGCCGTGAATCGCGAGCACGTGCTCGATCATCCACATGAATGCCTGGAGAGGCGCAGGATCGGTGTCGACGAGACTCACGCCCCAGAGATCGAGATGGATTGCGCCTGGAATGTGCCCGGCGACATACGCATCGGGCGGGCGCATGTCCAGGATGAGCGCGCGTGCCGAAAGCCCCTGCTCGAGCGCCGCCGCCAGCGTGCGCGGCGTGAGCAGCAGCTCCGGATTCGCATAGCCCTTCATGCCGTCCATCGTACTACGCGGACGAATCGCGGCGTCAACAGCGGCGCCGCCGGGACCCGTTGACGGCGGCCTCTCTGTGGTGCAAAGTAGGAACGGTCAAGCAGCTCGCGGTGGGTCATGAGCAGCAGATTTCCAGTACGAACACTACCCACGAAGCCCGGACGCTTCGCGTACGAAGGTCTCGATCGCGCGCTCCACGAACGCGCGAGACTCGGGATCCTGACGGCGCTGCTGGCCTGCCGTGACGGACGTCTCTTTTCCGATCTGAAGCAGCTGTGCGGCCTGACCGACGGCAATCTGAGCCGGCATCTCGAGGTCCTGCACCGAACCGGTGTCGTCGAAATCTGGAAAGGCTTCGACCGCCATCGTCCGCAGACACTCTGCCGCCTGAGCGCCGAAGGGAGCCGGCGGTTCGTCGCGTATCTGCAGGAGCTCCGGCACGTGTGCCGCGATGCGGCGCCGCACATGGCCAGACGCGCGCGGCCCGCGAGCCCGCCGAAGGGGTTCACCGGGCGCGCCAGGTGACGCCGCTGCGGGTCGCATGGCCTGTCTGTTCCAGATGCTGGAGGTGGGCCAGCACGGTGTCCGCGGCGGCGGCCGTGAGATCGGTTGCCAGACGTGGGTAGAGCGCCGCAGTGATCTCCGCGACGGTCGCCGGGCCGGCGCGGAGCACGGCCAGGATCTGATCCTGCCGCATCCGGCGATGGCTCAGGTATTCATCGATGACCGACAGCGGGTCGTCGATGATCGGTCCGTGCCCGGGGAGCAGGCGGCGCGGGTCGAGCGCGCGCACGCGCAGCAGTGAATCCAGGTAGTCCTTCAGATTCCCGCCTCGGCTTGCTGGAATGACGACGGTTCCTCCCACACGCACGAGGTCTCCGGAATACATGTCGCGCGACGTTACGTCGAAGAAGCACGTGTGGTCGGGCGCGTGCCCTGGTGTGTGAATCGGCAGCAGGGCGGTGTCGCCGGCGCGAATCGCACGGGCGCCGAAGCCGGGGTGCTGCAGCACTCGAATACCAGGCCATCGCGACATCAACGCCGGGACACCTGATGCGTGATCGGCGTGTCCGTGCGTAATCAAAACCAGTTCCAGCGCGACGCCGTCCAGCGCGGACGCGATCTCGTCGAGATGATCCCGGTCGCCGACTCCGGCGTCGACGAGCGTCGGAATCGGCCCGCGCAGCAGGAATGTGTTGTTGCCGGTCTGACCGGTCCACGGTGACGCGTTTCGGGCCGGCACGACTCTCATCCACCCGTATTATCAAGCTACAATCCGGCGCGTGCCCGCAGAAGCCTTCACCCCAGAGGAGCGCGCGCGTCTCGCTCCGTATTTCACGAACCTCGATGGCCACGTATTCGCCCTGACGAACCTGCCCGAAACCGTCAAGGGCGCGCTCTTCGCGAGGTACTCGCGTTCAGCCAAATCGCTCCGGCGCCTCTTTCTCGATGAGTTCTCGGAGCAGGTGACCGACGCGACGCCTGCTGCCGGCGGAGCTGTCGCCGAAGGGGGCGCGGCTGTCGCGCGGGCGGAAAAATTGTACGCGAGGGTCTTCTCGGACTACGGAGACGATTCGGTGGCGCAACTCGGCGGCGCGCACATCGCCTGCGAGTACGCGTCGAACATCCTCACGAAAGTCCTCGAGTGGGGCCGTCTGATGGCGTACCTCGAACAGTCGACGCGCTACGTGCCGTACACCGACCGGCTGCACGGCCGGTGGCGGTATCACGTCCCGGACGAGATCGAGCCCGGTCCGTTGCGCGACCGCTACGTGCGGACGATGGACGACGCCTTCGAGCGGTACGCGCGGTGGATCCCGGCGCTCCAGGCGCATTTCGAGCGCCGCTATCCGAAGGCGCCCGGGGACTCCGACGGTGTGCACCGGGCCGCGATCCGCGCCAAGGCCCTCGATACGCTGCGGGGCCTGCTGCCTGCCGCAACCCAGTCGAACGTCGGGATCTACGGAACCGGCCAGGCGTTCGAGTCGCTGCTGCTGCGCATGCGGGGCAGCGCGCTCGCCGAAGTGCGCGACTGTGCGGACGAGATGCTGACGGAGCTCCGCAAGGTCATCCCTGCGTTCCTGACCCGCGTGGATCAACCCGATCGGGGCGGCCGATGGACCGAATATTTCACATCGACCCGGGAGGGCATGGACGACATCGCGGCCAGGTTCGGCGCGGCAGAGCCCGAACCCCGCCCCGAGGTCACGCTGACGGATTTCGATCCGGACGGCGAATGCAAGCTCGTCGCCGCGGCGCTCTATTCCGCATCGAACCTGCCTGACGGCCAGCTGCTCGCGATCGCGCGGCGAATGACCAGCGACGAGCGGCTCGCCGTGCTCCGGGCTTACACGGGCGATCGCACGAACCGACGCCACCGCCCCGGACGGGCGTTCGAACGCACCGCCTACCGCTTCGACGTGCTGACGGACTACGGCGCCTTTCGCGACCTGCAGCGCCACCGGCTGCTCACCCTCGAATGGCAGCCGCTCACGACGCGGCACGGGTACACCGAGCCTGAGGCCATCGCGGAAGCCTCGGCGCGCGACGACTGGAACCGGACGATGGACGCATCGGCGGACCTGCACGACGCCATCGTGGCCGCCGGGCTCGAGTCTGTCGCGCCGTACGCGGTCGCAATGGCCTACCGGGTGCGGTTCTACATGGACATGAACGCACGCGAAGCGATGCACCTGCTCGAGCTCAGGACCGCGCCACAGGGGCACCCGGCCTATCGCCGCGTCTGCCAGCAGATGCACACGCTCATCGCGAATCAGGCGGGTCATCAGGCGGTCGCGGCCGCGATGAAGTTCGTGGATCACTCCACCGTCGAACTGGAGCGGCTCAACTCGGAGCGGGCGCTCGAACGGAGGAGGGAGGGCGGGTAAGGGTGCGAAGCCGAGCCCCGGATCCCGAGTCAGTCCCCCTTACGTCCCCAGTAGCGGCCGTACTCGTCCAGGAAGGTCAGCGACTGGAAGTTCTTCATCCGATCGAAGAAGAGCACGCCGTCGAGGTGATCGGTCTCGTGCTGAATCACTCGTGACGTGAATCCCGAGGCCTGGATTTCGATCTTCTTGCCGGCCCGGTCGTACGCACGGACGCTGATCTGCCGCGCGCGTGGGACGCGGCCGCGGATGTCCGGAATGCTCAGGCACCCTTCCCAGTCTTCGACGACCTCGCGCGTGACGACCTCGATCTCCGGGTTGATGATCGCCATGAGCGGGACGTCTTCCTCGTCCTCGTCCTCATCACGCGCATCGTCGTCGTCGTCGCGAACGACGGGCGGGAAGCCCGCCACGAAGACGCGCAGGCTCTCGTGCACCTGCGGCGCCGCCAGCCCCACGCCCTGGTACTCCTTCATCGTCTCGAACATGTCGTCGATCAGCTGCTGGATTTTCGGACTCCGGATTTCCGAAGGATGAAGGGCGCGGGCCTTCGCGCGCAGCACGGGATGCCCCATGCGCGCGATCTTCAAAATCGACATATGCGAATTATATGCGGGACAATCAGCCGTGCCCCCCGCCGAGGCGCCGTATCGACACTGCCCGATGTGCGGCGGACTGCTGGAGTCGCGGCTGCTCAAGTCCGGCGACCCCGTGCGTCTCGTCTGCGGCGGCTGCAGCTTCGTGTTCTATCTGGACCCGAAGGTCGCGGTCGGCACGATCATCACAGCGGCCGACGGACGGATCGTGCTGGTGCGCCGCGCGATCGAACCGGGCTACGGCCTGTGGGTGTTCCCGGGCGGCTACGTTGACCGCGGCGAGACGGTGACCGACGCGGCTCTGCGCGAAACGCGGGAGGAGGCGGGGCTCGAGATCCGCCTCGACGGACTTGTCAACATCTACTCTTATCCCGGCCGGCCGATCATCATCATTGTCTATACCGCGTCGATACTTGGCGGTGAGCTGCGCGTGGACGACGAGTCGCTCGAAGCCCGACTCTTTGCGCGTGACGAGATCCCGTGGGCGGATCTTGCATTCGTGAGCACGCGCGATGCCCTGCAGGATTTTGTCGAGGGGCGCGCACGCCCGCTGCCCCCATCAGCTCAACCGCACTCCGGGACCTGAGGGCCGCGCCGGATGTTATACTTCCCCATCCCTGCGACGACTCCCCGGGCGGAGCCCGCCCGATACCGATCCTGGACGGCCAAACATGAAGAACCGACTGGCTCTCGCCTTTTTCACGATCACCGCGCTGGCAGGCGCCGGCTGTACGAGCCTGGAACGCGAAAGCTCGCTCACGTCCCCGTCGGCCGGGGGCAACAACTCCCTGCTCGGCAGCTGGACCTCCTCGTCACTCATTCCCACTCCCAGCAGCTGCACGGATTTCAAGTGGAACGTCAGCGAGCAGACTGCCACGTCCGCGAAGGGGGCATTTACGGCAACGTGCGCGAACGACCTCAAGCTGACCGGCACAGCCCAGGGATCCTTCACCTCGGCGGCCGCGATCGCGTGGACCGCGGCGGGGAACGCGACGGCTCCAGGGCTGACGTCCTGTGCGATCTCGCTGACCGGCACGGCAACGATCGGGACCGACTCCATCGTCGTCCCCTACCAGGGGACGACCTGTCTCGGCCCGGTCAGCGGCATCGAGACGCTGAAGAAGCACTGATTGCCGCGAGGGTGGCCCGGTCGCGGGTCACCCTCTCTCGCGAGTCGGCCTGCTCAACCTCTCGATCAGTTCGCCGTCCGCAGGCGGGAACTCGAGGCTCCCGAGTTCGTCGCGTGTCACCCACCGAATCTCCTGTCCAAGCAGCGGCCGCGGATCGCCCTGCAGCCCGCACGCGAAAAAATGAAGCTCCACAGTCCGGTCCGGGTACGGATGCGAGGTGTTGAACAGCTCGCGTCCGACGGTGACTGCCGTGCCCAGCTCTTCGCGGATTTCGCGCTCCAGGCACGCGGACAGCCCCTCGCCGGCTTCGCACTTGCCGCCGGGAAATTCCCAGAGTCCTTCGAGATGCACGCCGCGGGGACGACGGGTGACGAGAAACCGATCCTCATGTTCGACGACCGCCGCCGTCACGACGATCACCGGAGCGCCGGTGCTGCGCGTCATGAGGCCTGACGCGGTGCGCCGGGTGCGAGCGCGAGAAAGGCGCACGAGGTGCGCATCGGGCAGGTCGGACACTTCGGCTTCCGCGCCGTGCAGAGGGTCGCGCCGAAGTCCATCAGCGCCTGGTTGAAATCGAACACGTGCCGCATCGGCAGAACCGTGCGGGAGACCGCCCAGAGGTGCCGCCGCATCGCATGGCCCTTCGGGTCTCCGCGCCCGACGAACACGCGGAACAGCACCCGTGCGACGTTCGTGTCGAGGATGGCCGCGCGCTGGCCGAAGGCGAAGCTCAGGACGGCGCCGGCCGTGTAGGCGCCAATCCCCTTAAACGACCGCAGGGTCGCCTCGTCGTCCGGCAACGCCCCGCCGTATCGATCGACCGACTCGCGCGCGATCGCGTGCAGCCGCCTGGGCCGGATGTTGTAGCCGAGCGGCCGCCATGTGGCGGTCACGTCGTCTTCAGGGGCCGACGCGAGCGCCTGCAGCGTCGGATACTTCTCCAGCCACTCGGCGTACTTCGGCAGCACGCGGTCCACCTGCGTCTGCTGCAGCATCACTTCGGACACCAGAATGCTGTAAGGGTCGCGCGTGAGGCGCCACGGTAAGTCGCGCCCGTTGCGGCGGTACCACTCCAGCAGGCGACGGCGGAAGAGACGCCTCGGGGCCGGCAGCGGCAAGGCCGCCGCGGGAGTCGCGGGCCGCCGCTTCGCCGTGCTTTTCCGTATGCGTCCGTATTTTTCTGCGGCCATAATCAGAGCGTGAAAATCTACACTAAGACCGGTGACGCGGGCGGCACCGGCCTGTTCGACGGCACCCGTGTCCTCAAGTCGGACCCGCGCGTCGGGTCGTACGGCGACGTGGACGAGCTGAATGCCTGGCTGGGTCTCGCGCGCAGCGAGGCGACCGCGGACGCGCAGCTGGCCGGCATGATCGAGCAGATTCAGCGCGACCTGTTCGCCCTGGGCGCCCGCCTTGCCGATCCCGCGAAGAAGATCGCGGATCGCGTCACGAAGGCCGCCGTGACGCACGAGGATATCAGCCGGCTCGAGGCATGGATAGACCTGCTCGAGGCGGAACTGCCGCCGCTGCGCCGATTCATCCTTGCCGGCGGCGCGCGCACGGGAGCCGCCCTGCACGTCGCTCGAACCATCTGCCGCCGTGCGGAGCGCAGCATCGTCAGCCTCGGCGTCGAGGCAGTCGAACCAGCGCTCCTGGGGTACATGAACCGCCTCTCCGACCTGCTGTTCGTCATGGCGCGTGCCGCAAACCGCCGCGCGGGAGACGGCGAAATCGAATGGTGACGGTCGGCTGGATCGGACCGTATCGAGGAGCCGGGGCGGGTGCCGGGCCGGCTGATACATTTGTCGCCAGCTGACCGCGCCGCGTATGCGTACTGCGAGCGGGTCGCGCGGGAACACTACGAGAACTTTCCCGTCGCCTCGCGGCTGCTGCCCTCGTCGATGCGGCCGCATGTCGCCGCCGTCTACGCGTTTGCGCGTCGTGCCGATGATTTCGCGGATGAACCGGGGTTGGACAGCGCCGAGCGGCTCCGGCTCCTGGACGCCTGGGAGCGGCGCCTGCGCGACGACTTCAGCATCCCTGTTCCCGAACAACTGGGCGCAGAACACATCTTCCGCGCGCTCGCGAGCACGATCCGCAGCTGCGGTCTGCCGCTGCCGCTGCTCACCGATCTCCTCAGCGCGTTCAGACAGGACGTGACGACAACGCGGTACAGCACGTGGACCGACCTGCTCGATTACTGCCGCAGGTCGGCAAACCCCGTGGGCCGGCTCGTGCTCCGGATCGGTGGCTACGACGACGCCACGCTCGATGCGCAGTCGGATGCGTTCTGCACTGCGCTACAGCTGACGAACTTCTGGCAGGACCTCGCGGTGGACTGGCGTCGCGGACGGTTGTACGTCCCGCTCGAGGAGAGGGACCGCGGCCACGCCAGGGACGTCGATCTCGACGCGGGACGGATCACTCCCGAGTGGCAGACGACGCTTACGACGGTGACGGCGCGAACGCGTGCGCTTTTCGATGCGGGGCGGCCGGTGTGTGACGGCGTTCGCGGTCGACTCAAGTGGGAGCTCCGCCTCACATGGCTTGGCGCTTCGTCGATCCTCGATCGGCTGGAGGCCGCCGGGTTCGACATGTTCCACCACCGCCCCGCTCTTCGATCTGCTGACGCCATCCCGTTGCTCTGCCGTGCCCTGGTGTGGTCGGCGGGCCCCGGCAGGTCGGCAACGAGCCGCGCCGGAACGAGCGGGCGGTCCTAGTGGCGCGCGACACAAACTTCTACTACTCGTTCCTCGTGCTCCCGGCCGCCAAGCGACGCGCGATTGTCGCGGTCTGGGATTTCTGCCGTGCGGTCGACGACGCGGTGGATGCCCACGGCAACGCTCCGGAGAGGGCAGCCGGCGAGCTGGCCCGATGGCGCGGCGAGCTCGCGGCAGCGTTCGAGGGCGGGTCGCCTCAGACACCGCAGGGACGGGCGCTCATGCCCCTCATCGGGCAATTCGACCTCCCGCGCACCGCATTCGACGCGCTGATTGAAGGGGTCGAGATGGATCTCGGGCATCGCCGGTACGACACCTTTGCTGACCTGTACGAATACTGCATCAGGGTTGCCTCGGCTGTGGGCCTCATCTGCGTCGAGATCTTCGGGTATGGCGACCCCCGCACACGCCAGTACGCGACGGACCTGGGTGTCGCGTTGCAGCTGACGAACATCCTGCGGGACGTGCCGGGGGATCTCGCACAGGGGCGCCTCTACATCCCTCTCGAGGATCTCAGGCGCTACGGCGCAACCGAGCAGGACCTCGCGGCGGAGTCGGCCGCGGCAGGCGGAGGGGTGCGCTCGCCGGCGGTGAAGGCGCTCCTCCGCCACCAGGCGGACCGCGCCCGTGAGTATTACGCCCGTGCGGCCGCGGGCCTGCCGCGCGGGGACGCGCGGCGCCTCGTGGCCGCCGAGATCATGGGAGCGATCTATCGGCGGATCCTGGACCGCATCGAGCGCGCCGACTACGACGTCTTCAGCCGCGTCGTACGGATCCCGCGCCCGGAGCGTGCACTGATTGCGGCCACCACCTGGGCCCGCACTGCCGTGGGGCTGCGATGACCGCTCCACGGTCTCGAATCGTCCGCGCCGAGTCAGCCCCGGACGGCCGGCCGGTGGCTGCGTGACCGCATCGTCACCCGACATCGTCGTTGTCGGCGGCGGCTTCGCCGGGCTCAGTGCCGCAGCGCTGCTGGCGGAGCGCGGCGCGCGCGTGCTCGTCCTCGACGCACGTCCCCAGCTTGGCGGGCGGGCCACGGCGTTCCGCGACAGGCACACCGGAGAGCTCGTCGACAACGGGCAGCACGTGCTGTTCGGCTGCTATCGCGCGACCCTCGAGTTTCTTCGCCGGATTAACGCACTCGAGAACGTGCGGATGCAGCCGTCGATGGAGATCGCGTACCTCGATCTACAGGGACGGC
This sequence comes from Acidobacteriota bacterium, assembly GCA_039648985.1. Classification (GTDB taxonomy): domain Bacteria; phylum Acidobacteriota; class Vicinamibacteria; order Vicinamibacterales; family 2-12-FULL-66-21; genus JALZOC01. Next base: position 115 of record JBBWZJ010000338.1, on the reverse strand, counting down.
GCTCGGTCCTGAGATGTCCGGCGCTGCCCTCGCCGGTGCACCTGCTCGCGGCGGTCCTCCGCTGGGACCCCATACCCTGGCTCGATCGATTGGCGGCTCTGAAGCTCGCCGGACC